>JBBABQ010000104.1:0-2504 GCA_041657565.1 Minisyncoccota bacterium | reverse complement strand
ATGTTTGCGCCCAAGAGTACGGCAAGCAATTGCTCATCGCCTGGTATCTTACCCAGCGGCCCAGCAAGTTTATGGAGTTTATGGCCAACATGCCCGGCTTTGTCGTGTTTTCGATCTACCCGATTTATCTTCTGATAATGCTTTACGACAAGATCACCAAGCGCAGGGTTACGCTGGAAAATATGGATATTTTCGACACGCAGGAGTTGGGCGCGTTCGCCGGAACCGTTCATCATTGCGTAGTTTTCGGATCGGAAAATATCGCCGATGCCGTTGGTTTTGATTTCTCAAAAGTCGATCGCAAATCAAGAGGATTTTTGAATCTCGCTTAAAGCTATGGATGAACCGCGGAACCGCCGAGCCTTGACGGCTTTTAAGGCGTTTTTAAAAAGCATGTTTGGAAAAGAAGAGATTTTACCGCTTTTACCGGAAGGGAAAGCGGCGTATTTGGAATATCCCTTATGGCGGTTTCCGGCGGAAAAAGGAAGGATGGGCTTGGGCTGGGTGAACGGGCCGCTGAATGTTGCCACGGGTTTGGAGGGCAACATTAAAGGCATTGATACGAAATACCGCAGCACCCACTTTTACGCCGTGGGCGCGTCCGGTTCGGGCAAGTCCAAGTTTTTGGAATCGCTGATCATTCAGGACATCATCCAAGGCGAAGGCTTCGGCGTGATCGATCCGCACGGCGATCTGATCGAAGACATCAAGGGCTGGCTGTATTTTTGGACGCAAAAAGATTTCAAGAATGACATCGTTCTAATTGATCCGACCGATCTTGAGAATACGGCCAGCTTCAATCCGCTGGAACCGATCAAGGGCATCCCGCCGGAACGGCTGGCGGCGCAATTGGTGGAAGCGTTTAAAAAAATATGGGCGGACGCTTGGGGCGAAAGGATGGCCGACATTATGCGCAATTCTTTGATTGCGCTGGTGGAAAACAATTTGACGCTCGTTGAGCTGCCTTTGTTTTTGACCGATTCGGCGGTGCGCAAAAAGATTTTGCGCAATGTCAAAAGCCCGTCCTGCCTTCAGCGGTTCAAATACTTTGAATCGCTGCCCGTTCGGACTTGGAACGAATGGCTGGAATCAACGCTCAACAAGGTTGACGCGTTTCTTTCCGATCCGGCGATCCGCCAGATTTTCGCCTCGACGAAAAGCTCGTTTAATTTGCGGGATATTATGGACAACAAGAAAATCCTGCTGGTTAATTTGAACAAAGGAAGGCTGGGCGACAGCGCGAATTTATTAGGTGCTTTAATGGTGAGCAAAATCAAGATGGCGGCGTTTTCCCGCGATGATATGCCGGTTACCAAACGCCAGCCGTTTTATTTGTATATTGACGAGTTCCAAAATTTCGCCACCGACAGCTTTGTTGAAATTTTGAGCGAAGCCAGAAAATACCAGCTTTCCCTAATACTGGCGCACCAGAATTTGAGCCAGCTTTCCGAAAACCTGCGGGATTCCATCCTTGCCAATTGCGGAATCCAAGCCTGTTTTCGCGTTAATCGGGAGGATGCGCAACTGCTGGCAAAAGAGCTGATGGGGCCGATCTTCCGCCAGCCGCCCGGATGGGAGCTAAACATCCAGCAACTGCAAGAAACCCCGCCCCGCTGCTGCTATATCGCCAACAAGCCGGAGAATGGCATCGTTGGTATCCGAACGCTTCCAGTGCCGTATCCGTGGGAGATGATGGAAGAAGACGGCAAGCCGTGGGAAGAGGAAACTTTCCATTTGCTTACAAGGCAGATCGGTATTGGCGCGGATTATTTGCGGGATAGGGATGAGGTTGAGCGGGAATGCGTTGAGCGGACGGAAAAACTGATGGCCGAAGAGGAGGCGGAAAGCTACCGGAAGGATAAGGCCCCGGCATAGGGAGCCAAAATTGCTTATTGTAAGCTGGCCGTAGGGTGTTGAGTGAAATCAGCCGCCGCCGTCCGGCCTTGCTCTCTTTGACGATAGGAAAAGGGTGTTTTAAAAATTACGCCCCAAAGCGGAATTTTTAAAAGCCGGACGGCGGCGGCTGATTTGCATTTCGAGCCGGAAATTTTCGGAAAGGATTTTGCGGTTTAGCAAAATTCTTTCGGGAAAAGCGGAGGAGCAAAAAGCCATAGAAACCGGAGGGAAAAAATATCAAAGTCCGTCGGAGACGGTATTTGATATAGCAAAGCGGTTTTTGCCGGAGGTTTCGTTAAGTGGCTTTTTGCGGGGGAGCGGTTTCCGGCGGCCCCTGTCTGCCTGCCTTGGAGCATTGCAGGATTCGGCAATTTTGCGCCGCAAGCACCAGCCGGACACGCGCACAAACCTTCCCCAAGGTAGAACCAAGGTGCTGTTTTCCCCGACCTATACAAAAAGCCAGCTTTCCTTGCTTGCCAATTAGCTGGCTCTCTTTTAGAGGAGGGGAAAACAGCACCGGCGCAAAGGCTCAAGCCTTGGAACAGCCACTGACCCGCCCGGAATCGAGGCATTTTAAAAACTCTGCATTCTTCCAAACTCTGCATTCC
>JBBABQ010000103.1:0-2512 GCA_041657565.1 Minisyncoccota bacterium | reverse complement strand
ATATCGTCGCAAAAGAGTTCGATATGTCGGTGATAGATTTGGTTCTATCCTTTGCCCGTGACGGCTACTCAAAGCGACTATGCGCTGGGGCTATCGGGATCACGACACAGACCCTACTGCGCTACTGCCGACAGAACGGAATCCTGTTCCTGGAGAGAAACGACCTGCGGGATGAGTGCAAGCCGAGGCCGACAAGAAAGAGGGGATACACCAATAATCCATGGGGTCGCTACGGCAGACCCAAAACGGAGGGGATCAATGTTGATACTCGTTAAAGCCGAGGAAGTGCGCCCCGGCGATCTGATGGAATGTTCTGACGGCGTTTTCCGGCCGGTCAAGAACATCGAGCGTCAATTCGGGCGCCTGTATTTTATGTCCGAGTTCCAGCGGGATACGCGGACATGCCTGATTGGTGATTTGGTCATGGTGGGGAGGGTTTCTAATGCGGGGTAAGCCGCCAACTCCTGAAGCTATTTTAACCCGATCTGTCCGGCAGCTCCTGAATGCCGCCGGAATCCTCCATTGGAAGAACCATGGGGGCCTCGGGTCTCCGCCCGGACTGCCGGATATATGCGGTTGCTATAAGGGCCGGATGATAGCAATCGAACTAAAGGCGCCGAAGGGTGTTTTGAGCGATAATCAGCGGGATTTCATCGACCGGATCAACGCGGCAGGCGGCATCGCATTTATGGCCCGGACGCTCGATGAAGTGATTGATGGGTTAGGGTTGCAGGATAGGTTTTTAATTAGGTAAAAATCCTTGCGTTGGGATGAAAAACGGCGTATAAGGGAAGTGCGAGGCTGAAATGGTAGTAATAAAAAACTTAAAAACAGATGACGAAGCCCCATATGGGAAAGCTGACCTACCATCAGCCTCGCACCCCGTTGGGGCTTTCGTCGTCTGTGAACGGATATATTGATGGGTAAGAACCCCGCTTTTCAGTTCTATCCCGGTGACTGGACGCGTGACCTTGACGATCAGGATATAGAGGTTGAGGGTGCCTGGATTAGAATCATGTGCCGTCTTTGGTGGTCTCCGGTTAAGGGAGAGGCAACAAAACCACTCAGGGAATGGGCAAGAATTTTGAGAAAAACTGAACAAAAAACGATAAAAATTTTACAAATTTTGATCGAAAAACATATCGCCGATGGGAGTGTTTTGGATAACCAAAATATAACCATAATATCAAGACGGATGAAAAGGTCTGTTGAAATAAGTAAATTAAGATATGAGGTTGGATTAAAGGGTGGCAATCCAGCACTTAAGAAAAGTAAAAATAATTTGGATAACCAAAGTTCCAACCAAAACGCTCGTTCTTCTACTTCTACTTCTACTTCTATATATAATAATACTACTACACTTAAAAACGGAAAAACAAAAAAGCAATTCGTGCTCCCTGAATGGATACCACAAGACATCTGGACAACATATCTCGAAACAAGAACAAAAAAGAGAGCATCAAAAACAGACAACGCTCTTTGGCTTGTTGTTGGTGAACTGGAAAAGATAAAGCGAACCCACAACCAAGATCCCGTTGAAGTATTAAAAAAGTCAATTCGATCTGGATGGACTGACGTTTATCCATTAAAGGAGGATAAGGCAAATGTCGGAATTCGGACCATTAGGAGCGACCCAAGCGACAAGACGCTACAAACTAAACAGGACGCAGAATGCGCCCGAATCACGGCTGAGTGGGCCGAACGCAAGGCCGCCGGTCATAATTCCAGAAGAACTGCCAATGACGATAACGCGCAGGATATTTAAGGATGGAGACGACCTAAAGGCAATGATTGGATTTTTAACAACATATCAGCGTGGTGGAGACAACAGAAGGTGGGATGATTATCGAGCAAAAATGCCGGATGATTTGATCGAATTATGGGGAACCCTCCTAATTGAATGCCGGAGAAATGGTTTCGTATGCCCACAGGCCGAAAACGGGAAACTTGTATGGCATCAGGTGACCGATAATGGTCATGCACAAAACGGGGATAAATGCACAATGTGCGAGAGACCGTGCACGCTAAGGCGGGACATTGATTGTGGAAAAATGAAGCATATTAGGTTATTGAATAAAAACAATCCAGAATGGAAGGAGCCAAAGACCTGTTGGGTATAGGATTTTGAAAACAATGAAGATTCCGAAGAGACTCAGGCCGGGTTTCGCTGTCGAGATTTTATGGGTTGACTCAACAAACCATGAAGCAGGATCGTGGATGCCGGTAAAGGAACTAATCGAAAAGCCGGAGATCTATTCCATCCGAAGCGTCGGTATCGTGATTTTAATAACAGAAAACATTGTTAGGCTCTGTGGCTGTCACCACGAAAGCAAGGACTATGAGCCGATGGCAAGTCAAAGTTTCGACATACCTATATGCAGCATTACATCTTTTAAGAGATTGGAGCCAGTGAACAAATGATCGACTTAAAGAAAGACCCTCTCCGCTTCGTATTAAACGCCGCATATCAGCAGGCAATGAAAGGCAAGGGAGCGGACAGACACGCAGACGA
>JBBABQ010000102.1:0-2546 GCA_041657565.1 Minisyncoccota bacterium | reverse complement strand
TGGAACCGAGGTTATTCTCTTTTAACAGCCCTTACGGCGCATGCAATTTATGCCAAGGACTGGGTAAATTGAAAAAAATAGACCCGGATCTGATAATAAGCCCAGATCTTTCCCTCAACGAAGGAGCGATAATGCCCGGCTTTGCTTTAAGCCGTTCCATGATGAGGCTTTCCGGCGGCTCCTATCAGAAGTTTTCTTTGCAGGAGGCGGCTGATAATATGGGTTTCTCCCTGGACGAGCCGTTCAAAAATTTGTCCAAAGACATCCAAGATCTTATTTTATACGGCAATGAGGATTTTTTGCCCGAATACGAAGGAGCGGTTCCGAAAATGGAGAGATTTTACCGCGAAACGGATTCCGATTACGTGCGCAACGAGATAGGGAAATACATGAGAGAGATAGTTTGTCCCGACTGTAACGGCGCGCGCTTAAGGCCCGAAGCTTTAGCCGTAAAGCTGGGCGATAAAAATATGAATGACGTGACCTTATTGCCGGTCAGCGAAGCAAAGGTTTTTTTTGAGAAATTCATTAAAACTTTGGGGGAGGGCGACACCAAGATCGCCGAACCCTTGATCAAAGAAATTTGCAAAAGGGTCTCTTTCTTACTGGACGTTGGCGTCGACTACATCAGTTTGTCGCGCGATGCCGAAAGTTTGTCCATCGGCGAGAACCAAAGGATCAGGCTGGCTTGCCAGCTGGGTTCCGGTTTGTCCGGGATCATCTACGTTTTGGACGAGCCGACCGTCGGCCTTCATCAGAGAGACACAGACCGTTTGATCAAAGCGTTGAAAGACCTGGTCAAAATAAATAACACGGTCATCGTCGTCGACCATGACGATATGGTGATCGAAAATGCCGAATGGATAATCGAAATAGGGCCGGGCGCCGGAAAGTATGGCGGAGAAGTGGTTTTTGAAGGCACTTACAGCGATCTGCTCAAATCAAGATCTTTAACCGGGATGTATTTGTCCAAAAAACTTTCTACTGCGACCAATTTTGCTAAAAAAGATATTTTCGATGTTAAATGGCTGCAGCTGAAAGGCGCGAGCGAATTCAATCTGAAAAATGTCGATCTGAAAGTTCCGTTGGGACGTTTTGTTTGCGTGGCCGGCGTTTCCGGTTCCGGCAAAAGCACTTTGGTCATCGACACTCTTGCCAAGATATTGGGCAAGGAGCTGAACGGCCAGACAAAAGCTTTTCCGGGAAAATATAAAGAGATCATCGGGATAGAGCAGGTCAATAAAATAGTTTTGGCCGACCAAAGCCCGATCGGCCGGACGCCGCGCTCCAACCCCGCCACTTACACTGGAATTTTTAATACTATCCGTGATCTTTTCTCGCATAGTTATCAGGCCAGACTGAAAGGCTGGGGCCCGGCCTATTTTAGTTTCAATACAAAGAGCGGCCGCTGTCCGGCCTGCAAAGGAGAAGGATTTAAAAAAGTGGAGATGTATTTCTTGCCCGATGTTTACGTGGAGTGCGACATCTGCAACGGCAGAAAATTTACGCCCGAAATTTTGAAAGCGGAGTATAACGGCAAAAGCATTGCCGATGTTTTGGATATGAGCGTTGACGAGGCCAGGGCTTTTTTCAGCGACATACCGCCGATAAAAGACAAATTGCAATTATTGATCGATATAGGCTTGGGATATTTGAAGCTTGGCCAAAGCGCTACCGCCTTGTCAGGCGGAGAAGCCCAAAGGATAAAACTGGCTTATGAACTGGCGCGTCGCGATACCGGCCAAACCATTTATATTTTGGACGAGCCGACCGTCGGCCTGCATTTCGACGATGTTAAAAAGCTTTTGATCGTTCTGCGCCGCTTGGTGGAAAAAGGGAACACCGTTTTGATCATCGAACACAACCTCGACGTCTTGAGAGAATCCGACTGGATCATAGAGGTCGGACCCGAAGGGGGAGCCAAAGGAGGCAAGATAATCTTCGAAGGCAGTCTTAATGACCTCCGCAAATCCTCCACCCCCACCGCCAAATTCCTCTGAAAAGATACACCTGTCCGACAGGTGTAGTTGACAGGCGCCGTCGGATTTTGTAAATTATCCGTACATTATGAATTCCAGAATAAACAACAATTTTAGTTCTTCCTCCCGCTCTTGCAGCAGAACCTTTGAGTCTGGGAATTTATATTTTTAAAGAATAACTAAACAAAAGCGCGAAAATAAATTCTCAGACCAAAGAGAATTTTTTGTTTTTAGGGAATTTCTTTTTCCCGCGCGAAGCTTTTATAAAGGCTTCGCGCGGGAGGGAGCAATAACCGTTTGGTGGCAGGCGGCGCGTCCCTTCGCGTACAGTTCCAGAAAAATTAAATATGGAGGAGATGTGAAATGAAGACGCCAAAAGGTGAAGAAGCCGGGCAGTCGACAAGTTTGCTCGGAGGGTATAGGAATAAAGATATTTTCGGCATTTTCCGGCTCGATTCCGCAGGGGCCGACGAAGCGATAATTCTCGCTCCCGGAGATCTGGAAGCTTTTCTTGAAGGCGCAGGCATAGACCCGCGTTTTACAAGATACCAGGTCGAGTTTATGACC
>JBBABQ010000101.1:0-2632 GCA_041657565.1 Minisyncoccota bacterium | reverse complement strand
TGGGAAAGCGGATTATTTCCCTGAGCGGCCTTGACCTCTCCGTCCTTGATGCAAAACATAACCCTTGAACGGTGGAATATCTCGTCTTCGGCCGTACCCTTAATAGAATTTTTTTCTTCCATTGTCTGGCTTTATGATTTTTTAGCCTCTATTTCTTTTATTTTTTCCTTGAGCTCGGCCATGCGCAGTTCGCGGCCGATGGTAAGATTATACCATTTTTCCAGTTCTCGAGCTCTCTCCTCTGCCACCTTTTTGCTTTGCTCCAGATCGTCTTTGCTCTTCTGAAGCTCTCGAGTGCGCTCTTGAACTTTCTGCTCCAGAGTCTCCTTGGCGTTAACTTCTTTCAATGTAGATTTTATCAAAAGATAGCCGATCAAGCAATAAAACAAAAAGACCAGAGACATCAAAATTTTTAAATTTTTATCTGCCGTTAGGAAAGGAACGCAAGAAAGGATCAACCCCATCACGCCGACCAATATTTCGGTCAAGATCACTCTGATCTCAAAAAGATGATGTTTGAGGATGGCGTAAGCGGTAAAGATCGTCAGCGCCATGGTCAGGCCGGGAGACAGCCAGTAAAAATGAAAATTGCCGGACAGGGGAAGAAAAAGGCCGAAGATAACCCCGGCCGAAGCCGAGATCAGTGTTCCCGCAATGACAAAAACCAACTGGGCGCGCGTGAATCCGGCCGACCGGAAATATTTTTTGAACAAAATAAAAAAACTGATCGCAAAATAAATAATTATATAAAAAGAGTAGAAATAAAAATTAGGCAACCTGAAAATAAACCCTTTATATCCGTCCACGAATATGATCTTTTCCAGTATGCCCGCATAAAAAACAATAAAAATAGCTGCTATGGCCGGAACGGCTATCAAGGCGTGGACATAAGGCTTTATACTTTTTTCTTCCGGAAAATTAAGGCTGAAATAAAGGAAAAAATAAACTATCGGAACAGTGGACGCCCAAAGAAACACGCTCCATGTCTCCGCAAGACCGCCGTCGGCGGTTCTGAACATGGCCATGCAAAAAGTCCAAAAAGCGGCGCTCAAAACCGTTAAAGCATAGAATATGTTCGTCTTGTTCTTAGGGGCGCAAGAGTAGATCAAAAGACCAAGCGCGAGATTCGCGACAGCGGCGGCGACAAGATAAATACTTACGATGTCCATATCTTGGCTGAATTATTTTATTTTTTTGATTTCCCCGGGGAAGATCTTTTTAACGAATTCTTCTATCTCTCTTTTTACCATATTCGCCCTGCTAAGCACCAGCAAATGGTTCCCGCCGCCAACGGTTTTAAGCTCCGTATTTTTGGCTTTTTTTGCCATTCCTGCCGAATCGGCCAGCGGAAAGATGGTGTCCCGGTCGCCGTGAAGGATCAAGATAGGCACGTTGATCTTTTCCAGCATCCCGCCGGCGACAAACCTGTTGGCCGATCTTAAAAAATAAGTATAAACGCTTACGCCGGTATTTCTGGTATCGACGATCATCCTTCTAATGTTCCAATCGGCCTTAGAATACCCCGAATAGTCTATGTGCGACCCCGCGCCCTTCGGAGGATCGAAAAAAGAAAAGACCGCCGCAAAAAAAATTATAAAAGGCCTTAACAGCTTGGCTCTCCAGGTTTCTCCGATGCGATAATCAGGGCTGACAAACAGGGCGCCGGCAGCCTTGTTCTTCTCCGATGCGAGATAAGAAAGAGAAATCAAGGCGCCGAAGGAATGGCTGACCAAAATAATATTATTTGCGCCGGTTTCCTCGATCAGATCGGCTAGATCGGCAGTAAGATTTTTTATTGTGCATTCCGAGTATTTCTCCGGGTTTATCGATCTTCCATGGCCGCGAAGGTCAAAAAATAAAAGATTGAAAGATCCGGACAGATCTTCGTATTCCCGCCACGCCGACATGCTGCCGGACAGGCCATGCACAAAAACCAAGGTCGGCCGTCCGTCCTTGAGATCGCTGCATTTGTAATAAATGCCCGCCTTGGAATATTGTCCCTCTTTCATCAGGGCCATATTATCAAAATAGCATTTTTTTCAACAATAATGAACTTAAAAATACGCCCGCTGTGCAGGGAAAACCTTGGTCAAAATTCTTCGCTCATCAGCAAGCGGGCCAAACGAAGCTCTTCGTAGGAAACGTCCTCTCCGAAGATCTCTTTAACCGGATAAAGCGGGAATTTTCCGTCCTCGCTCCTGTTGGCGAAGATCATTCTTTGCATCCCGAGAAGGCGCCTTTGTCCTATGCTCTCGCCCAGATAGGCGACATCCGGCAGCTGCCTTTTATCTTTCAACTTTTCCAAATGAGTGATGATCGTACCGACGGTCAGCTTCGTAGCCTTGGCTATGTCTTCCAGCTCCATCCTTTTCTCAAGCATTTCCTTTGTTTGCTGATAGGTCGGGGTCTTTTTCTTGGTCTTTAATTTTTCCGCCGGCTTGTCCAAATCTTCCGCCGGAGACGCGATCATCACGGCACGGATCTCTTCGGCATGCTTTTCGGATTCTTTTTTCAGTTTCTGGTCGAACTCCAAAACCTCATCACTCACTTTCAAAGCGGTCTCGTTGAATCCGATCAAAGAAAGGCCATCCAGCGACCTTACCCTCGATAACGCGACATAACCCATTCCCCC
>JBBABQ010000100.1:0-2800 GCA_041657565.1 Minisyncoccota bacterium | reverse complement strand
CGCGGGCGGCTGCAGTTCGTCCAGCCGGTTTTCAATGAGCTGGTAAAATTCCTGCTGGCGTCCTTGGGCACCTTCAATTAAAACGCTCCACTCTTCGACAATATCGCTTTCTTTAACTTTTGCCATTTTATTATTGTTATATAAAATCGAAACACGCCATCGATATTTATTCGAGCAAGTGGCGAAGGCCTCCGCCTTTCGCCGATCTCCAAATTGGCGCCAAAATGTTTTCAGGATTTTGCAAATCGTAGGCGTTCGCTCGCGCGAACCAAAACATATCGCTGCCGGTTTCCCGGCCATTGGCTTTGGCGGCAACCTGCCGCAAGTTCTCCGCCCGCTCGTCAGATAAGCAAATCGTTAGTACCCGGAAGCTATTAATCCCTATCTTTTGAGTATGCCCGCCGTCGGCTTTCCAATACCAATATCCTTTGAACTTGTTAGCCACCCTCTCCAAGGTCATTGTCGAACGGTCGGCTTCCAGAAAAAAATGCATCACAAAATCTTTATGATCAATAGCAAAGAAAGCGTCCGGGGCGATGGGCAGGCGACAATTATCGCAATGCACCGCGTCTATCGCTCCCATCTCCCGCCAAACAGCCAGCTTAAATGTGCCGTTATTCTTCAAGGCCGCTTCCAGCGCCAGCCGGAAATCCGAGATCATCAACGAATGGCGCATAAACGAAACGCCAACCTCTTTTGAAGGTTTGGACTCAATAATTTTTCCCTTGTCTTGCGAAACCAAAGACGCGCCCTTCTTGCCTAAAGAATAGACCAAATAATCGGAAAGCTTGTAAGTGGCCATTTGCTGGCCGGGCCGCTCAATATATCCGCCGTGATAGAGAAATTGCAAACGCTTCTTAATATTTCTTGACGATTGCGACCGAAAAAAAGCCGTAATTTGCCGCGAATCGAGAAAACGACAGTCGGCTAACAGTTTCAGGATTTTGAGATCGGTTTCGCCGATCCGGAATCCGGGCGGGTTTTCACTCCGTTCAAATTTTTTGAATCGGTGTTTGGCCACGTTGAGAGTTTGCGCTCGTTGGAACTCGCGCTTTCAGATATTTTATATAAATTCTTCGAATAAATCCACTTGTACTGGCCTGATTGTAAATGAATGACCAGTGATTTTATCTTTAAATATTTAAACCGGGAATAGGTCTTTTTCCAGTTAAAAACACGCCCCTTTAAAACAAAAACCGCCAAAGACGGTTTAAGTGCGTTTAACTTTTCAATTGAATTTAGCCGGATTGATCCATGGTCAACTTCAATTCCGACCGTATAATTTCCCTTTTGGGCAAATACGTCTATTCGCCCCTTCCGATTCCGCCAAACCTCTTTTTCCGTGCGAGAATAGTATCCCAAATTATAAAAATATCGCTTAATATATGCTTGAATTTTTAAGTGGTTTGTTGTCCTGATTTGCGAAAGATTATCCACTAAAAAATCTTCCGCGAAAGTAATTTTGCAATTGGCTTCGTCGCGTGGCAAGATATTTTCCATAGGAAAACAAAAATATTTTTTAATAATGGAATCACCCTATAAAAAGCGAAGGATGTAATAATACTTATACTGATAAAACTGTCATATACTAAATGGTAAAATGGTGATTTAACGAATATCCATTCAGAATATAAAATCCATCCACTTGTTACAATTGTAATTATCGGGAATAACGCCACATAGAATATCCAAACCAAATCGGAAAATAATGGATAATTATCAAGATAAGACCTACCTTCACGACATAAATTTTTTTATCGCCGATAACACCAGATATCTTTTCCTCTAATTTATGCAGATAGTCATAGTTTCTTTCTACAAAAATTGAAGATTGGCAATACCTTAAAACAACCATAAATAAATAGGTCCATGTAACGCTCAAAAAGATAGATATGGGCATTACGCTTAAATCAACCTCGGCAAAATTCAGTTTAACCTTATTCAACAAGATTGAAAAAATCCCCGAATATTGTACTTCGAGAAACAGAATACCGATTAGCGCAATTATAATAATAAACAGAAAATCGCGTTTTTTTTCCTTCTCGCGAATATAAGAAAAAGTTTCTTTATAGTGATCGTGAATTATTTCTATTTTAGTATCGTCGGATGGATTCATGGAAAATTATGCCTTATCTATAGCGTTAATAATAGCGTCTACTTCGAAGCTATGCGCCAAGGCCGCCCCCTTTCCAAGCAAAGGAGTTGGCCAATCATTGGTTGATTTAATTTTAATGCCAATTAAGCCCTTTCCTTCTTCATGACTTTTGTTTATTTCCCACCATTGCCAATTGCGCGCACCGATTTCCCTAGAATCACGATGGTAGCTATTTGCATACTCCCCAGTGACTACCAAAGTATGGGTTGCGTCTTTAATTTTCCCAGTTAAAACAGCTTTTATTCTATCAATGCTGTAGCTTTGTATTTCATCAGGGGTTACATCAATAAATTCAATATCGAAGCGAGAATTTTTTGAAAATGCCGACAATAAATATCGATAGTGTTTATCGTTATCGTAATCGAAACTAATAAATATGCGTTTTTTCATAAATTGTTTTTTAATTTTTTTCGCCGATCATTATTTCATCGGCAATTGAGGTTATTAATTGCGATATATCTGCTTTATCAAGGGTAATAATTTTTTTCGTTCCATAAACCAAATTTAATTCTTTCATTAAATCTCTTATATTTTCTCGCGAAGAGGCAAATTCTTTATTTTTGTCCAAATAATCGAGAACTGAAATCAAAATTTTTTGCGAGCGGCACATTGAGCGCTCTAAAACTTGTTGGTAAATGTCTTGAG
>JBBABQ010000099.1:0-2934 GCA_041657565.1 Minisyncoccota bacterium | reverse complement strand
GTCATCGATGGTAATATATTGGCCGCCGCCGAAAGCCGCACCAGATGGGAAGGTAAGCGGGGTGGTATCCATATTGAAAGTAATATTCCCCGTATCTATCCTGGCATCGACAGTACTTGCATCAGCCGCAGTAGCGGCGATGTTAACAGCAATAAAATAGGTCAATGTTTCTCCGGCCGCGATTCCGTTTATCGCGCTGCGAAGCGGATCTCCTAAGTTTATGGTGGCAACGCCGCCGCTGATCGAGGCGTTGGCAACCTGCGTATCTGTACCATCGATCTTTCCGGGCGTTCCGCCGTCGTCTCTGATCAATAAAACACCTCCTGCGTCAACCACTGTCGCGTAATCGGCCAACATCGTAACCTTGATCTGGTCCAATGTGTGCAGATCGACAGGATTGCCTTGGGTGATAACTAATTTCAAAAGCTCAACTCTGGTCGCGCTTTTTTTGGTATAAGATGGTATTTGGTCTTGATTGCCGGCAACCGATCCGGCGACATCAGCGAATATGGCCAGAGGATAAGCTCCGATCAAACCGACCAAAACCGTCAAAGCTAAAAACTTTGACAAGTGGATAACTGAATTTCTTGAAGCCTGAAACTTAAAACATATTGATCTTATTTTTTTCTTCTAAAATAAAAACCCGCTGAGTTTCTTCAGCGGGCTTTTTAAAAATATCTATTCTTCGCTTACGGCCGGAACGGTAGAGGTTGGCGCGGTTGAGGTCGAGGCGTAGGCGCTGCCGTCATCGCCGGGAACGGTCTCCGTCCCGGAGCCGGACGGAACGGCCGCATCGCTTGAAGCCGGCGCCTGGTTCAATTGCTCTATTCTGGTGTTGATATCCTTGGCATCCTGGCTGGCCGGGTTAATAAGCTCTAAATATTTTTTGTAAGCAACAATGGCATTGTCCTTATCCCCTCTTACTTCATAGATAAAAGATTTGCCAAGGATCGCTATCAGGCTCTGCGGATACAATTTCTCGGCCGCATCATAAGCGTCCAAAGCTTTTTGATCGTAGCCCTCAATAGTATATCCCGCTCTGATAAGCTTTTCGTAGATCGATCCCAGATTCTGCCAGTTGGTCAGCCCCTTGGGATTAAGCTGGCAAGCGAAATTGGCCGCTGTTTCGGCTTGATTTACCCATCCAACGAAAGCGGCCTGCTCTTCTTCGGCCAAAGGGATTGTCAGGTCGGTCTTGTCCTGTAAAATGCTGCCAGCCTTGGCCAAATACAAGGTAGAAAGGGAAGTATAGTAATCATCGGTCTGCCAAAGGCCGATCGCCTTTTCGTTTTTTGCTATCGCATCATCGATCTTCCCATTGCCGTAATCCTGTCCGGCCTGCGCGATGACTGTTCCCGCTTGATATTGGCGGATCGAAGCATAAAGATCAAAAACGGCATTCGATAAAAATGCCAATAATACGGCAACTGCCGCGATCCTCTTGATACCGCCTCCGGCGAAGACCACTTCTTTTTGTTTTTCAGCGGCGGCGAATATGCCCAAAACCCAGAAGGACAGAACGAACAATCCCAAATTTATCCAAAAGAAGAACAATAACAGAACAAAATATGATCCGAGGACAAAAGCGGCCAAACCGGCCTTGTCCTCATCGTCGCGGCTGGTTATCAATTTGAACCCTCCCCAGAAGAAAAGCCCTATCAAAGAAAGCAAGGCGGATATTCCAAGCAGGCCGGTCTCGACAGCCAGGGTCAGATATCCGAAAAGGCCTTGGTTGAAAACAAACCCCGACAGATCGGTTTGGTTGAACGCCCCTCCATTATGCAAAGCGAACTGGTAGGAAAAGGTCCCCGGTCCGGAACCGAACATCGCGCTTTTAAATCCCTCCATCAAAGTATCCTGGGCGATCTTAAGACTCAATCCGCTGTTCGGCAATACTGTCATCCCAAAATCATAGCTGAACGGAGATCCGAAAAAGAAAAGGAATAAAGCGGCAACGAAACTAAGGCAAACGATCGAGCGTCCGACTTTCGATGATGGCCCTGCCAATATCCGGCACAAAACGATTATCGCAGACAGGGAGATCAGGAACCAAACCAATTTAAAATCGATGAAAGCGATCGCCCCTGTCAACAAAACCGTCGCAAGGATCAAAGAGGCCAAATTTATCGCTCTTGACCTCGAGGTCCCTTTGCCTTGATCTTCGAACTGGCCAAGGCCGAACAGGGCTATCAAAGCGGACAGCGCGCCGCCAAAAACCAAGGCAAGGACCTGCGCGGTATCGCCCGCGCCAAAGGCCAAAAAGTCTTGGTTCAGATAAGCCTTCAAACAGCTAAGCACCAAAAACCCGAAAGCCAGGACGGAACTGCCGGCTATAAAAGATTTAATTGCATTGAACACCTCCTTCTCGCTTTCCATTATCGCGGCAGAGATGAAAAAAGCCACGAAACCGAACCCGAGGCTGAAAAAACAATCGGGCTGGAAGCCTGATCCGAAAACGCTCTGGTTGAATATCCCGGAAAAAAAGCTTGAAGCGAAGAAAACGCCGATAACGGCCAGCATCGCCTGGGAGGTCTTCCCCGCCGGATACCTGAACCGGCCGTCGGCAAAACTTCTCATGGCAATAAAAACGAAGAACAAAAATACAAAAACAGCCAAGAAGACCCTTTTGTCAAAATAAGCCGCAAAGGTCCTTTCGGGCAGAAAAGACAAAGGCAGTAAAAACGAGAACAGATAAAAAAGCCACTTGGTTATTTTTGTCAGCATATGAATTTAAAACTGATGAAAACGGAAAGCGTCAAGCCGGGATCGGCGCCTTCGTCTGCTTAATAAAATAAAAGATTCTTACTGATTTGATTTTACAATTATTTTGGTGTCTGTTCAATACCTGATCTTGCCAGGTCCAAGCCATCCGCACGAAAAACCGCAAAACAATATTTTGCGGTTTTCCTTCGCGATCTCATCAGATGTTGAGGG
>JBBABQ010000098.1:0-2938 GCA_041657565.1 Minisyncoccota bacterium | reverse complement strand
ATTGCGCCGGTTGGACCATTGCTTTCCGGGGAATTGCCCCGCTGACACCAAGAACGAAAAGACCGACCGCGAGCACCAACATCAACGACGCTGGAATGAAAGCTATTGATATAGCTTTGTTCATATTGATACTTTTAAAGGTACCTTCGGCCAGCTTTCCTCTTAGCTGGCAGAATAATATCTCTAAAAGATTTATTGCTGAAGCTAAGAAAACAAAAACTGGTACAAACTATCCCCTGCCGTTTGGCAAGAGGCCGCTTTCTTTGAGTAAATTGACTAATGTATACTGCAAATACAACTGTTTGTCAAGTTGAAAAACCGGCGGAACGGCTCGCCGGTTTTTATGAAAAGATGGATTATTATCGATCGAGGTCCGCCCTATATTTGCAAAGGCTGAAGGCCTTCGGCGGAAGTGTTGTTTTCGTTTTGGAAATATGAATCGCCGAATATCTTTATGATCCCTTCCAGATCGAGAACCACCCTTGTCCCCGGGTTTACCGTCAATATCTGCCCGTCTTTTTTTATGATCCCGTTATCCGCCATTATTTCAGAGGTTTTTTTATCCAAAAAGGACTTCAGTTTTTCTTCATCCCGGACATAGCTTTCCGCCAGCTTCCATTTGGCGGGATCGGCCAAAACCTGGGATCTCAGCTGGCTATAAATGGCATCCCTGATCTCTTCTCCGATATTCACTATCTCGTCCGGGTTTATCTCCTCAACAATGTTCACGGGAATATCGACCGCGGCTGAAGGATCCGGGAGCGTTTCGGCAATTTGGCTGTTTTCGGCCGTATTGATCTGTTTTTTCTCAAAAAAACGGGAGACCTGTTCGATCAATGAAAATTCCGAATGGGAGGCCAGGCTTTTAAAGATAAGATACCCTGTGCCGAAAACTCCAAAGGCCAGGACGCTAAAGACGATGGCGGCCGAAAAAAATCCGGCCAGACGGTCCCAAAAAGCGGACCTTTTGGCTCCGACAGGCATCGGCTTCCCGAAGATCTTTTTCCTGGCGTAATAAAAAAAAATGGTCGAGGCGCGGGCTATGAACGATAAACCGCTTGGCGTTTTCATAATTAAGTTCTTCTTTTAGGAGAAAACCATAACATATTCTTCCTGCGGAATAAAGCTTTTTTTATAAATTGCTCAAAAAATATATATAAAATTATAGATCAGGGAGGCTCCAAAGAGCGGTGAAAATTCAAAACTCCCGAAGGGGAGTTTTAAATTTGGTATTACTGTTTCCTTAGGGTGCATCCAAGGCCGGGAACGATCAAAGCGTTTCCGTTCTCGGAGATTTTCAAGGCTCTTGGCCTAAAATCGCAGTTCCTTTCGGAACTTCTTGCGATCAATTCCCCGTCCGCCACGCGCCACATTCCATGCACAGCGCTAACGGAAGTGAAATCGACCGGCTGATCTCCAATGGCGAGCATGTGCTCGTACCAGCCCTCGGGGCTGATCTTGACGTACAGCGTTCCGCCGTCGCAAGGGCCGGAATAGGTCCCGGCCACTTCGGGGTGGTCGACAGCTTCTTGGATATATTTCCTGTTGTTCTCTTCGCTCACCAAAGCGCAGTCTTCGCTTCCTCGTATAAAACATTCCGTAAAGTCGCTCATCCGAACGGAGGGTTCCTCTTTTATGGAAGAGGCGTAAACGATCTTTTCGCCTTCTTCGGCCGGAGCGATCTTAACGACCGGCTGGCTTTCTTCCGGAACGATCTGGGCCGGAGGAGGGGCTGGAACTTCTTTTACGGAAGAGGTGTAAGCAATTTCTTGCTGTCCTTCCTCGGCGGGAATGGTTTGAACGACAGGCTCGCTTTTTGGGGCGCTGAACGAGGCGATGACCGCGGAAACAGATAATACCGATATCGAGGCAAAAGCTATTATAGCTTTGCTTATCATATTGATACTTTTAAAGGTACCTTCGGCCAGCTTTCCTCTTAGCTGGCAGAATAATATCTTCAAAAGATTTATTATTGCTAGCTAAGAAACGAAAGCTGTGAAAAAACTACTTCCCGCCATACGGCAGGACAACCTTTTTTAAGTAAATTGACTAATCTATACGGTAAATAAGACTATTTGTCAAGCTGTCTTTTGCACAGGCCGAAAATAAACTACCCCGCAGCAATCTGACGGGGGTATTCTACCAGATTAAATAAAAAAATCGCACGGACGGCGTCTGTGCGAATAGAACTGTAATGGTCGGATCAGCCCATATCGCAGATCGGCGGAAGGGATAATTTGTGGGCGCTGGCGGATCTCCTTTTCTCCGTTTTTTCGATCGATCTTTTGGAAAGGCCGGTCAAAGAGGATATCTCTTCCCTCTCGAATCCCTGGCCCAAAAGTTTGAGCATCGTGTCGAGTTGGTAGTAAGAAAGGCCGAGTTCTTTTTCGTCGGTTTGGCCGGCCCACAAGCCGGCGGTCGGGATGGCTTCCAGTATTTCCTGCGGAACGCCGATCCTTTTGGCTATCGGATAAAGGTCTGTTTTGTAAATATCGGCGATGGGCTCTATATCCGCTCCGCCGTCGCCGTACTTGGTGAAATAGCCTATTTCCATTTCCGACCGGTTGGTCGTTCCCAAGACCAGATAGTTGTTCGATCCGGCGTAATGGTAAAGAATGGCCATCCTTATCCTTGATTGGAGGTTGCCCCGGGCGAGGTCGGACCCTTTGGACAATCGCTTGGCCATAGCGTTGAAGATATCTTCTATTGGTATTTCGACAGCTTCCGCTTTAAGGGATTTTTTCAGCGCGGAAATATTTTTTTTGAAAGGATTTTTTTTCGAAAAAGGCAAAGACAGGAAAAATATCTTTTCCCCCAAGGCTTTTTTGGCAATAACCGCCACGACCGCCGAATCAATACCTCCGGAAATGCCGATGACGGCGCCTTTGGCTCCCGCCTCTTTTACTTTTTGTTTTATGAAATCAGCTATTTTTTCTTC
>JBBABQ010000097.1:0-2997 GCA_041657565.1 Minisyncoccota bacterium | reverse complement strand
TATCGGCTCCATGGCGCCGCCGCAGGTTGCTTGGCGGTCGCCGGGATTGATATCGACGTGTTTCGACCAGAGGCATTTTGCGCAATGGTCGTTGTATCCCGTTCCGATATTCTCGGTCCCGCATTTTTCGCAGACAAAATTTTCCACCCTTTTTTGAAATCTCTTGGTTTCCATAATGATCAACTGAATAATATCAGAATGAGGTTTTTTATCAATCGAATCAAGGTAAATTGTATGAACCGTCCGATTGGGATATATTTTAATATAATATGCCATATTTCAAGCCGTCCAAGTCCAGCATACATTTGATCGCAAGAGCTTTTCTTGTCGAAGGAGAAAAAGTTGTTTTGTGCCGCGTAAAAGGGAAAGATTGGTTTTTCCTTCCAGGCGGTCATATCGAGAATGGAGAGCCGGCTGCCACCGCTTTATTGAGAGAGCTTAATGAGGAAATAGGGCCGAACGATTACTACATATCTTCCTTTATCGGTATCTGTGAAAATATTTTTTCTTTGAATGAAAAAACATTACAGCACGAAGTTAACATGATATTCAAAGTTGATCTTGGCGCTGATTTTAAAATAGCCGGCTTGGAAGACGATATAGAATTTATAACGGTCAAGAAAAAGGAACTGGAAAATCTTAAAATACTGCCCGGACCTATCAAAGAAGGGATGTTGGAATGGCTGGAAACTGGGAGAGTCTTTTTTAAAGCATTGCGATAAAAAACAAAAACCTCCGACATTGGAGGTTTTTTGTTTGAAGCGTTCGGGTGTTCTATTTCGGCCAGGTTTCTATGATCAGGGCTTTCTTTTTGTTCTTTACCGGCAGGATCCGGTAGATCTCTTCGGTCACGAAAGGCATGAACACGTGAAGAAGCTTCAGGGAATTAACCAATACGTACATCAGGATCTTCCTGGTGTTGTCCTGGAGCTTTTTGTCCTGGGTTTCGCTTATTTGCTTTTTGGCGGTTTCCAGGTAGATATCGCAGAAATTATGCCAGAAGAAGTGGTAAATATTCTGGATCGCCTTGCCGAATTCAAAATTTTTCAGGAATTGGTCCGTGTCTTTGACCAGCTGTTTGAGGTCGGCAAGGATCTGCTTGTCCGCATCGGTTTTCGGCCTCGGTGCCAGTTTGACGTCGATCTTTGTTTTGTCCGGCAGCTGCCAGCAAACGAAGCGGGCGGCGTTCCAGATCTTGTTGGCGAATTTTTTTCCGGCCATGATATTGGCTTCATCGAAGCGCATATCCTGCAGTTCCGTTACCTGCCAAGCCATTCCAAAGCGGGTCGCGTCCGCGCCGTATTTTTCGATAAGCAAAAGCGGGTCAATGCCGGTGCCCAGGGATTTGGACATCCTCTTGCCGTCTTTGGTTTTGACCATCGCGTTGATGACAACGTCTTTAAAGGGAATTTTCCCCATCAGTTCAAGTGAGGAAAAGATCATTCTCGATACCCAAATGTTGATAATGTCGTGCCCGGTTGTCAGGCTGTCGGTCGGGAAAAAATTTTTCAGGTCCTTAGCTTTTTTATTGGGCCATCCCATGACGGCGAACGGCCAGAGGGCCGAAGAAAACCAGGTATCCAAAACGTCTTCCGACTGCTTGGGCTGGCATTTGCCGCAGATCGGGCATTTTTTTGGCGGTTTAATGGAAAGGAAATATTTTTCGGGATCGGTTCCGCAGAACCAGATCGGAATGCGGTGGCCCCACCAGATCTGGCGGGAGATGCACCAATCGCGGACATTTTTCATCCAAGGCAGATACAGATTCTCCCAATGCTTCGGGTGGAATTTTATTTCGCCGTTTTCAACGACCTTGATGGCTTTGGCTGCCAGTTTGTCCATTTTCACGAACCATTGCCAAGACGGAAGATTTTCGACCAAAGCGTTGCAGCGGGAGCATCTCGGCACTTGATGGGTATACTCTTCTATTTTCTCTATCAAGCCCAGCACGGTCAGGTCCCCTACTATTTTCAGGCGGGCTTCGGCGGCCTTCAGGCCCTGATAAGCGGCTGGAACGTTTTCGTTCATTTTTACGTATTCATTGATGATCTGGATGGTCTCCAGGTTGTGGCGGCGTCCTATCTCGACGTCGGTCATATCGTGGGCCGGAGTGACCTTGACCGCTCCCGTTCCGAAAGTTTGGTCGATCATCTGGTCGGCCACTATCGGAATCTCCCGTCCGACTATGGGCAGGATCACTTTTTTGCCGATCAGGTCTTTATATCTTTCGTCTTTCGGGTTGACCGCTACGGCCGTGTCGCCGAGCATGGTTTCGGGCCGGGTCGTGGCTACCGTGATATATTGGTCCTTATTCTCTGCTAAAGGATACTTGATGTGCCACAAATTGCTTTTTTCTTCCTGATGGGCAAGTTCGAGCTCTGAAAGGCTGGTTTGGCAGCGGGGGCACCAATTGACCACTCTCTTGCCGCGATAGATCATCCCCTTCTCGTAATAGTGCTGGAAAGCGGCTTCGACCGCTTTGACATACTCTTTATCCATGGTGAACCGGCAGCGCGACCAGTCGCAGGAGATGCCGATCTGTTTGAATTGATCCAGGATTATTTCTCCGTATTTTTCCTTCCATTCCCAAACTTTCTCCAGGAATTTTTCGCGGCCAAGATCAAAGCGGCTGATCCCCTCTTTTTTCAAGTTTTTTTCCACCACGTTTTGGGCGGCGATGGCCGCGTGGTCGATCCCCGGCACCCAAAGGGTTTTATATCCCTGCATCCTTTTCCAGCGGATAAGCGCATCTTGCATTGTGACGTTCAGGGTATGGCCGAGATGGAGGGAGCCGGTCACGTTCGGCGGCGGCAATACCACGGTATATGTTCCTTTGGATTTTTTCGGAGCGCTCTTTTCCGGCTTGAAATAGCCGTTCTTCATCCAGAACTGGTAGATCTTCTTCTCGGTATCTTTTGGGTTATATTGGGATGGCAGGTCCATAAGGCAAGGTTTTTAATAAATATTAACTTTTCGGATTATACAATAAGCCGGGGT
>JBBABQ010000096.1:0-3028 GCA_041657565.1 Minisyncoccota bacterium | reverse complement strand
CTGTATTTACTGCGGCAAGCCGATGGAATGCACACCAAAAAGGGAAGTCTGCTCGAAGTGCAGGCGGATTGCTGAACGGGATGCAAAGAGAATGAGGGACAAGGCGGCTAGGGAAGATCACCCGAAAAGCGTGAATGCTCCACGCCTGCCGCTTTCAATTTGAGCAAGCTCTGACTAGGGATCGAGCATAGGAGCAAGGCAATGAGTAAAGACCCAGCATTTTTATTTTATCCGAATGATTATTTGGGTGGAACGATGGGAATGACGTTTGAACAAAAAGGGGCTTATATCGACCTTCTTATTTTCCAATTTAACAACCATCATTTCACCGAAGAACAGGCAAAGCAAGTGCTAAGCATATGCTTTGCAAATGCTTGGCAAGTGCTTAAAAATAAGTTCAAAAAAGAGGGTGAATTTTACTTTAATGAGCGCCTTCGGACAGAGGTTGACAAGCGAAAAGCATATACAGAATCAAGAAGAATCAATGCTTTACACCCGAAGAAACCGCGTAAAGCATATGCTAAGCATATGGGAAATGGAAATAGAAATGAAAATAGAGATATAAATGAAGTTAATAAAGAGCAAATTATTCCTGATTGGATACCTAAAAACACATTCCTTGAATACCAAAATTCACGAAAGAAAAAAATCAAAACACAATCCCTGAATCGATTTTTTAATTCACTTAAAAAAATATGCGACGAAACGCGAGCGTCGCCAGAGGATATTTTAAATCAATCGATCGTAAACGGCTGGGAGGGGATTTTCCCACTAAAGAATGGAGGAAACGGCAATGGCTCAGGCAACACAAGACCCGGTTATAGTGGCAGCACAGGAACGGCTCATGCAAAAACGGGCAACGCTCAGTCAGACGGAACACCATGGCCAGCGGATCGGGAATATTGATTTTAATGCGGTTGCTGAACGGTGTTTAAATAAGGCGTCGGAAACAGCAAACGTTCTGCCATGGAAAGAACAGGAAGAAAAAGCCACGGATATAAAACCGAAAACGAAAACAGCCGGGTGGATAGACGGAGCGCCAAAGGCTTACCGGGAATGCACTTTTGAAAACTACCATGGCAACGATAAATTAGTGAAAGACCTGCAAAGGTTTATCGGCGCAAGCTGGGACGGAATTGTGCTGCGCGGGAATACCGGCTGCGGGAAAACACACCTGGCCATTGCCATTGCAAGGCTAATACCAACGGAACCAATTAAAACCCGTGGTGGATGGGAAACAATATCCGGCACCATCTTCACCACTGCACCGGAGTTGCTTTTAAAGATCAGATCAGCCTTTCGGGATGGGTCCGAGCAAAGCGAAGAACAGTTGATCGATTATTATTCCGGGTGTGAGCTGTTGATACTTGACGACCTGGGCTCGGAGAAAACATCTGAATTTGCGGTGACGACGCTTTATATCATCCTTGATCGTCGTATCCGGGATTGCCTAAAAACCATAATCACGACAAACCTATCACAGCAGGAAATTGACGCGACGTTTGGCGCACGGATAGCGTCGCGCCTGTCTGCCATGGAAAACATCAAGATCAATATGCCTGATTACAGGAAGAAAAGGGGATAACATGCCGGATACAGTGAAAGAGGGAACATACCAGGGAAAGCCGACAATTAGTATTTTAACCGGCGTGGGCCGTGACGGGAAGGAATATTGGATGACAATGGGCCTGGCCAAAGCAAAGGCCATTGACGAAAACATCGATAGGGTGCGGATGTTCATCGACAAGTACGAAAAGGCAAAGAAATGAAACCAGAAGAAAACGCCGCAATCATCTTGCTATCCGAGGCCCTGAACCAGTGAGGGGATCACGCCCGCCAGGTTGAGCGGGCCATGATGGATCTGTATAAGGTGAACGACAAGCTCCGGAAGAAAGTTGAAAAGAAGGACGCCGGGGACTTGAGTAATGTGAACGCATAGGGATGCAATGTCAAAAGCGGATAACATAAAAGAGCTGCCCTGCAAGGCGTATTACAGGCCGGATGAAATAGCCGACTACTTTTCAATCCCGATCAAGACGCTTTACAACTGGATTGCCCAGGGCAGGGTGACTGCTATCCGGCCGGCAGGAAGCGCACTGCTTAGAATATCGCGGGAAACCGTGGAGTTGATGAAACTGGAGGCGAATGAATGAACGTTGAAGTCAAAAAGGTAAAACTGACAGAGCTGAAGCTGAACCCGGACAATCCCAGAACCATATCGAAAAGGGACATGGACAGGCTGGTCAAGTCATTAACCGAATTTCCTGATATGTTGAGCATCCGGGAGATCGTGGTTGACGAAAACATGACCGTTTTAGGCGGCAATATGCGGCTACAGGCGCTTAAAAAGGCTGGGGCGAAGGATTGCATAGCCAAGATCGTTTCGGGGCTTTCTGCGGCACAAAAGCGGGAGTTTGTCATAAAAGATAATGGCTCGATGGGCGAATGGTCGATGGATGACCTCGCAAACAGTTGGAGCGACCTACCTTTGGTGGAGTGGGGGGTAGATATACCCGCATCATGGCAAAACGATGAAGCTGTTACAGAGCCAAAGGAAGAGGCGGAAAGATACAAGTTAATGTTTGATTTTGAAAAAGATGACGCTTCTTTTGTTCAAACAAAACTCCACGAAAACCTCGTAGAAAACAAAGAAAAAATGAAGGGCCGCTGGCGGGAAAAATGCCTAATAAGATTACTCAAAAAGTTAAAATAATCAAAGTTGAAGAAAAAGATATCCAGGTTATTCTGGGGTTTACGGATATTTTTTTGCGCCGTGATGTGTGAAAATAATTGAGAAAGTGAGGTTAAATCAATCAAAATCAACAAAAAACTACTATAAAAAACAGTCCCTACAGTCCCGTACAGTCCGTGATTTAAAATAATTGCGGGTGTATCCTGTAGTCGTGGTGAAAGATATGGCGAAGAAGAAACCGGCTAAGCCGGGCCGTAAAGCGGCTAAATTCGATTACGCTAAGATTGAGCAATTCGCGGGACTTGGATTAGATCGAGTCGAAATAGGCAAGGCGCT
>JBBABQ010000095.1:0-3044 GCA_041657565.1 Minisyncoccota bacterium | reverse complement strand
CCGGGGCATCAAGAAAATGGACCAGGCCGGTGATTAATATCAAAACAATCCCGAGCCAGGTAAATATCTTTTTTGTTTTATCCATCTCCGTTTAACCTCCGTTTATACGTTCGCGGCAGGAAAACCGCCTTCTTCAAAAGCACGGATGAACAATAGCCGCTTTAAGTATTTCGTCCCGAGAAACCACGAGCCTCAACCCGCCAAGCTTCATTTTTCGTTGAGCTTGATCATCATCCGGATTATTACCGCCGTATTGACAAACCCGGCAACCAGCCCCAGCAGCACCAGCAAATATATAAAAGAATCATGCATCCCGAGCCGGTGTTTTAAATACAGGCCGATAAAGTAGCCGATAAACGGCCCGGAGGCCATCTCAAAGGGAACGGCTAAAGCCAGCCCCCAGATCTGGAATGTTTTCCAAAGGCCGCTTCCCGTTTCATTCTTAACACTGGATTGTTCTTTCATAATTATCCCTCTCTTCCGGTTAAACCGCCTTTATCCCCCGGCTAAACCTTATGCCGAAATGGTCCATTATTTCATAAACGCGGATTTTTATGAAATCGCTGGCGAAAAAGAAAATAAACGCGTAACACCAGACAAAAATCGCCAGGCCCCAGCCGATCGGCTTCATGAATATCCCGTAAACCGCAAACAGCGTGGCGATCACCTTGGTTGACTCGCATGTCCATAACAGCACCGGGGCCGGATAAGGCTTGTGCCAAAAAGGCTCCTTCCCCGTCCTGGCCAGGTAAATTGTGAGGTGCCCGGCAATCGATAATTTCAAAAAGATAAGGGTCTGGATCATCTGAAGGTCCAGATGCAGGACCTCCTTGCCTATCCAGAACATCCCGAAACTGGCGAATACCCCGGCTATCCCCAGGACGGTCGAAAGGGTCAGCACGCTGCGCATATCCCAGCTCACCGGGCGCGGGTCGATCTTCGTCTTATCGTAGGCGATCATCATGATCGGGATATCGTTAAGCATCGCTAGAATCACGATCATGATCGCGGTTACCGGATAGAAATTAAAAGCCAGAATCGCCAATGTCATAAATAACAAAACCCTGATCGTCTCGGCGATACGGTAGATCGCGTAACTGTTCATGCGCTGGAATATCTTGCGGCTTTCCTTGACCGCGTCAATAATCACCGAAAGCCCCGGCCGGGTAAGGACAATCGCCGCGGCGGATTTTGCCGCGTCCGTTGCCCCCGCCACCGCGATCCCCGCGTCCGCTTTCTTGAGCGCCGGGGCGTCGTTAACCCCGTCGCCGGTCATTCCGACGATATGATTTTTCTCCTGTAACTCCTCCACTATTTTATATTTATGCTCCGGGAAGACCTGGGCAAAACCGTCCGCGCCCTCGATGATCTTCTGCGCCTCCATGTCGGGCTTATCCAGGAAGCTGGACGACGGCAAGATGTTCTCCCCCAGCCCCACCTCCCTGGCAATCTCCCTGGCCACGGCGACATGGTCACCGGTTACCATTTTAACGTCTAAGCCCATCGATTTAGCGGTCTTGATAGTCTCCAGGGAATCCTCGCGCGGCGGGTCGTAAATCGCGAAAAGCCCGGCGTATTGCCAGGCCCCGGCGCCATCCGTCCTGGCGACTCCCAAGGCGCGGTATCCTTTTGCCGCGAAATCATTAATTGCCGCGTCTATCTCGGAAGAAATCAGATCTTTATTCGACACCAGGGAAAGTATAATCTGCGGGGCGCCTTTGGTTATCTTGAATTTTTTGCCCCCTCTGTCTTCAACGCTTACTTCGGTGCGTTTGGCGACCGGGTCAAACGGCTTAAAAGAGATTACTTTATAATCGCCGAAATTTTGCGTAACCCCTTTTACCGATTGAGCCCTGGCGATGATCGTGTCGTCGACAGGGTCCTTATCCTCCGCCCTGGACGCCAGCCTCCCCCAAAGAAGCATCTCGGTATCGCTGAATCCGCCCAAAGGTTTCAGCTCTTTAACGCTTAACTCATTCTTGGTGATCGTACCTGTCTTGTCGGAACACAGGATATCGACCCCGGCCATCTCTTCGATCGCCACGAGTTTGCTGACAATCGCTTCTTTTCTGGCGAGCATCGCGGCGCCTACCGCCATGGTCACCGTCAAGACGGCGGGCATCGCCACGGGAATGGAAGCCACCACCAGTATCAGCGCGAACTGCAAAATCTCAAAAAACCTTTCATGTCTGAACAGCGCGGCCATGAAAATAACCGCCACCAGCGCTACCGCGATCACGATAAGGTAATCCCCAATCTTGATTACCGCTTTCTGGAAATGGCTTTGCGTTTTGGCCTCGGAAACAAGCCTGGCGGTCTTGCCGAAGTAGGTATTGACGCCGGTACCGACGACCAAAGCATCCATCTCCCCTTGTTTGACGATGGAGGCAGAATATCCGATATCGGAGGCGTGTTTTTCAACCGGCAGGGACTCCCCGGTTAAGGCGGATTGATCCACCAGGAGATAGTCGCCCTCGACAAGTTTGATGTCAGCCGGGATAATATCCCCGAGGCGTATGCGTATGAGATCCCCCCGGCACCAGTGTCCGCGCCAATGCTTCGGCCCATTTGCCGTCGCGCATGACGCGCGCCTTAAGCGCCAGCCTCTTTTTTAATAATTCAATAGCGTTATCCGCCTTATACTCCTGCCAGAAACCCACCATCGAATTTATCAACAACATCGCGAAGATCACCCCGAAATCCTCCCAATGCCGGATCACCGCCGAAAGTATAGCGGCGATCTCGATCATCCAGGGGATCGGCCCCCAAAAATAACCCAGGAACTTTAACAAGGGACTGATTTTTTTCTCGGATATTTCATTAGGGCCGTTTTCTTCGAGCCTTTTTTGCGCCTCTTGCGAAGAGAGGCCGGTTTTAGAAGAAGAAAACTTCCTGAATATCTCATCCACCGAAACTTTTTTTGCTTCTTCCGTATTCATAAGTATCCTCCTTTCGGACGATATAAACACTATAATTTTTAATACACGATATATCCCACCGCGGCACTAATGGGTTTTCTTATACAGTTCTTTCAGGATCGGAAG
>JBBABQ010000094.1:0-3262 GCA_041657565.1 Minisyncoccota bacterium | reverse complement strand
AAAACCGCAGCCGAGTGCTTTGATTACTCGGACGGCTATAAAAAATTTCTTGGAGAAGCGAAAACCGAAAGACTGGCCGTAATTTTGGCCGAAAAAGAAGCGAAAAAATTCGGATGCCAAAAATTGGAGCATATCGGTAAAAGCGGGGAAAAGGGATTTCAGGCCCCGCTTTATTCCATAAACCGCGGGAAAGCGATAATTTTGGCCCGGCCGGGCAAGAAAAGCATAAGCGAAGGGGTCCGGATCGTGATGGCGCATATCGACTCGCCAAGAATAGACCTGAAGATAAAGCCGGTTTACGAGTCGGAGCATCTCGGGTTTCTCAAAACCCATTATTACGGCGGGATCAAAAAATATCAGTGGACCGTGTTGCCGCTGGCAATGTACGGAACGGTCGTCAAACAAGACGGGACAAAAGTCGAGATCGATATCGGAGATAAAGAAGATGATCCGATCTTCATGATCACCGACCTTTTGCCTCATTTGGATAAACTGCAGGGAGAGAAAAAACTCGATGACGCCATCCCTGCCGAGACCTTGAACGTTTTGATCGGCAGCATCGGCACGAAAAACAAGGATGACAAAGACCCGGTCAAGAAAAATTTATTGAAATTATTGAACGACAAATACGGCATCACGGAAGAAGATTTCGTTTCCGCGGACCTGGAATTGGTGCCGCAAGGAAACCCCAGGGATATCGGCTTCGATAGAAGCCTGGTTTCCGGCTACGGCCACGATGACAGGGTCTGCGCGTACGGCGCGATCAAAGCCTTTTTTGAGGCCGCCGATCCGGAATACGCGTCGATCGCGGTTCTTGTCGATAAAGAGGAGATCGGCAGCGAAGGCGTTACCGGAGCCACTTCGAATTTTATAATTGATTTTATCAGCGAGCTGATCTATCTGGAGAACGGCCAGCATAACGAAAATTATTTGCGCGATTCTTTGTCCAATTCCAAAGCTGTTTCCGCGGATGTTACCGTCGGTTACGATCCCGACTACGCGGAGGTTTTCGATCCGCAAAATACGGCGCGGGTCGGCGCGGGAGTGGCGATCGAAAAATATAACGGCGGGGGCGGCAAATACGGGAATGAGACCACGGCGGAATTTATGGCTTTTATGCGAAGGGCTTTGAACGGCGCCGGCGTCCGCTGGCAGACCGGCGGGATGGGGAAAGTGGATATGGGCGGAGGCAGTACCATCGCCAAATTTTTAGCCCGTTACAATATGGATATCGTGGATATGGGGCCCGCATTACTGTCCATGCACGCGCCGTTCGAGGTCGCAAGCAAAGCCGATATTTATTCCACTTATCTGGCTTATAAAGCGTTTTTTGAAACTAAATAAAAACACTTTTATGGAGAACTACAATCCGCAAGAGATAGAGCCAAAATGGCAGAAATATTGGGAAGGAAAAGGGACTAACCAAGCCGGTGATCACAGCTTGTCTTCAAAGCCTAAATTTTATGTCCTTGATATGTTCCCCTATCCTTCCGGGTATGGTTTGCATGTCGGCCACTTTAAGGGTTACGTAGCTACGGACGTAACAGCCCGGGCCAAAAGACTGATGGGGAATAATGTCCTTTATCCGATGGGCTGGGACGCTTTCGGTCTGCCCGCGGAGAATTATGCCATCAAAACCGGCATCCGTCCGGAGATCACCACAAAAGAAAATATCGCGAACATCAAAAAACAGATGAAGATGGCCGGTTTGAGCTACGACTGGTCGCGCGAGATAAACACGACCGATCCGGACTATTACAAATGGACGCAATGGATATTTTTAAAACTTTTTGAAAAGGGATTGGCTTACGAGGCGTCCATGCCGATCAATTGGTGCCCATCTTGCAAGACCGGCTTGGCAAACGAAGAGGTGGTCGGGGGAAAATGCGAAAGGTGCGGGGCGGAAACGGAGAAAAAAGACCTGAGGCAATGGGTTTTGAAGATCACGGCTTACGCCGACCGCTTGCTTGAAGATCTGGAAGGATTGGACTGGCCGGAGAAGATCATCGAAATGCAGAGGAATTGGATCGGTAAAAGCGTCGGAGCGGAGATAAAATTCAAAGTTAAAGACGCGGACCAGGAGATAACGGTGTTCACGACCAGGCCGGACACTTTGTTCGGCTGTACTTATATGGTTTTGGCTCCGGAAAATCCTTTGATAGAAAAATTCAAGGACAGGATCGTCAATTATGGAGAGGTCGAGAAATATATCGGATCAGCCAAGCAGAAAATGGAAAGGGACAGGATCAGCGAGACCAAGGATAAAACAGGAGTGGAGCTGAAGGGTTTATCCGCTTTGAACCCGGTCAACGGCCGGGAGATATCCGTTTGGGTCGCTGATTATGTTCTGATGCATTACGGCACCGGCGCGGTCATGGCCGTTCCTTCTCACGACAGCCGGGATTTTGAATTTGCCAAGAAATACGGATTGCAGGTCATCGAGGTTGTAAGGCCAGAAGAAGAGGAGGTGAATTTGCCTTACGAGGGAGAAGGGGTTTTGGTCAATTCGGAACAGTTCAACGGGATAAATTCCGAAGCCGCGAAAGAGAAAATGATCGAGTGGCTTGCGAAAAGAGGCGCAGCCGAGGAAAAAGTCCATTACAAATTAAGGGACTGGCTTTTTTCCAGGCAAAGATACTGGGGAGAACCTATACCATTGGTCCATTGCCCGAATTGCGGAGTGGTAGCTTTGCCTGAAAGCGAATTGCCATTAAAGTTGCCCGAAGTGGAAAAATACCAGCCGACAGGCACGGGGGAATCGCCTTTAGCAGCCATAAATGATTGGGTCAATGTTAAATGTCCCAAATGCGGCGGACCGGCCAAAAGAGAAACTAATACCATGCCCCAATGGGCCGGTTCTTCCTGGTATTATTTGAGGTATATCGACCCGGAGAATAAAACGTCTTTCGCGGGGAAAGAAAAAGAAAAATATTGGATGCCCGTCGATCTGTATGTCGGCGGAGCGGAGCACGCGGTTCTGCATTTGCTTTACGCGCGTTTTTGGCATAAATTTTTATTCGACTTGGGAGCTGTTTCCACCAAAGAACCTTTCTCTAAATTAAGAAGCATTGGATTGGTTCTGGCCGAGGACGGGCAAAAAATGTCGAAGTCGAAAGGAAATGTCATCTCCCCCGACAGCATTGTCAAAGAATACGGAGCGGATGCCTTGAGGGTCTACGAATTGTTCATGGGCCCGTTCGAGCAGGCTATAGCTTGGAGCACTCAAGGGGTCAAAGGAGTGAGGCGATTTTTGGACAGGATC
>JBBABQ010000093.1:0-3285 GCA_041657565.1 Minisyncoccota bacterium | reverse complement strand
TTTCCAGATTGATTGTAAATTCTTAAATTACACCTGCGATTATCTAATTTATTGCCATTTATATGGTCAACATTTTCATTCGGATAATCCATTACTAACCTATGCATCAATTTTCTTGGTTTAGAGTCATTGCAAGCGTAGCCAACATTATTTATATACCAACGAAATTGATTTATTTCTGGCAATAATTCATCGTCAACTAAAATTGTTCCATTTTTTAGATTTATTGCAACCATTTTTTATTCTCGGGCTTTAAAGTCCATTCAACTGTCTTCTTTAAACTCTCCTCAAAATTAACAGGATAATTAAATCCTGCTTTTTTTAATTTATCGCCATCGAGGCCGTAACGAGTTTCGTGGCCAGGCCTACTGCTGTGAAAATTTATAAGCTCGTATTTTAATTCTTTCCCGATAATTTTTGCTATCTTTTGCGCCATAGTCAAATTATCTATTTCGTCATTAGATATTATGTTCCAACAACCCTTAGAAGCGTCCAACTTATCAATCTTTTCGTCAGTTTTTTCTATAATAAACTGTAACGCTTGAGCGATATTTCTAGCGTGTAGATAAAATCTTGATCCGGCTTTAGTTTGGTCGGGATTAGAATGTATTTTGAGAATTTCCCCATTAAGTGTCTTTTTAATGCATAACGGCAAAAACTTTTCCGAATGTTGCCTCTCGCCGATAATATTTGAACTATTTGTTATATTTATCGGCAACCCATAAGTGTTCGAATAAGCACGACAAATCATTTCCTGCGCCGACTTACTTGCCGAATAAGGATTACCTGGGTTATGCCTCTCACCCTCTTTATAATTTATTCCAATAGGAGCTTCCGAATATACCTCATCAGTTGAAAATTGAATAAACTTTTTCGGATTAACAATCCTTGCGTATTCCAACATCGTCAACATAAGATTGACGTTGTTTTTAATAAAATTCACCGGATCGGCAATGCTCCGGTCAACGTGGCTCTCGCTGGCAAAGTTAATAATATAATCAACCGCTCCAATCTCGGCGGCCAGTCCAACGGTTATTGGTTCCTGCAATTCTGGCGTAAATATTTTCACTCGATTCCGATTCGCTTCAAAGCATTCCATATCGCGCAACCTGTCCAGTCCGCTTGACGCATAATTCAATTTGTCCAAAACAACAATATCCCAGTCGGTATTTTTTAAAAAATGTTCAACAGCGTGGCTTCCAACAAATCCTTCCCCTCCGGTAATTATGATTTTTTTTGTCATAGTTTTTTATTTGTCCCAATTAAAATTATTTCCAAAATGGCCCCATTGGGCAGTCTTAGTGTAAATGGGTTTTTTAAGGTCTAAAGATTTAATTATATTCTTCAGGCTGAAATTGTACCCAGGTACGTTGACAACCGGATCAACCTTGCCAATCGCATAAGCAACCTTGACGATTACTTCCTGTAAATCCTTGTTCTTCCTCAGGATGTCAACCGCGGCCTTACGAGCCATATACGCTGCGCTCCGGTCAACTTTGCTTGGGTCCTTACCGCTAAAAGCTCCTCCTCCTACCGGCACTCTCGGACCATAAGCGTCCATTACGATCTTGCGTCCGGTTACTCCGGTATCTGCGTCAAATCCTCCTTGTTCCCAATCTCCGGCGGTATTGGCCAGTATTTCTTTGCACTTGAGTTTGTTTCTTTTTAGCCATTCGTTAATCAGCTTTTTGATCGTCTTGGCCGGAACATTCTGGAAGCTGGCCAAAATATTAACGGGCTTCAAGTTCCCATTGATAACCACTTGGGTCTTGCCATCGTAGGGATGTTTGTCATAAATAAATCTGCAAAGGCTTCTGGCCAGAACGTACTCGGTGGGCATCATTTCCCTGTTTTCCCGGCAGGCATAACCGACCATTATCCCTTGGTCTCCAGCGCCTCCATTATCCACGCCCCGGCCGATTTCGTTTGACTGCTTTACCAGATTGACCTGAACTCCAATACCCGGAACAAACATATGGACTATGTCCGGAAAGTCTATCTGAGCGTTCGTGGTCAATTCACCGGTTATAGTTACGATCCCATGGCCTCCCATAGTCTCCACGGCCACCCGGCTGTCCGGATCCTGATTTAAGCATTCATCCAATATGGCGTCGCTTATCTGGTCGCAAATCTTATCCGGGTGCTTAGGGGAAACAAATTCGGCAACTTTATTCATTTTTTATTTTTTGGATTTTTTACGATTACCGGAGTTGGTTTTGTCTCGGGTTGCGACGGAATTGGTTCCTCCTTTTTTACTGGTTGTTGTTTCTCCCACAGATCTATCTCCATTAATTCCTTGTTAATTTCAGTTGTCTCGGTCGTAAATTCGAAGGCCGCGTCGATATATTTCTGGCATAAGATCTGCCGGCGACTGATGAGCTTATTTCTTTTTTGATTGTAATAATTTTGATCAAACATTTTAGTTTTTTAAATTTAAAAAAAACAGAACATCCGTGATGGATGCCCCGTAAGGCGTGTAGTGTCGCCAGCCGTAACCGACGATTAACTTCCTATAATTATATTATACCACTGCTATTTTTCCAGCGCAACAACAATAACGCTGTTGATAATCTGATTTTCAGCTTTACATTTCGGGCACACGATAGTTATTATTCCATACTGCCAATCAACCACTTTGCAAAGAGGATGGCCGCACTTTTTACAGCTTATTAATTTTTGTTTTTCCTTCATTTTTATTTAATTCCTATAATTATTTTTATCCAAAACCACAAACCGCAGTCCGATCAATAACGCTTTAATTTCGTCTTTCATTTTTTTGCCATTAAATTACCTCAACATACTCCCATAAAATTCCATTAACGATCTCCTGCTCTTCCGGGAATTCTTTGACCGCCGTATTGGCCGGCAAGACCTTTATAACTGTTCCTGATGGCGTCCTGCGAAGATTCACCCGAGCGGTAGTTTTCCCGTTGACTACATAATCCTTAGCCACATATCCGGCCAAACCGGGTTGAGCTTCCAGCACCTTGTCCAGCGTTACCACCCAATTTTCGAACGTCTGATATTCTGGCGGGCAATAGAATATTCCGCGATCTCCTTTTTTCTCGCCCCAGCTATTCTGAATAATACCGAACTTGTCGCGTCCGAATCCCGTTCTCGCCACGGCGTGGCCCCACTGTGCTTCGCCTTCCTTTGGCTCTCTGATCGTTGCTTGCCTCCAACCCTGGTTGGAACCCCTGAAACCCTGCAATACCGCCCCAAATAGCACCGTAGCCTCGTCCAGCTGGTCGATATTATCAACCTTGGCGTAGGCTTCGATCTTCC
>JBBABQ010000092.1:0-3409 GCA_041657565.1 Minisyncoccota bacterium | reverse complement strand
TTATATTGGTCCAAATAGTCCTTGGGGCTCGGCTGGGAGGTTTTCCCGAAACTTTTTATTCCCAGCTTTTCCGCCTTTCTCATCTTTTGAAAAGTATTTTCCCCGGGCAAAGCTTCCACGTCCGGCCAGTCCAACTTCACCGGCACGATCGCGATCCGGTTCTTCTCGATTATTTCCAACGGCAGGTCAGCCGTTGACTCCGTGACGATACCGATCTTTTCCACAATATTATTGCCGGCTTAATTATTGACCACTATCAAAAGAAAAAAGCTGATAAAGAGCGACACTATGAAAAAAACGAGGAACAGGGACATCGCCAGGATCAATTTTGTCTTCTCCCCCTCTTTATATTTCCTGATGAGAGATTTTGCATCCAGCAAAGCAAGGATCAGGGACAAAACGGCCGATACGGCGATCACTAAAAATGCCGGCAAAGAAAAATTTTCCACGAGCATCCATAATATCGTAGAAAAAATGATCAGCAAAGTAGATATAATTATCCGCGGAGCGCCTTCCCCTGCTTTGCGGTCTTTAATGAAAAATTCCGTCCATAAAACAGCTAAAGACAGGACAAGGGCCGTTATCCCAAGACCTTGCAAAGAGAGGTCAAAATACCGAAAAGACCAATAGTTTGCATGAGATAGGACGCGGGCCAAATAGAATAACGCGGCCAAAGAGGAGATCAACAATATCGCCATCGGTAAACGGCTGATCTTTTTCACGGTCTTCCCGGCCAACAAGGACCTGATCGAATGCCAGACTAATAAAAGTAGGAAATACATCAGGCAAAATATCCCTAAGTTGGAGAAAGAAAAAAGAACTACTATAGCAAACCAGCCGCAAACGAAAAAGGCTATAAAATAGGCCGCAGACAATGTCCCTCTGAGAACGGACGCCATCCCTTTCCCTTCCTCTTTCTTCCCGACCAAAAATTCCGTTATCGACGCCTGCCCATCCGGCGCTTCTTGGCTACCAGCCAAAAGGCCGTCAGCCGATCTGCCACTAGCCGATAAAATGGTGAAAAGAAAGCCAATACCTATCAGCCCGCAAATAGCAAAAACAGGTTTTTCCGCTGAAGAGACCGGCAGGAGAAGCAATAGAACAATGAAAATCGCGGAAAAAAATAATTCGAACCCTATTTTAAAGCGAGACTTTCCCCCGCTCCTTGCTTGGGTGGAACGGAAAACCCCTATCAACCCGATCAAAGTGAAGATATTGGCAAGGCCGATCAGCGCATATTTCCAAAACTTTTTGTAGCAGATCAACCCGGCCAGACCGCCGGCGAAAAAGGACAGCATCCCGGTGATCAAAAGATAGCCGGCCAGGCCGCCGAATGATTTTGCATTTTCAATGACCCACAAAGCGGCTGTTATTTTGAACGGCTTGCCTTCTTCCATCCACAGATCTTCCTTCAATAATTTTGCCGGAGCATTGATCTCTATTTTAGTATATTCCCCCTTGCCATTCTCCAGCTCGGTATTGCCGTAAAATTTTTGCATTTCTGAAGGATCCAATAATTGCACTCCAAAATTTTCCCCCGGATTGCCCGAATAGCCCAAAGAATCTATCATCCATATATCGGAAGATAACGAATAATTCTCACCGTCGCTTTTATAAACCGGCCTGGGACATCTTCCTTCTATCTTCCTCATTAATGTTTCTGCTTCGCCTGTCATCTCCTGCGCGCTTATAGGATAACGATTTTCACTGCTATAAAAAACCGCCATTGTCGTCTTGAACTGGTCCATATAAGATCTGCACATCGCTCCCGCCGCTCCTCCATACATCTGTTCGGTCCTATCCGTAAAGTAATCGACTTTCGCATACGGTTTCAACTCCGAGGAGATATCCGGCAAAACATGGCCGGCCACCCTTATGGAGATCGGCATTTCTTTTTCGCCGTAAACGCTGGTCAAGACCAAAGGATAATAAATTTTTTCTGTCGGAAAACTTACAAAAATTCCTTTCTGCGACCTCTCCGTACTGGTGCTGGTTTGCGGCGCCAGCCAAGAGATCACGAAACTGTATTCCTCTCCTATATAATGATCCAACTGGGGAACAGAATTTTTTTGCAGGTCAAAACCTTTTTGGGATAAGTAGCCATAGATCGCCTGGCTGTCTTCGGCTGTCACCAGTTCCGAAACTATCCCTTCCTTCTCGATATGGCTGGCCACGGAAACCGAATCGCCCCTAACTCCATCTGCTATTGACCCAGCGCCATTAGGCGCCGAAGACATATTAACAATAAAAAATCCCGACAAAACCGGCCAACCCTGTCCCAAGAAAGAAAAAAGATAAGGTCCTTCTAAGTTGTCGGAAAGCTTCGTCTTGGCCCTAGAGACGACCTCATCGCCAAAAAAGGTTGGCAGTCCCGATAAAATATCAAGATCTATTTTTTCCGGCTGGCCCGGCACCGGTACAATCCAGGCCATTTCCGAGTTTTCTTTTTTAACATCCACGCCGATGATGAGTTTTTCGACCCCATTCTCATAATTGATGAAAGCCTCTTGGCTTCCCTCGTCCCCCCAAGTCCAATCGCCTTCTGGCAAAGGCTTGTAAACGATCCCCCCGTCGGCTATCGCCAATAAAGGCACTGCCGAAAGGATCAGCGCGGAGAATAAAAGAAAGAATTTGTTTTTCATATTGTCTTGATTATATCAAAAAAACCGTTCCTTTATCTTCTCATATGTGGATAACTGCCGGCTGAACAAAAAGCCGCCTTAAAAAAGGCGGCTGATGTTCAAATCTTTCCGATTCCTTTATTTCGGCTTCTCTTCTTTGGGCTTGTCCAGTTTGTCTAATCCCAATACCTTCACTCCGTAGTAAACGACCAAGGCGATGACCAAAAAATCTATCAGCGTCGCCACGAAATCCCCCCACTTTATTACAGCAGAACCGATGGTTAGAGAGGCCGACTTAAGATCCCCCACTTTTCCCAAAACCACTCCGAGCAAAGGATTGATAAGGTCGGTCACTATAGCCGAAACCAATTTAGAAACAGCGCCTCCAAGAATGAAACCGACCGCTAACCCGACAACTCCCTGCTTGCGGACGAAATCCACGAAATCATTGACCATATGATTTGATTTTAATTATTATTTATCTGCCGGTTCATACCTCAGCCAGCAAAACGACGTAATTTTTCCCGTAAAGCTTCGCACATTTCGGGCAGGTCGTATAGTAAAAATACAAGCTGTTGGCGGTCTTTCCTTTAGAGCGGATGAACTCTCCCATCTCGCTTATCCATTTTCCCATTTCTTTGTATTGCCCTTCAAAAACTTTTGCCAAAAAGGTCCCGGATATCCTTATCATTTCCGCGCCGGGCACGTCTTTGTCTACGGCTATATAAACATCGGATCCCCACATCGAATTCTCGTCCGAGATCATAAGATTGTCGAGGTTTTTCGCG
>JBBABQ010000091.1:0-3491 GCA_041657565.1 Minisyncoccota bacterium | reverse complement strand
TCTCTTTTAAAACCAGCGGTTGCCGGTTATCTTCTTTAAATTCTTCCAGTCTTTTTGAATACTGCAAAAGATCAGCCGGCGGCAGTTTAGAATTGCCTATTGCAAATTTCATAGCCTGGGCGGTCTTTTCTTCTACCGCTATCATTTGCGCCCAGCCGATAAGCGACGGACGGCCTTCTTTTATTTTTTTGCAGAGAGAAAAAAAATTAACGGCTTCGTCCATCGCTTCCCTATCTCTCCCTTTCTCGGACAGATAAACGATCTTCACGGGAAGAACGCTTATCAGATCAACCCAATGATAAACCGGAGCGTTGAAATTATTTACCTTATCGGGGCTCTCCATTCCGGGATCAATAAAAAATTGTTTTTCTGATGCTTTATCAATTATAGAGAAAAACTCTTGATTTTTATCATATATATCTTTTAAAAATTTTTCGTCGCAAATTCCGTCTTCCAGACAGCTTTCATATTTTTCGGCGCTGCCTTCAGGCCAATATCCTTTTTCATCCGCTTCTTCCAGGTCATAATAAGCATTCTGCTCTTGCGGGACCACCATCTTCTCGAAGGTCAGGTCGCTGTCGTCTATCGGTTTTATGTCCCTGAAAAAAATCCCGAGTATCTGGCTGGGGAAAAAGAAGATCAGCGCGGCAATGATCGCTATAGAAATTATCGAAAATAATAAGATCTTTTTTATAGAAACCATATTAAAAAATATTATGATTATTCTTTATTTTATTTTAGCCTATTCTTGCTCGGTTTGCGAGGATTCTCTAGGGGGATCAAGAAACAAAATTCCTGATGGCAAAGAACAAGATCGCGCCGATGGCTGCCGAGCCCGGGATGGTCAGGATCCAGGTAAGGAATATTTCGTTGACCTTTTTCCATTGGACCTGGGCCTTGCGTTCTGTTGAACCGACCCCCATCACGCCCGCGGTCACCACCTGGGTAGTGCTCAAAGGTATTCCGCCCAAGCTTTGCAGGAAGATCAGAACAGCCGAAGAAAATTCCGTGGCAAATCCGTGCACCGGTTTGAGATCGTAAATTTTTTGGCCGACGGTTTTAATTACCTTGTGCCCTCCCCAAACGGTTCCCAAGGCCATAAAAGTCCCCGAACCGAAAATGACCCAAAGAGGGACGTTGAAATCCTTAAGGTATCCGCCGGAGACCAGAGCTATCGTAATGATACCCATCGCGTTCTGGGTATCGTTCATACCGTGGGTAAAAGACACGGCCAAGGATGTGAGGACCTGTCCCCTGCGAAAAAAATTGTTCAATTTAAAAGCGGCTGCTTTTTGGAAGAACAATTTGAGGATCCAGACAAGAAGGATGAAAAACAGTCCAGCGGCGAAAAAACTTATCAAGGGAGACCCGAATATCCCCTGGAATATTTTTAAAAGGCCGCCCATATTCAAAACGCCCCATCCTCCGCTGGCCACACCGGCTCCGACCAGTCCGCCGACAAGAGCGTGGGTCACGGAGATCGGAAGGCCAAACTGGGTGGAAATAACGGTCCAAATTATGGCTCCGGCCAATCCCGAAATAATGATGCTGGTCGTTATCGCCGCCGGATCCACTATCCCCTTACCGATGGTTTTCGCCACCTCGGTAGAGATAAAAGCCCCGAAAAAATTAAAAAAACCGGTCATAAGGATCGCTTTCCGAAAGGACATCGCCCTGGTGGAAACGACCGTGGCGATCGAGTTGGCGCAATCGTTCGCCCCATTCCAAAAATCGTAGACCCAGGCCAGCAAAACGATAATGACGATAAATATAAGAGGGTCCATTGATGTTTCCTATTAACGGTTTTTGATCAGGATAAGCTCGAATATGTTACCCACGTCCTCGCAAAAATCGATCGCATTCTCCAGAGTCTCATATATCTCTTTTAGCTTGACCACTTCCAATATTTTCTGAGGCGAAGGATCATTGTTCACGGCCATTATTCTTTTTAAGGCTCTGCGGTTCACCTCATCTCCTTCGTTCTCCAGCTTATTTATCTTCTGGCACCTTTTATATAGAAGGTCGTAAAACTTCTGCGCGTTTCTGATCTCCTTAACGGCAAGACTGATCTCCTCGATCGCCCTCTTGATTATGCCAATGTATTCAGGTATCGCCTGCGGATAGGGAGCGGCTATCTGATAGATAAGGATCCTGTTGGTCGCTTTTTCGATGCAGTCCATTATACTATCCATATTCTGCCTTAAAAGCTCTATATCCTCGCCCGGCAAAGGAGTGATAAGCCTGTTGCGGAGGTTGTCTAGGATAGAATAGCAAAGGCTGTCGGCCTCTTCCTCCAATTTTTTCATGCTGGCCGCGTACTCTTTGATGTTTTCCGGATGCGCCAAAATTTGATCCAATATCTTTGACGCTTCTTTCAACTTGGCCGCCTGCTGGTCGAAAAGATCGTAAAAAACCTCGTCCTTGGGAAATAGATTGATCATATTTTTGAACCGTTAATTTTATTAAAAATCACGAACAAAAAAATGGCATTTAGCCATTTTAGAAATAAAAATCATGAAAAAGCTTTTTTAATGTCTTTGACCGGTTTCTGAAAAAACTTAAGAAAGCCTGTTGGTCCTGGTTTCGCCCATATTAACAGCCTCTCTCTGAATATCAGCATATTAATGTGGACCTGCGGGGACTCGAACCCCGGATACGTCCATGCCATGGACGCGTGTTACCACTATACTACAGGCCCTTGTATATTATTTTAGGTATCTCCAACAACTCGCTGAAAATTTTTGCGGAAAAATAATCAATCCGGCAAACCCCCTTATAATCCGGCTTCACGGACGGCTTGCCTATTGTACGCGGATCAATACGCGCTTTATAAAACTGATTCAATGGAATATTCGTAACGCTTGACCAAAATTTCTCGAGCCCTTCTATGTCTTGGTCTGCGCGACATTGAAGGGTGCAGCGAAATTTGCTTTCGTCTATCTTGTAAATCGCGCGCAATAAATAAAGGAACAAACTGATTACAACCGAATCGGAGTTTCCAAACATTATCGAGCTTCTTTCTCTCCTTTTCATCCCCTCCCCCAAATACAGCATTGCAAGGGCAATCTTGGCAGAATCTTTATCTTTTATTTTCCTTGCCAAATGAATATTTTTCTCTCGAATATCTTTTTCTTCTTTCAATCGCAAAGATTTTTTTACTTCTACGGCAAGAACCCTTGCTCTTTGCAACGAAGACAAATTATATTCTCTGATCTTCTTGCTATATCCGGCGGGCAAAGGAATCTCTCTACACCAATAAGAAAGAGTGCTTTTTGGGATATCGACGCCCAATTGCAAACATATTTCAGAATAGGTCCTTCCTTTTCTTCTAAGGCTGACCGCTTTTGATTTTATATCCGCCCTGCCCATCGATGAAATTGTACCACAGAATATTTCAATGTACAACGAAAGGCGCAACAAAAAATTCTTCCATGCTTACCGACGTCCACCTTATCATAATTCCTAAATTTTGGATAGTATCTTAAAAAGTT
>JBBABQ010000090.1:0-3585 GCA_041657565.1 Minisyncoccota bacterium | reverse complement strand
CTGGTATTCATTCCCGCCCCAAAGTGGCGGGGTATTCTACCAGATTAAATAAAATCAAAAAAACCGTGATGGCCGGTTTTTTGTTTTGATCCCCCCGCTATTACGGCAGGACAGCTTCATCGCCGATCTTCAGTCCGATGCGCCTGGCCTCTCCCGCGTTCATCTCAAAGACGTATTGAGCGGCAGCCAAAGGACTGACCATCGGGCAATGATCGGACTCGCAAGGCTGGACATCGGACGCGATATAAGAAACCTTCTTATCGCTGTTTATCCAAATAATGTCCAAAGGGACTAAAGTATTCTTCATCCAAAAACTGTGTTTTTCCTCCTCCTCGAAGACAAACAGCATCCCCTCTTCTGCCGCCAAAAAACTCCGGAACATCAATCCCTTTTGCCGTTCTTCCGGGGTCTTAGCCAAATCGGCAGAATAACAGTCTTTTCCGAAACAAACCAAATATCCTTGAGCAGGCGTTCCTTGCGCAACGCGAAAAACAAAAAACAAGGCCAAGGAAAGCAGCGCCGCAACGAAAAATATTATAATTTTTATTTTCTTCATTGTGCGGACGGCGGGAGTTGAACCCGCACGGGATGAACCCACAGGATCCTAAGTCCTGAGCGTCTGCCAATTTCGCCACGTCCGCCTTCGGTCCGCCATAGCGGACCTTCGGCGTGACAAAGTCCGCTAAAGGTCCGCGAAGGATACCTTTGCCACGCTGTAGCGTGGCTACGGCGTGACGAAGTCCGCCGTTGCCGCGCGAAAGCGGGTTTCCTTCGGTCCGCCGAAGATCCGTGAATGAGACCGTTCTCTCTAAAATACCTTACCTTATCTCTCTCAATTATAAAAGCCCGTCCGGGGTTTGGCAACAATTTGCCTTGAAAGCAAATGCGGACAAAACCCGAACGGGCTTCTCTCTCTTCTGTTTTAGCTTCCCGACAAAACGAATTTGACCATCGACGGTACGGCTCTGGCCAATAAGGCCACACCGATGCCGATAGCGGCGTAAAGTATCATTGATCTTGCCTTTGATACTTCGTCCGGATTGTCTCCGCTGGTAACGAATTTGATGCCAGCTAAAATTATATAGAAAACAGCGATAGCCAGCAAAATAAAGAACGCCCAATCGGTGAAGGTATAAACTGTATTAAGAATACAGCATAAACCGCATGATCCGGTATTTCCGCTATAATCGCAAACGCCGCCGCCCACAGCACACGAATCAGGGGCTATTAAAGCATTGATCCTGGTCGCATTGGTCGAGCTGATCTTACAAGAGCTGACGGGACCTTGCTGGGCAAAAACCGGAGAGACGACCGCTAAGAACAGGACAGCGACTAAGCCCGCTAAAGTAATAATTTTTTTCATTTTTGAATAATATATATTACTAATTATTTTTTAACATCGACCTTTTGACGTTGATCTTTAAGGGGAAACTCCCAATACATTTCTAACGGCCCAAACAATAGCCCGCGACAGCAAGATTATTCCCAATCCTATGACAGTATACAGCATTATGTTCTTCGCTTTGGCTAATTTAGCCGGTTCTCCGTTGGCTGTGACAAAAAGCATTCCCGCCCAAACGAACATCAAAGGAACCACTACCAGGGCGACAACGAATAATATGTTGATGAGCGCGTTCACAAGGTCCTCTAACGTATCGTAACAAAGAGGATTGCAAACAATATCATTCGGGCCGCAGGTGCTGTTGCACGCCGCCAGAACATCGACGGGACATTGGACCATCAAAGCGAACAATAGCGGAACCAAAAAAAACTTTAATATTTTTCTCTTGTTCTCGGCATCGAATCTCATAATTAGCTATTTTTTACTAATAATAAGCCCCAATGATATTTCCCCGCATTAACTTCCTTTTCCGGATCAAATCCGATCTTATTGGCCAGAGCCATCATCTCTTCAATGGATATCCTCCCCTCTTTCGGGCCGACTGCCGCTTCCGGCATCCAATCGATCGCCAGTATTCTTCCTCCAGGCCTCAGTATCCTCTTGGCTTCGATCATGATCTTTTCCCTTTCGCTCGATTGAAAAAGAATATTAGTGATAAGAACCAGGTCGACTGATCCTTCTATTATTTTAACACCTTTCTCTACGTCTGCCAACATAATAACAACGTTGAACAGCCTCTCCTTCCTTACGGCGCTTTCGAGAGAAGACAAAGGCTCTTGCAGGATATCGACCGCGTAAACTTTTCCTTTTGAAAGATTTTTCGCAAGAGGGATGACCCATCCTCCGGAACCGCAACCAAGATCGCAGGCGATCGTATCTTCGCGGAGATTAAGGCCGTTTAAGATATTTTCCGGGTTAAGAAAACCTTGTTGCATTTTGGATCAAAAATAGGCGGCGGAGGCGATGAAATCTCCTTCGTCCAGCCTCATTATTTTCACTCCTTGGGTTATGCGCCCTAACTTTGAGATGCTCTTGATCTCGGTCCTGATAACCTGGCCTTTCTGCGAAATGACTATCAGGTCTTCCTCGTCGGTAATGATGCCGACTTTGACAAGGTCTCCGGTCTTCTTTGTGACTTTCGCGGTCTTGATACCCGATCCTCCTCGGCCCTGTTTCCGATACTCTTTCAAGCTGGTAAGCTTGCCGTAGCCGCTTTCGGACAGAATAAGCAGACAAGCCGGATCTTTGGCTTTTAAAGCGTCTTTGGCAACAACTTCCATTCCTATCACTCCGTCCCCTTTCTTGATCGCGATCCCCTTCACTCCAGAAGCGGTCCTGCCCATCGCCCTTATCTTCTGCTCGGAGAACATGATCGCTTGCCCCTTCTTGGTGGCCAAGATCACGTCGTCGGAACCGGACGCCTGCTTAACGCTGCAAAGCAAGTCATCGCCCTTAAGATTGATCGCTATCAAGCCGTTTCTCCTGACATTCTCGAATTCCTTGGTTTCGGTTTTCTTGATTATACCATTTTTAGTTACCATCACTAGATACTTGGCTGTGGATTCAGACTCCTTGCTGAACGGCAAAATGGAAAGTATTTTATCGTCCGGGGTCACCTCTAAAAAGTTGACCAAGGCGCGGCCGCGGCTTGTCCTTTGAGCTTCCGGTATCTCGTAAGCCTTCGTCTGGAAAACTTTTCCGGAATCAGTGAAGAAGAAGACCGAATCATGGGTTTTGGCCAGGATGAAATGGGACACGTAATCCCCTTCCTGGGTCTTCATTCCCAAAATTCCTTTTCCTCCTCTCTTCTGGGTTTTGGCCATGTCCGGACTGAACCTTTTTATGTAACCGTCGCTGGTGACAGTGATGATCGCGTCCGCCTGAGGAACAAGGTCGGCCTCGGTAATTTTTTCGGGACGGACATTGATGACCTTGGTTTTTCTTTCGTCTCCGAACAGTTCCATCTCTTTAGCCAGCTCTTCTTTGATAACTCCCTTTATCCTGTCTTTGCTTGCCAAAATAGTGGAGAGGAATTTTATCTCTTTCAGCTTCTCTTCCAATTCCGCCTCGATCTTTGCTTTTTCAAGCCTGACCAGCTGGTGCAGTTTTATCTCTAGGATCGCGTCCGCCTGGATCGCGTCTATCTTCAACAATTTGATCAAATTGTTCCGGGCATCTTCCTT
>JBBABQ010000089.1:0-3684 GCA_041657565.1 Minisyncoccota bacterium | reverse complement strand
AGCTATGCTGGGAGCATTTTTGCGTTTTGCTCTTTTTGGTACAGCGGTAATATATGAATTTCAATCCGCTTTTTTTGATGTGCCGTTCAACCGTAATGGAGTAGCCGCATTCGCCGCAAACGGCGAAGTTGCGGAAAAGAATATTTTTCAAATCTTTATTTTTGCGAGGTTTGGCGTGATCATGCGATATTTGCTGAATGCGGTCAAAAAGTTTCTTTGAGATCATCGGCTTGTGCGTTCCTTGATAAAGTTCTCCGCGATACATAAACATTCCATAATAGAACGGGTTGGCCAGTATCCGCTGGATCGTTGAGATTTGCAATGGCCTGCCGTGCAGGCCGGTTAAGTCGTCAGCGGCGATTTTGGTTTGCAGACTAGGCAAAGTATATTTGCCGGTAGCAAATGCCTCCAAAGCGTTTTTAACCTTGTTAAAGGTTCGCTTATCGGGTTCAATGGTATGTTCCCTCAATTCGTTGATATAACCAAGCGGAGCAAGGCCGGGGAATATATTGCGCCGCAATTTTTCCCGCAAACCTCTTTTTACATTCTCGGACAGGTTATCAACATAATATTTGCTCTGGCCAAAGGCGATCGAAAGCATAAACTTTCCCTGTGGCGTTGGCTCAAACCAAAAGGTGGGGAAGCTCAAGGCTTTGATCTTGCCGGTATCGACAAGATAAATGATACGCCCGCCGTCAATGGAGTTGCGGGCCAAGCGGTCGGGATGCCAAGCCAAAATACCAACGCCGTCCAATTCCTCGATCTCATCAATCATCGCCGCGAATTTTTTCCGGCCCGGCTTTTTGGCCGTCTTGTTCTCGGTTATTTCTTCAATAATTTCCAAACTTTCTCTTTTAGCATATTCCCTCAATTCAAAAAGCTGGGCTTCAATACTCATTACTTGATGGTCTTCATCGTCGGTCGATTTCCGCGCGTAAAGGTAAAATTTAGGGTTTGCCATAGAGATTGAGAAAAATGTTATTATGGGCTATCATTTTAATAGGTATTTATTAAATGATACATAATAGCTTATACATTATAATAGTATATCCTTATGGAAGAACCGTCAAACGAAAAACAACTTTCAAAAATTGGTGGAAATGTTAAAAAATATCGACAAGCGAAAGGAATATCCCAAGACCGGCTTTCAAAGCTGGCAGATTTATCTTTGAACACAGTGGTAAATGTGGAATCGGGGGCGAACCCGAATCCCACGATTGACACGCTGATAAAAATAGCCAACGCGCTGGGCGTTGGGGTAGATGATCTAATAAAATAATTTATATGAATAGCGGAGTATCCGAAAAAATCAACAAAGATTTTCTCCAAGATTTTATTGAAGGGGAGAAATATCTACAAAATCCGCCGATGAAAACGGACGAATTTATTGATTTTTGCAAAAAACGAGGGATACAGACCACGAAAGAAGAATTGGAATTTTTTGAACATGAAAAACTACTTTTTCCAATTATTAGAATTGACCTACCCGTTGGCGAAGAAGAAAGGATTAAATTTAGAAAAGCTGATGGGCAAGAATATTGGAGGCCTGTAAGGTTCGGTTTACAAGAAGGTGAAACGGAAATTGAGCGGCGTAAAACAAAATTTTATTCTTCCTATGGTTTTTCAGAATTGGAATATGATAAAGAACTACTCTTAGATTGGTTTAAAGAGGGTCTTTTGTTTGACCCAGCGACAAAAGAATTCCATCATTGGGAATCTTTTGTTGGTGAAGACCTGGCGTATGAAAGACAGAAGATTGTTAGCTTTTATTCTAATTTTCAAATTTATTGGTTGGAGATATTAAAAGAAACATTCTCTTTTACTTTGGATTTATCCGGAAATAATATTAAGGTGAGTTCTTCTTTTGCTTTGTTTGATAATTGTCGAGGGAGTGGCAGCTTTACTATAGACAGTATTGATAACTTTGCGAGAAAGTTAAAAGAAACTGCCCAAAAAGAACCATTTGATAAATATTTTGATTTAGACGTAAAGAAGGAGAACATAAGAAAAGAATATGAAAAATTTAATATAATATTGAAATTTTTTCTTTATACGCAGACAGTTTATTTGCCGTATTTAAAATCTGGGGGCAATACAATTCAAATATCGGGTAACGAAAAGAAATGGCGAGAATTGAGATATAATTTTGAATTAAAGGGCGTGTTAAGTAAGTTAAATGTAAAGATTGAAGATATTGCAGTATGGTATGGAATCTTTTCTGATGAGGCGCGAAAGATATTGGGAATTGGTTGTGATGGCTGGGTTCAACTTTGGAAAAATATTGCATGGGATAAAAAAGATAGTCTTGGGGGGAATATAAGACTTGGCATTGATTATTTGCAATGGTCGGTAATGATTAAAAGAATAATAGAGGATCATTTGCAGAGAGAAATTTTAGATATTGATGAAATATCGAATATTTCACATGATGACATTTTGAATTTAGATCCCAAGAATATGGAGGAACACGGAGGATTGCTTAGGGCAATAAGAAATAAGCGATACTCCGATAATGATAAAAATTATTACCACGACCACTATAAAAGGTTGTTTTATCTATCTAATAATTTTGGGTTAGATTATCAGCCCAGATTGACAGTTTTTGTTGAAGGGGAAACGGAAGAATTGGTTTTTCCCATAATATTTGAACGGTATAAGGGGATACGACCAGAAAACTTGGGAATTGAATTTATTAATTTCAAGGGAGTGTATAAGCTTTTATCAACAGCCGAAGATGCCAAAAAATTGCACAATATTTTAATTGATTTACAGAAGCGGGAAAAACAACAGATATTGTCGAAAAACAAAAACAAGGAATTAAATGAACTTATAAAAAAATTAGAAAGTGCGGATATTGTTATGTCGAATTTAATATCATTGTTGAGTTATAATCTAATGAAATGGCAAATTATACCATTTTTCGTGTCCGATAATGAAGGAAGTATAAAAGATTTCTTAGATGCTAAAACGCTAATCCAATTTAACGGGGAAGATAAAAAGTATAATATTATTGATGATTGGAAATTTTTGTGGGGCGTTACAAATAACAATGAACCGTTGAGAGGAAGGAACTTTGAATTAGCTAATTTTGAAGATGATGAAGTTGCTATCGTTTTGAGTGGAGCGACTGGTAAAATAATAACCGAGCAGATGATAAAGGAGCTACGAGATCAAGATAAAGGAATTGAACAAATTAGTGGCGTAAAAATATATGATAAAGCTAAAATTTCAGAAAAACTTTTTGAAAATCTGTTCGATAAATATACTAAAGATAAAAACGAAATAATTTTTAAAAGGCCGATTTTTAAAGCTATCGATAAAATTATAAAATTGGCAATCTTGAATCATCCACCCGTCGATACACGAATTGAGATAGAAAATAGAAGATATATTAAAGGCAAATTAGAAAATAAATTTGAACCGTAAAATTAAAGACCGCCGCCTCGCCGTGGAATTCAATCCGCCGTGGAATTTCATTGCAAATCGGGGGGAAATCCGGCCAAAAAAAGACTTCGCCGAAGGCGAAGCGAAAAATGTTTTTTCAGATTATACCATTGTGCGGGATTTACTGAAAAAAGGTTTAACTTACTACCAGCAGAATCCAGAATGATCCAAATATGCCAGAACAAGGTACTTGGTTGCCAGTTTTCTACCCCCGACTATGCTTCACTTGCCCCTCTCCGG
>JBBABQ010000088.1:0-3738 GCA_041657565.1 Minisyncoccota bacterium | reverse complement strand
TGCCGTTGCCGTCCAATGAAAAACCATTCAGCGCGGACATAGCCGAGTAAGAGGCATCAACAGCGTCCCAGCGGCAACTCAATGTCGGAGAAAGATCGGTTGAGCTGAAAGCTATCTGCGGAGTCGTACTGGAAGTGTTATAAACAGAATCAGAATCTCCATCCACGCTAAGCAATAACAAAGAAGCCGCTTCACTGTCCTCGATCACGCTGGCAAAACCGACGGACGGACTTTGGTTCCCGAAATTATCATATTGGGAAACGCTAAAAATATTCGCAGCGTTTTGGTTCAAAAAGACGGTAAATCCATAAACAGTGGATGTCACCGCAAAAATACCCAGGGGGCCTTCTCCTTCCCTGGCAAGGACAACCGTATCTCCAGCCGTCCCCGTTCCTGATAGATAATAACTGCTCGAATTAATGTAAGTTGTCGTCGCTGGTTCGTCGGCGGTCGGCGCGGACGGATCAAGATTGTCTATCGAAAAAACTCCGCTCTCCGCATAAGGACTATCTTTAGCGCCGTCATTGGCCTTGAACCTAATCTTCACATTATCCCTCTGGACATCGTTAAGATCGGCAAAATCGGAATGCTGGCTGTTAAAAGTAAAACTGTAAGAACTGGTGGGATAACTTGAAGAAAATACGTACCCGCCATCTTCCCAATTGCCCGAAAGGGCCAGAGAAACGTCGCCGCTGGTTGGGGTCTGCCAAATCGATCCCCCGTCTACGCTGTATCCAAAATCGCTTAAAGTCGCTGCGAGGCCGGACATACTATCTTTAATTTTGAAATTTACGGTAATTCTTCCAAATCCGTCCGTTCCTTGGCTGATCGAACTGGTCGGGATTATATTGTCGCTGTCGTATCCGATAACCGGGTTAAAAACATTTAGAGCGTTGTAAGCGTTTATCCTTTTCCCGGAAACGGTTTTCCCATCCAAAGAAACCAAATTGTCTCCTGTATCGGCAACCACATCCTTGACCTGAGCTAATGTTAGGCTCGGATTGTATCCCCAAACCAACGCGGCCAGACCGGCCACGTGCGGAGTGGCCATCGAGGTTCCCTGCATATAGTCGTATCCTCCGGCAGTCCCGTCAGCCAGATCAGGCGTCTTGAGTATCTTCAGATCATCGATCCAGCAACCGTCATAATTGTTGTCATCGCCATCGCTGGTCCAACCAAACCTTATTTTAAAATCATCCGTCAGATATCCAGAAGACAACGAGCCTGAAATATATACCGAAGCGGCGCTGGAGCTACTGTAAGGATCTTCTCCGTTTACAAGATCTATATAAAATTCATCCAGTTTCATTACTTCGCTAAAATTGGTCCCGTCGCTGCTAAAAAACAGGGAAAGATAATCCGTCCAGTCCTCCAGCTCGTAGGCTGTATCGCAGCTGGCGGAAAATGCCAACGTGGCGGCAGTGGTGCTGCTAAGGTCGTAGGCCGGAGAAGTTATGCTGCTCGTGGCATTGTCCGCATAAGGAAAGCTTGAATCGCCGTAAAGGACATTGGAGCTGGAAACGCTGGCGGTCCGCCAGTTGTTTATTGCTCCTTCCTCGGTCCAATCGGCAGGAATATTAGGAACAATAGTTCCTTCAAGGTCTTCGTCCAAAAGAGTGGAATAGGCCACCGTGCTATAAATAGACCCGTCCGATGTATCGGGATTTTCTCCTCCCGGAGCTCCGACATCTATAAAATTCTCCCCGTAATCGGAAAAGAAAGCCAGCCCGTCGTTCTCGTTCGTGGCTGCCACGCTGATAACGTTATCCAGCCCGGCCCAGCACGAAGTCTCGTAGCCGTAATCGGCGGGGATCCCGACATAAGTGGAACCGTCATGGTCGGCGGCGGCATTGCCCGCGGCGGCCACGAACAGCCCGTCGAATCCTTCTATGGCCTGGTATAAAGCCTCGTCATAAGCGCCGGCACAGCTGCCGGAGGAGCCTCCCCAGCTGGCATTAATGACCCTTGCCCCGTTTTGCTCGGCAAAAGCGATACCGCTTAAAATAGCGCTATCGGATAAATAACTGTTCCCCACTCTTACCGCCATTATTTTCGCGTTTGGCGCGACGCCGATAACTCCCTCCCCGTTATTTTTGACCGCGGCTATCGTTCCGGCCACGTGGGTCCCGTGGGAATTCGTTGTGGGCAAGGGATCGTTGTCCGCGGAGTAATAATCATAACCATGGTTGCAGCCGCCCAGCGGGTCCCCGTTCTCGTCAACGCAATTCGTCCCGTCCCACATATTGGCGGCCAGATCGGGATGGTTATAGGCAACGCCGGTATCAAGAACGGCAACAATGACCGACCCGTTCGTTCCTTCGTTTATCGCCCAGGCTTCGGGCGCGTCGATATCGGCATCGGCCGTTCCGGTTATTCCGTTAACGGTCTGGCCAAAATTGTCCATACCCCAGATCAAATTTTTGTAAGTATCGTTCGAAGTTATATTCGAACCTATATCTAATGGATAGTAGATAAAATTAGGCTGAACGTATTCGACGCTCGGATCTTTTTTCAATTCTTGCACCGCCGATTCGACCGATCGCGAACCGTTGATCTTAAAAACTCCAATATTTTGATTCCCGATATTTTCTTTTAGAGACAGGTTTCTGCCAGCGGCAAAATTTTTCGCCACGGACAAACCAGTTTGGCCTTTTAAGCTGATCTCCCCGGTTTTGAACTTAACTATCACTTCGCCGGGAACGTATTTGGATGTTTTATCAAACAAAAAACCGGTCTCGACCTTATCAAGTCCTATAAAATTTTTCTGATCTTGTTTTTTCGGTTCTGCCCCGTCTTTTAAAAAGCTCTCTCCGTAAACGGCTGATAAACTTGAAAAGGCTACAAAAAAGAACAAAGAACCGGCTGCGATATATTTTTGGAAACGGGACATGAGAAAATTGCAAGAATTAATGGTTATCTTTTACAACTATTATACACCAAAAATATCCTTCCGCCTTCCTCTCCTAAAAAGTCAAAGCCTGTGGATAAGCTGGTCGAAGCCGGGCTTCGACCAGCTTTCAATCCTCTTAAACAAAAGCTGCCGGGTTTCCCCGGCAGCTTTCTTTTTTCCGTTCTTTCCCTTATTTTCCGATCAAGCTGTTCAACTTAGCTCTGGTCGCCGGACCTACTAAGCCGTAAGCGGCGCTGGTCGGACCGACGATATTGTACTTGGTCTGGAATTTCTTTACCGCGGCCAAGGTGGCTGAGCCGAATCTGGTCGTCTCGTATCCGGGCGACCCCGCTCCGGTCAAGGCGACCTTCGTGTCCGCGCTGGAATTCAAAACTATCTGCAGATATTTGACATCGATCATTTCCATTCCTAATTTCAAATTGTTCTGGAAAGCGAAGGTCGGTGGGATACCGACGATCGAAGATCCTGATCCTCCTGTTGCTCCACCGCTTTGCAATGCGGCTATCAGCCGGATAATAAGGGCTATCAACTGCTCGCGGGTCATCCCGTTAGCAAGAGTTGTCGTCCCAGATCCCGAGCCGGAACCCGAACCTGATCCGGGAACAGAGCTGGTCGCCCCCGCAGCCAAAGTCGCAAATGTCTTGTCCGTGTACGTGCCGACGTTGCCGATGGCATCCTGCGATTTGATCTGATAATGGTAAGTGGTGCTGGCAACGAGGCCGGTCAAGGCAACGGAGTGGTTGGCGATGTATGAAGCAGAGGTCTTTACTTGTTGGCCGTAAGCTGTGGTAGTGCCGTAGAGGACCCAGGACAGAGACCCTTCGTTG
>JBBABQ010000087.1:0-3795 GCA_041657565.1 Minisyncoccota bacterium | reverse complement strand
AATTTCCAAGCTCGCTTTTTCGACAAACGTAAGATTCATTTACCTCGCGAAAAAAGAATCTTTCATCGGCGCCAGCAAAGTTATCCCTTTCAGTCTTTTTTCCCAGTTTGGCACTCAGCATTTGAATGGGTTAAGGCCTTGGGCCGCGACGATAACGAAGATCCAAGCGCCCGATATATTCACCAAACCCAGGACTTTTGTCCGCAAAAGGCAGATGTTCAAGAACTATGTCGAGAGGGAAGATGTTGAGGGAAGCCGTTTTCTTTTGAACATCGAGGAATTGGCGACGATGTTCCATTTTCCGAGCGTCGAAGCCGTGCCCGGAACGATCCTGCCGAGGGTCGAGACCAAGAAAGGCAGTCCGCCAATGGAACTGCCGGTGGAATAATGATACTATAGTTGGAGAGATAGTATTCGCTTAAAACCACCAAGATGGCTGACCAGATCAATTTTTTCGCTAAAACAAATTTTCGCAATCAATCTAAGAAATTCGGAATAAAGACCGACGATCGCCGCCGCCATGTTTATGTTGTGGGAAAGACCGGCATGGGCAAAACGGAAATGCTCAAGAACATGGCGATCCAGGACATCAAGAACGGCAAAGGAGTCGGTTTTGTCGATCCGCACGGAGAGGCTTCGATGGACCTGCTGGATTTTGTGCCGGAAGAGCGAATCAAAGACGTTGTTTATTTCAACCCTTCGGACCTGAACTGGCCTATTGCATTCAATATCATGGAGGACGTATCCCCCGAGTACCGCCATTTGGTTGCCGGCGGCTTGATGGGAGTTTTCAAAAAGATCTGGCCGGATGTTTGGTCGGCCAGAATGGAATATATTTTAAATAATGCCATATTGGCTTTATTGGAGGTTCCCGGTTCGACCCTGCTTTCCATTAACCGTCTTTTTTCCGACGCCGATTGGAGGCAGGAAATTGTGGAAAAATTAAAAGATCCGGTGGTCAAAGCTTTTTGGGTCAAAGAGTTCGCCCGCTATTCCCAGCGCTATGAGATCGAAGCCACTGCCGCCATCCAGAACAAGATCGGCCAGTTCGTTTCCGCCCCTTTGATCAGGAATATCATCGGCCAGCCGAATTCGACGATCGATATGCGCAAGATAATGGACGAGAAGAAGATCTTGATAATGAACCTTTCGAAAGGGCTGGTCGGGGAAGACAACTCAAGGCTTTTGGGAGCGCTTTTGATAACGAAATTACAGCTGGCGGCGATGTCGCGCGTGGAAATGGAAGAAGAGGACAGGAACGATTTTTATCTTTACGTCGACGAGTTCCAAAATTTCGCGACGGAATCTTTTATCAATATTTTATCCGAGGCCCGCAAATACCGTTTGGACCTGATCTTGGCGAACCAGTATCTCGCCCAGCTTACGGAGAGCAACGGCGGAGGGCACAATACGAAGGTCAGGGACGCGGTTTTCGGCAACGTCGGCACAATGATCCTTTTCAGGATCGGCGCCGAGGACGCCGAATTTTTGGAAAGGGAATTCTCGCCGGAATTCGAGGCCGCGGACCTTGTTGACCTGTCCAAATATAATATTTATTTGAAGCTGATGATCGACGGGGTCGCTTCCCGGCCTTTTTCAGCGCAAACATTGATACCGGAGCCAAGGCCTTTCAAAATATTTAAAAACGAGATAATCGAATTTTCCCGCAAGACATATAGCAATCCCCAAAAAATAGTGGAAGAAAACATTGCCAAGCTGGCCCAGATATCGATAGACAGCGAAAGCTCGAATTCCGCTCCCCGTCCTCATTTTCCGCAACAACAACAGCAACAACAGCAACAACAGTCAGGGCCTGTCGAGCTTTATGACGCCCAATGCCAGATATGCCAAAAAAGAACGAGAGTTCCTTTCAGGCCGGACGGCAAAAGGCCGGTATTCTGCCAGGCTTGCATGAAAAGGATCGAAAAAGAAAGGCTGGAAGCCCAGCTCACCAGTCAAAAAAGAACCTTTAACTCTCTGTCCGGAGGGATCTCTTTGGCCGAGGCGACCAAAGAAGAGGCGGCAGTTTCTTTTAATCCGAAAAAGAAGGAGGATGCAGCCGAGGAAAAAACCGAAGAGAAGCCGAAAAAAAAGAAAAAAGAAGTTAAATTGGACGAGCTTCGTTCGGTTTTAAAAGGAATAATCGGCAAGGCCAAAGAAGAGAATGAGCCGGAAGAGGAAGAAGAGGAAATGACCGAGTATGTCGACGAGGACGAAGGAGAAACCGTTGGGCCGGAAGAGGCGGCTGCGGAAGAAGGAACTCAGGCCGAAAATGGCCAGCCAGGAAAAGATAATTTAGAGAAGATAGATCCGGGCCAAGTGGTCAAATTTTAAAAAATTAATAAGTCGATGCTCTGCGCGCTTTAGCCGAAAAGGGCCGGCCGGGGGGATCGATAAGCCTTAATTTGCCGCGTCCTATCGGCCAGGCAAACAGGGCGGAAGAAATATGAAAACAATCAAACAGCTCGACGTCAGAGACCAGAAAGTTTTAGTGCGCTGCGATTTCAACGTTCCGCTCGACGAAAAAGGAGATGTCTCCGATGATTTCAGGATCAAAAAAACTATCCCCACCATCAAGTATCTGATCGAAAAGAACGCTAAAGTGATATTGATAAGCCATTTGGGATCGCCGAAAGGAAAAGATCCGAAACTGAGTTTGAGGCCCGTAGCTGCAGAGCTTTCCAGGCTGTTGGGATCCGAAGTCAAATTTTTGAACGATTGCGTCGGTCCGGAGGTCGAGAAAGCGGTCAGCCAGATGAAAAAAAGAGAAGTGATCCTTTTGGAAAATTTGAGGTTTTATAAAGAGGAGAAAGAGAACGACCATGTTTTTGCCGGGAACTTGGCGAAGCTGGCGAATATTTTCATCCAGGACGGTTTTGCCGTTTGCCATCGCCCGCACGCTTCGGTTGTCGGAGTGGCGACGATCTTGCCATCCGGCGCCGGCTTGCTTCTCGAGAGGGAGATGGAGGTATTGAACAAGACCTTGGAGGACCCCACTCGTCCCTTGGTGGCGATCATCGGCGGAGCCAAGATATCGACCAAAATAAAGGTCATTAAAAGATTTTTGAACAAGGCGGATCATCTGTTGCTTGGCGGGAAGATCGCAAATACGATCCTGGCCATCAAAGGTATTTGCGTCAGGGAGCCTTTGCCGGACGAAGCAGAGGAGGTTTTGAAGGATGTGGAGGCGATCAAATTGACCGATCCGAAGCTCCATTTGCCCGTGGACGGAGTGATGTCATTGGCTAAAACCGATGAAAAATATTTAAGGACCGGAGCGGTCGGGACGGTAAAGAAAGAAGAGAGCATTTTTGATGTCGGCCCGGAGACAATAGAGTCTTTTAAAAATATAATTTCCTCGGCCAAGATGGTTGTCTGGAACGGTCCGCTCGGATACGCGGAGGTCAGCCCTTTCGAGAGATCCAGCATAGAAATAGCGAAAGCCATAAAGAACAGCGGGGCGTTTTCCATTCTGGGGGGAGGAGAGACCGTGGAATTGGTTTCCAAACTGGGCATGATCGATGATTTCAACCATGTTTCCACCGGGGGCGGGGCGATGTTAAGTTTCTTTTCCGGCGATTCGATGCCCGGGATAGAAATATTGAAATAAGATCGGCGCGGAAGATCATTGCCGCGGATAATCTTTTAAAAGCCGCATAGTTTATTTTTTAATGCATATTTATGAAGCAACCAGCGATAAAGAATCTGGCCAAGGCGGCTGAGAGGATAAAAGAAGCGATCAAAAAGAACGAGAATATTGTCATCTATGCCGACGCGGACGTGGACGGAGTGACC
>JBBABQ010000086.1:0-3810 GCA_041657565.1 Minisyncoccota bacterium | reverse complement strand
CGCGGGCGGCCGCAAACCCAAGCGTTTCGCCGAATTTCTTGGCCCAAAAACAAAAAGACCCTATTCCTAGGAATAGGGTCTTTGAAAAGATGGCTCCCCCTCGTGGACTCGAACCACGGACCTGGAGATTAACAGTCTCTCGCTCTACCGACTGAGCTAAGGGGGAATATCTTCGATAATTTATGTTTTTTAGGATCTATCGCCAGTATCCTAGTCTAAGTCCTATTTATACCAATTTACTTTAAATCTACAAATTTTGTCCTATTTTCATACTGACATTCACAATTTTATTCACAGTAAAATAAGGCCAATTATGCTAGCCTTAGGATAAAGATTATACATGGATTCTAATTACTAGGCAATAAAAATTTGAAAGTAAACAACTTTCTGACATAATCACAGACTCGGGATGATACTAATTATTAATATTTACACCAAAGATTTAATCCTTCAACCTTACCGAAATCATGCTTGTCGAAACAAGCTATATCACTCTGAGCGCCATATAACATAGTTGCAATATGAATAGAATCGGCGCGTTCGAGTTGATACTGACAAAGCAGCTCCAATGATTTAGAAATAATACCAGGCTCAATCGGGAAAACTACACGATGATTTAACTTAAATTTACTTAAAATATTATGTAATGCAAGTATGTTTCTTTGTATATCGTTAATATGCGGTCTGATGATCTTTTCATTTTTTTCCAATAAAGCTTTTTTAGCCTGGCTTTTACTTAGCTGTGATTTCTTTAATTCGTTAATAACTGAAACTTGCGTAAATTCATCAAATAAAACCGAAGAGAAAGCAATATAAATCTTTTCCTTTGCGAGCCTGTCAATAAAGTTAATAGCTCCTTTCCTCATATCGCTATTTGGATGGTTAAAGATTGCTGCGGCAGGTAAAGATGTATCCCAGAATAAAACTTTATTTTGCGGAAGTTTATCTTTTTGAAGATGTCTGAAAAAAGTATTATTTCCTAGCTTCATTAATGAGCTCAGAAATAGTCATCCCTTTTACTGTTGTGGATCCGGTAGAACATATCCTGGAGATAGACTTATTTGATGCTGCAGATGAATGATAAATTACAGCTGCTCCATTGTATTTCTTAAATATAGCCTCAATCTTTTGATTCCTCCCACTTCTTTTTCGCAACATCCTCGCTCCTTTTTTACCCCCTAAAAAATAACTCAAACTCTTTTTCTTTTCTGTTAAGGATTAAATTAAAACGCGTTAAAAAAGAATTTTGACCTAATAAACAAATCCCTGAAGCATTCCATTCATCTGAATAGTAAATATTCATTTGCAGCTTATGTCCGGCAATAACAACATTGGTCTGATGTAAATATGCAACAACTGTACCGCCAACGCCATTAAAGTGTCGAGGATTACCCTTTATAAGGTTGTGCCCTAAATAAGTAGCTAGCTCTCCTGGAAAGCAACACTCATCGGCTCCAGTATCAATCAGTGCCAAAGGACTTAATTCTTTAGGCCCATCAACGAAGGTAACTGGGATCATTGGTCTAAAAACTTCGTCTACTTCTTTACCGTAACAATCTTTAACTGGATATCTTGTATAGGGAAATTTGAGTAGGCCTGTCATATAGGGCCCTAAAGAATATAGCCGAAATTCTCTGAAGGAATTTTTGTAAGGATTGGATTAAAATTACCCTTTCCCCTCGCCTTTTTCATAGCTTCTTCAATAGTCTGACCAGCAGCTATAGGCTTAGAATTCTTATCGAAAGCAACCCACAAACCAGTATATTGCTTTGTTACCTTAATCATATCAAGGGGGGCCATATACTACCTCCTCTGTCTCTTAATTAAGAATACCATTTTTATAATAATAAAATCAAGGTCGGATAGATTAAAACCTGCTGTTGCATAGCAGACAAAAACACCCCGGAGCCAATCCCGAGGTGATTTCAATCATTTTATGATTACTCCTGCTCTTTCCATAAGACAATTACATATTACTATCTTCCCAAGCATCTGTCAATAACAATTTGGCTAGTAAAACTCCCGTTTGAGCTTGGTACCTGCCTGCCGGTAGGCAGGTACCAAGCGGGTTTACGCCTCAAGCGGATTGGCCTTCAGCCTAAACCCGTAAATTGTGAAAGATATTGTAACCTAAAAAATAGCCGAAATCAAGCGTTAAAACTACGCCGAACCTAGACCATGCTCTTGCGGAACCTCAAAGCGCTGAAGACAATTACGCATAAACCGATGACCAAAAGCGGAACAAGCTGCGTCCAGAGGATATCCAGCCCCACCCCTTTTAAGAATATGCTCCGGATCACTACCATAAAATAACGCATGGGGTTAGCCAGAGTAAACCACTGGATAAACTTCGGCATATTGGAAATCGGATAAGCAAACCCCGACAAAAGGACCGTAGGCATGAAAAAAAGGAAAACCGACATCATCGCTTCCTGCTGGGTCGCCGAAATGGTGGAAATGAACAAACCGATGCCTAATGTGGTAAAAAGATAGATACAGGCCGAAAAAAGCAAAAGCGGGATGCTCCCCCGCAAAGGCACATGGAACCAAAGCAGCCCGAGAACGGTAATCAACACGATCTGAACCAATGAGATCACCGCAAAAGGCAGCAGTTTGCCGATAATCAGTTCAATCGGCTTTAAAGGGCTGACGATAAGCTGTTCCATCGTCCCGATCTCTTTTTCCCTGACGATCGCCATCGCGGTCAGAAGAAGCGACATCATAGTGACAATCGTGCAGATAACCCCGGGAAAATAATAATTTCTTGAAATAAGATTCCCGTTAAACCAGGCGCGTTCCCTCAAGTCCACCGACGGAAGAGGGCCGTTCCAGCCCATATCCTGGGCCTCTCTTTTAAGCTGGGAATAAGTATAATCGCTCATAATCGTATTGGCATACCCCATCACGATCATCGCGGTATTGGAGTCGGAGCCGTCGAAGTTAAGCTGAGCATTGGCGTCCTTATTAGCGGTCAGGTTCCGGCCGAAACCCCGGTCGATATGGATCACCAGGTTGACCAGCCCCTCATCGAGCACCTTATTCTCCTCAACGCCGCTGTTAATATAATATTCCGGGACAAAATATTTGGAATAAGTAAAATCCCGCAGGAGCTGGCGGCTCTCTTTGGTGTTATCCCGGTCGAAGATCGCCGTCGGCACACGGTTAATATCCCGGTTGGCGGCATAGCCGAAGATAATGATCTGGATCAAGGGGGTGATAAAGATTACCGTGCGCATCCGCGGGTCACGGAAGATTTGTTTGAATTCTTTAACCAGAATCGCGATTGCCCGTTCAAACATCAAGCCACCTTTTTCTTAAACTTTCTTATCGAGAAGAAAAACATCACCCCGGCGAACAAGAACAAAAACAAAGCCTCATCCCACATGTCTTTAATGCCATTGCCTTTCAGAAACAATCCCCGCAGCACGATCACGTAATAGCGCGCGGGAATAAAATAAGTAATTACCTGGATAAACTGCGGCATATTAAAGATCGGGTAGATGAAACCCGACAACAGCATCGTCGGCACCATAGTGGTAAGCGTCGCCAGCTGGCTTGCCATGAGCTGGGTTTTGGCAACCACCGAGATCAGTATCCCCTGCGAAAGCGCCCCCGTCAAAAAAAGCGCACTTAAGGCCACCAGCAGAAAATAACTCCCCCGGAAAGGCACATGGAACAATATCCTCGACATCAGGATCGCGATAGTTAAATCCAGGAGCCCGATCGCAAAATACGGCAGGAATTTTCCGATTACCAGCTCGCGGGCGTTCACCGGAGTGGAGATCAGCTGCTCCATCGTCCCCCTTTCCC
>JBBABQ010000085.1:0-3837 GCA_041657565.1 Minisyncoccota bacterium | reverse complement strand
GACCTTCGTTTCGAAGAGGTGGTATTTGGTAATGGCGAAAAACATCATCGAGACGGAGATGATCTCTAAAACATAAGCCCCAAGCGGATTCAGGTTTATATTATAAGCGGCCAAAAAAGCGTAAGACCCCAAGTTAAGCGCCACAAAGGAGATGAACAAATATCTCACTTGCTGGGACAGGACCAGATTTTTTTCTTTTACGTCTTTGGAATATTTATACATCTGCCAAAGAAAAGCCAAGATATAAGAAAAGAAAAAGAGCAAAAACAGGTGGTGCATGATCTTGGCCTGGGCATGCAGCCCCCAGCTGTATTTCCATAGCCCGGAAACGAAATAATCGGTGCGGCTTAAAAATAGGAAACCAACAGCCATCAAATATCCCGCCCATAAAATTAGTTTGTTCTCTTTCTCCTTATTAATGAAGATCAACCCGAAATGGTACATGAATATAGGGATAAAAACTACGCCAAGATAAACCATTCTGTCCCAAAAAACCGCTTGGGCGTCGTCTTTGGCGTTATAAAGCATGAAACTGAAGATCAGCCAGTTGGCCATCGAAGCGGTAAAAAGCAAATAAATGATATTTAGCTTTTTCGTCGGGCTTTTGAAGAACACGAAAATTCCCAGCGAGATCATAAATAAACCGCTTATTAGTGCCGTGTAAGCGTTTGTTGGAAGCAGCCAATTCATATCTGATTATTTATCGGTTAATTTTTATTATCCTCTATCTCTTTTATTTTGTTTTTTAATTCTATCATCTTCATCTCCCTTCCCAAAGCCAGCCTGTAAAACTTTTCCAGCTCCTCCTCCCTTTTCTTTGTTTGGCTCAGGGCTATGGCGCTGTTCAAAACGACGGCCGCCTGCACGCTGAAATCATCAAGCAGGCGAAGCTCTTCGGCGTTATAGCCGGATAGGGATACTTTTTCTCCCAGGATCATAAAGCCGATAGGTTCTTCTTCTATCAGCAAAGGGACGATAACGTTAATGCCGCTTGTTTCCATTCCCTTCCTTGTCTCTTCCAAATGGGCGGGATATTTTTTCATCGTTTTTTCGGCCAATATCGGGATCTCGTCTTTTAAGACGGCTGCTTTCATTTTTTTGAAAAGGCTTATCAGAAAAATTTTGTTTTTTTCGGCAAAATCGTTCGTTTTTTTCTCGTCAAAACCGATGAAATGTTTCAGAGCGAAAATATTGGTTTCCGGGTCCTTTAAAATGATCCCCGCTCTTTCCAGCTTTAACGATCCAAGCAGGGCATAGTCGATCGAAATGACGATGCTTTCCAGGTCGATCGTCCGGTTCAATTTTTTGGTCAATTCGGCCATTGCCGCTTTCAATCCGTAAAGGCTGTAATAAAAATATTTTGCCGCGATCTTATTGGATAATCCGACGGATTGAGCGAAAATTACGGCCGAACTGGCCGCCGCGATAGCCGCGAACAGCGGCAAAGGCAGAGAAAAGAAGACCATGTCGATATACGCCAGCGAAACCGCCCAGACGGTCGTCATCAAAAAAGAAAGCAAATAGACCCCCGTTTTGCCTATCACCGTTCTTATATCCATCAGGCGGTGGCGGACTATGGCATAGTTGAGGCAGGCGTAATAAATAAAAACAAACGGCAGGCCGAAGGGAGGTATCATGATGCCGTAATACAGGAAAAAAGCGGTCGATCCGCCCATCGCCCCGAAAGGAAAGCCGAACAATATATATCTTAATTGGTTTTTAAGCACGGAATCCCTGGTGGACAAGAAGGACTTCCATAAATTCAGAAGCGCGTATCCGCTCAATCCGAAATACAAAATGGCGATAAAGAAAATATAAAGCTTTCCGGGGTAGGAATAATGGGTAAAATAAATATTTCCGTGGGTCGAGCTCACAAAATCGGCCGTAAAAAAAGCGTTGAAGGTGAAAAAGGCGGCCAGGGCGTAACAAAGAGAAATAATAGCTTTGTTTATCTTTTTTTTGTCCACCTTGACCAGCGACAGCATCCAGTGTCCGGAAAAAACGGTTAAGATCGCCGCGAAAGAATTTATGATCTTCGTCAGGAAAACGGCTTGGCCGTGATCAACCGTCAAAATTTGGATGGCCCAGCTCCCCGCCCACGTTGCCACGCTGAAATTCATTAAAGAACTTAGTATATTCAATTTTTTCTTGGGGTTGTTGATGATCACGAAAAACCCGCAGGATAAAGAAGTTGCCGTGATCAGGATGAGAGAAAAAAGCGCGAAATATTCCCAGAAAGAGGCCATTTAGAAGTTTATTTTATTGATCGATTTTTTTAAAATTCTCCAGCTCTTTTATCTTCTCCTTCAGTTCCGCCATCCTCAATTCTCGGCCGATGGTGAGCTTGTAGAACTTTTCGAGCTCGTCTTTGCTTTCCTGCAGCTCTTTCGTCCTTTCTTTCACTCTTTGCTCGAATGTTTCCTTAGCCTTGATCTCTTTCGTCACAGATCGGATCAACAGGTAGCCGATGAAGCAGTAGATCAGAAAAACGCCGAACATCAGGATCTTCATTTCAAAAGCCGGATTGATTATCAGGGGCAGGATAAATAAAATTATTCCCATGGCCATTACCAAACACTCCGTCAATATGGCTTTAACGTCGAAAAGGCGGTATTTGGTGACGGCAGCGGTGATAAAAGAAACAAAAATTATGGTTGCCGTCGGCCCGAACCATTCAAACCGGAAAATTCCAAGCGCCGGGAACAAAAGATTGCAGGTCGTTCCGAAAATTACGGAAGAAAAGGCGCCCACCAGTATGTATTTTAATTGAGCTTTCATTACCCCTTCGGATTTCAGGTATTTTTTAAAAAAGATCAGAAACGACCAGGCAAAACCTGTCGCGATATATATGAAATAAAGAAAATATAGAGGGCCGAAAAAGGTGATTTTTTCCGTCTCCGAATAAAAAGCCACGCCTTTTATGACCAGATCTTCCCAGGCGGTAAGAAAAATAATTATAATATTGGGCAGGAAAATAAGAGCCTTTTTCTTCGAGCTTAGGTTCTCTTTTCCGGAAGTGAACAAATAGGCGAAAAAGACGAAGGCCGAAGGGATTAAAGAAGCGGTTATGTAAAGAAGCTTGCACGACAAAACGCTCATTCCGATACCCGATATTCGGTAAAGGAACATGGAAAATGTCCAAGAGAAAACGGCAAGGGAAACAAAAGCCCAAGACCTGTTTATATTGCTTTTTGTGTTTTTAAAGAAAGTGAACAAACTGAAAAGAAGGTTCGCCAAAGCCACGATCAATACGAGAGTGTTTTTAATTTCAAAAGAGGTCATGTTGATTTAATTATTGTTCATTTTTTAATATTTTCCAGCTCTTTTATCTTCTCCTTCAATTCGGCCATTCTCAATTCCCTGCCGATGGTGAGCTTGTAGAATTTTTCGAGCTCCGTCTTCCTTTTTTCAACTTGATCGAGGGCGATGGCATTATTCAAGGCTATCGAAGCCTGCGCGCTGAAATTGTTCAGAAGCCCAAGTTCTTGGGAGCTGTAACCGGCCTTGTGGGATTTTTTGCCCAATATTACGGCGCCGATCGGCATATCGCCAATGGACAGCGGGATAATAAGATCGATCTGTCCGCCGTCCATGTCTTTTTCTATCTCTTTGAGCTGTTTTATTTCCGTATCCAAGCCTTTTTCCTTTTCCATCTTTTTTAAAAGAAACGGTATTTCTTCTTTGACAAGGATGTCCTTGGTTTTGTTGAGAAAATTTATGAGAAAAATTTTGTGTTTTTCCGTTAATTCTTCAACCATCTCTTTTTTGAAACCGGTCAAGTGCCTTGCGGAAAAAGATCCTTCTTCCGGATCTTTGAGTATGACGCCTATTTTATCT
>JBBABQ010000084.1:0-3860 GCA_041657565.1 Minisyncoccota bacterium | reverse complement strand
GCTTTGAGAATATCAAGCGCTCTAGGAAAGAAATATTTTTCGATGAATATCGCTTTTGAGATCCGGGTTTTTTTAAGGTCGAGCATATTTTAAAAAAGATAGATCAATCCTCTTAGAAAAGTTATTGCCAAGACCAGGGGGAACGCCGGCCAAATTATCAAAAAAGCAAAGCCGATAATAAAAGTGAGCAGTTCGGAGATAAGCAGGGCCGCTATCAAAAAGGTCCTTAAGAACATACCCATCAGGCAGGAGAACAAGTTCCAGACCAGGGCCGACAGCCATTTTTCGATATTAAAACCGCCGCTGTAATTTTCGTAGATCCTTTTCCAAGGAGAAAAGAAAGTTCGGAGAGTGTCCCCCAGCGAGAAATAGTAGGCCCAGAACCAGACATAATTGCTCCAGATCTTATAGAATTTTTGAGGGATATCCCTGTAATACCACTCAAAGAAAAGCATGATCGTTGCCATTGATATAATTTTACGTCTTAACAGGCAAAAGTCAAAATGGGGCTAAACAAAAAAGCGCCGCTTGGCGCTTTTTTGTTTTTGTTCGATTCGATTATTCGGGCAGAGAACAGAAGGGATTCGCTTCCGTGCAATATGTGCCGCCGTTTATGGCTTTCTCCTCTCCGTTGCTGTCCACGCACCAGTAGTCCTTCCCTTGAGCGGAAAAAGAGCTGTCTTTGATCAGTTTTGCTTTAACGCAATAAGAACTTTTTTCGATCTGGGCAGAGCAAGAACTTCCTATGGATCCCAGGTTTTCGCAAACGGAAAGATACTCGGGGTCTTTGTCCATTCCGTCATAACTGTAACCGGCGCTGTTGCTGTTCGCATAAACCATGGCAGTGGCTTTGACCATGCTCATATAAGACATTACTTGGGCATTTCTGGCGGCGGACGGCGCCACGGACGTGAGACTGGGAATTGCCAGTCCGACCGTTAGAAAAAAAGCGGGAACGGCGATCAGCCCGAAGATAGCGGCGGCTATGAGCAGGCCTTTGCCGGCCGGTTTGTATTCGACTCCCGCCTTGGAATCTTTAAGAGCTTTATAGGTTAAAAAGAGATAGATCGAAGCGATCGGGGTCATCAACGCTTGGACTATGATGTTCGTAAGGTTCTGCGCTTCGGGAATAATGGCCGTTAAAATGGAGATCAAGATGGCCAGCCCGAAAGATAATATTATCAGGAAAGACAGCTTCCCGCAGACGAACCCCCAGCGGTCTTGGACGTAGAATTTGCTTTTGAGCAAGGCGTTCATCCCGCCGATATCCTCGGCGACCAATATATAGGTTGCCAGGCAAAGCCACACGGCGAAGATGAAACCTGGCACTATCAAGAACAACAATCCGCCGAAAATGATCAGTCCTTGCAAAAATCCGATCCACCAATAAGGCATTATCTTCGGATAGGAAAGGCGGTATGCCTCTTTTACCCCTATTTTTTTGTCCGGATCTTTGATGGCGTACAGCAAAGCTATTTGGCTCCAAAATTGGACGGAAGCCGCTATCAGAAAGACAAAAAGGCCGATAAGGATGATCGGTAAAAGGTCTATGAGATTATCCATCCCGATCGTAACGTTGCTGGCCAAAAAGAAAGCGGCAAAAGCGGCAACGGAAATTATGACGATCAGGGCGGGCAGGAAAATTATGCCGAGCAGCGTCCAAAATTTTGATTTGAATATCTCCCAGGAACGCTTGAAAAGCTCCATCGAGCCGGGAAGCTTTCCGGGTATTGCCGGAGCGTAAGCCAAAGCGGGTTCAGGATTTTCCATCGACGCAAAGGCTTCATCCACATCCGCTTCTTGCCAGCCGGCGGTTAACAGGGCTTGTTTTATGTCGCCGGCAGGGACCCCTTTCCCCGCCTGCTGCCTTATGTAATCGAGCAATTGTTGGTTTGGCATGGTTTTTTGGACGGTTATTTTTAAAAATTATATTTTAATATTTTTTGATTTGGGAGAACAAGGTAAAAAATGCTACTTCAAATTCGAGTAGACAGTGGAAAGAAGGCTGTCTATAGTTTTGAACATCGGATCAGCGTAGTCGATCTCGTAGGTGCAGGTCTGGATAACTTGTTTGGCCGTATAAAAAGTATAAATATATTCCTGGCCGTCGTAATCCGTCGGACACATGCCGGTGAATTTTTTTGATCTGATGGCCGTAAAATCGGCGTTTTCGATCAATTCTTCCAGATTTTTAACATCATTCGCGGGGAGGGAGCCTTTCGTCTCTTCTCCCTTTCCGTTCGTGTAGAGATAAGATCCGTCTTCGCGGATCTCTGTTTTTGCGTCGCAAGGGCCGTATGGGCACAATCCCCCTCTGGTCTCTATAGTCAGCAATGCTTCTGGAGCAGGCGTCTCTTTTTGGCTGTTATTTTGCCGGGTAAAAACCAAAAACAAGCCAGCCATCAAAATAATTCCGGCAATTATTGCGATCGAGACCGCTTTTTTGTTCATAAGATGCGGAAACACAACGTTTTAAGTTCCAAGTTTTGTGTTTCGGGACGGTTGGTGGACCTGGCGAGAATCGAACTCGCGTCTCTACAATGCGAATGTAGCGTGTTACCACTGTACTACAGGCCCTCCTTCGTCCCGCAAGCGTGCGGGACTACGGCGTGGCGAAGCCCTCCTCACCAAGGCTTCGGCGAACCGTGTTTAGTTTATTCAGTTTAGGAAAAAATTTTGTACGTTCCCCAACGCTCCATCCCAGCGTTATTGAATTGGAAACTTTGTTTAGTGTATCAAAAAACCCTTGATTTAAAAAGAGGCCAAGAGCTGTCCGGGCAAAAAAAACGGGGCTGCAAGCAATTAATGCCGGCAGACCCCAAACGCGCCGTTGAAAGGCGCGCATGCTGACACTGTCAAAGAACGGGATCACCGATGCGGAACGCTGTTATTTAGCGTTTTTTCCTCTCTCCTTCGCGGAGAGCGCTGGGGTCGTCGCTAAAAGGCAATCCTCTTTTCTGCTTTCCTTTGGCACAGAGTTTTTTCTCTGGCGGGCGCTTGCTGCTGTCTCCGTAAGCACACATGATCTATCTCTCCTTTCGGATGAATTACTAGAGGTTATCAAGCTTAAAAGCCCATGTCAATGGGCAAAATCCATAAAAAAAGATCAAAAATTTTTGGAAAGGGTCTAACCCTTTCCGGAGCTTTCTTAAAGATGGATCGCCAGGTCCGTTAGGGAGCCAATTTTTATGATCCCTTCGGGCAGTTTGTCGGTCCTGTTTTCCCTGTCGATCAGTATCGGTTTCATGCCCAGGCTTTTGGCCGGTATCAGGTCGCGGGCTGTTTCGTCTCCTACCATAACAGTTTTTAAGGAGTTGGCACCAATTTTTTCCAGGACAAAAATAAAAGCCCTTGGGTCGGGCTTAAGGTAGCTGGTTTCGGCCGGAGTAAAAATTTCAACGTCTTTCGGGACAAGATCATCGGTCAAAAAATGGCTCCCTGCGGTAAGAATGGCTTTTTTGGCAGGCAGATCAAAAGCCGCTTGAGCATCGTCATAGAGAGTGAATCCCATGCTCGCCTGCAAAAAGCTTGCCAGGGCCGGAAGCCTTGGATTAGCAAGGTCTTTTGAGCAGGCGAAGGACAGTTTTTCGGCAAGATCCTGCCAACTCGCGGCTGTGCTGAAAAATTGCGGCAAGACCGCTTCAATGGCGTTTATCCCTGCCCTGCTTTGGACATCAAGGCCGAAGCCGCCCAGTCCGACGAAAAAATCTTGTCTGTCTATCTTGTTGATAAAAGCAAGAGTGCCGGAAAAATCAAAGATGATAAGGTCGGTTTTCATTGCGGCGGAGACCAAAATTAAATTGGTCGGGGTGCTGGGAATTGAACCCAGTCTTTACCCTCCCGAAGGGCACGTACTGCCG
>JBBABQ010000083.1:0-3952 GCA_041657565.1 Minisyncoccota bacterium | reverse complement strand
TTCAATTAAAAAAGCGGGGAATATCCCGCTTTTTCTGAAAACTATTTGACCGGTCCTATTTGGCTTTCTTGGTTTTTTTCGCTTTCAACATAGCCCTCTTGACCTCCAGCCTCTTCGCGGTCTTGTGAGGATGCGGATGTTTTTTGCCTTCTCCGAATCCGCCAGCTCTTTTTGCCATATATGTATTTTATTGAATTAGTTTATTACTCTATGAGTGTAACAAAAAAACCGATAAAGGGAAATACTGGCTCCCTCTTCCCATTGATCACCCAGTCTCTTCAACCAAAAACCGCCTAACTGGCGGTTTTTGGGTCGGAACGGTTACGGCAAGGTTTCGAACGACGATTCGCTCGAAGTGGATATGTTCCCCGAGTCGTTTTTCGAGGAAACAAAATAGTAGGTCGTGGTCCCGCTGGTTAGATCCGCCAAATTCACATTGTGGAGCTTGAAGAGCCCTTCCGCAGAGGCGCTCAGGGTAGAAGTGGCAAAAATATCGATCGGCGTCATCTGGCTATAATAAACTTTTCCGTCAGACCAGTCATCCGTCCTCCAAGTGATCTTTGCAGTGCTTGTTCCCACCTCCGCCACTGAAATGGCGGAAATGACAGGGGCCGTAGAGTCTATGATCTTCGTGACGTTAGGAGCGGAGCTGGAAGTAGAAGTAGAATTCTCGCAAAGTTTTTTCAATATCCCTGGAGCCTTCAACAATCCCTCCGGAACCTTGCCGGAATTACCCGCCCCCTCGGCCAAAAGTTCGTTGATCTTTTGCATGGTTTGAGGGCCAACGTTTCCGACAGCGGAGATACATGCCTTTTTTTGAAATCTCTGAACCGCTTTTTTGGTCGCCTGCCCGAAATAACCGGTTATTTTACCTTCGGGGTATATCTCGGGGTCGCTGGCTAAAAACTCCTGCAATAACCTTACTTCTCCGTTCGATACTCCTTGTTTTAATTGGTTTTTGATCTGCAACGAAAAGGCTTTGATATCTTGCTTCGCATTTTTCCCCGCATCCGAATTCTTTAACTGATCGAGTTGAGAGCTCAATTCGGCGATCTTTTGCCTCAGCTGGACGATCAAAGAAGCTATCGAAGTGGTCGAAGAAGCCGAAAGAATTGAAGAGGCCGAAATGTTAGAATTCTGGCTGGCAGAAACCGATAATCCGGCCGCGGCGAATACAAAAATTGCTGTTAATAAAATTTTACAATTGGTTTTCATAACTTGTACTTCGCGATTTTTTTATTTTGTTAGTTAGCTCGACCTTTTAGGTCTTTTATTTTATTCTTCCGAACACCATTATATTTTAACAAAAAATATGATTCTATGCGAGACGGCACCGGATCTTTTTTTTCAAAACGGCTGGAAAAATATCTCCGAAAAATTTATGCACCTCCTTTTTTTGCGCCAATAAAAAAACGGGGAGCGCCCCCCTTTTTTTTATCAGTCTTCGATCGGACCGGATCCCTCCTATAATATCTCTCCCAGCAACTCTTTCACTCCGATTCTCTCCTTGGCCGAATAAGGGATGATCTTATGGCCTCCCATAACCGCTTTGATCGTCCCAAATTGATCCTCGCACTCCTTCTTCCCCATCTTATCTATTTTATTCGCTACGACAACGACGTCTTTTCCGTAATCGTCCAAAAGATGGACGGTTTCCAGATCATACTTGGTCGGGCCAACCTTGGCATCAATGATCAAAATCACTTTTTTCTGTTTGTACTCGGAAACAAAAAAATACCAATTGACCATATCTTTGATCTTGCCCCTTAACTTATTCGGGACTTTGGCGTAGCCGTATCCCGGCAGATCGACAAAATACAAAGACCTGTTGACGAGAAACAGGTTTATTTCTTGGGTGCGCCCCGGGAACTGGCTGGTCCTAGCCAAGTCTTTTTTCCCCGTCAAAGAATTGATGACGCTGGACTTTCCCACGTTTGATCTCCCGATAAAAGCAACCTGGGGGATCCCATCATCAAAAACGGGATCGCTGCCGCGCACTCCCTTTACGAATTGGACCGACTCTATTTTCATATTCTTAAGATCGAAAACCGGTCGTCGCGACCGGCTTTCATAATTTTATTTCTTTGTTTTTTTCTTTTTATCAGCTGGCTTCTTGGCTCCGGCCTTCTTCGGTTTTTTTGCGGCTTTTTCCGGGCTGCCTGTTTTTTCTTTCATTTCAAGCATTGGCGCCTCTTCTTTTCTGTTCTCTTCTTTCCCTTCTGCCGGGACAGCCAAGGCATTAATGATCCTGTCGAGCTTCTCGTTCAATACATCAAACTGTTTTTTGTACTGGTCGGCCGGCTTTTCGCTGCTCGAATATCCGGAAGTCTTGCTAAAGCATTCTTTGCAATAGACGGGCTTATCGCCGATCGGCCTAAAAGGAAGTTCGAACCTTGCGCCGCATTTGGCACAAGTCGCTTCGAACATTTTTCTATCCTGAAATCTCGGCCTGTCATGGTCCCTTCTCATGGGCCTATCAGAGTCTCTTCTCATCGGTCTGTCCGAAGTTTCACCCTCTTTATGGTTTGTAAAACATTGGGCGCAATAAACAGGCCTGTCCCCGCTCGGTCTGAAGGGAACTTCGCATCTTTTGCCGCAATCGCTGCAAACCGCCTCATGCATCTGAGGTCTTTCCCTGTCTCCGCCGCCGAACCTTCTTTCTCCACGATCTCTTCCCTCAAAATCTCTTTCTCTGGACCTGTTGCCTCCTCCTCCACGAAACATTTTATCAAATTTTTTCATATACCCTATATATAAGCTATATATCGTTATAAAGCAATCAGCTCCCGTCTTTTTTAATTAGATGTTGATAATCGTTAAAATCATGATGGTCTAAAATATTCTTTTGCCTTTAAAACCAAAATAATCCTCATAATTCTTCTCTCCGAAAATTATCGGATAAAAATCCTCCTCCGCAACAAGGCGATCGCCGCCCTTGCGAGCGAATGCTTCTCCCTTGCGGACCAATTTATAGTTTTGTATTTTCTTCAGCAATTTATATCCCTTCGGCTTATCAGCCTTGGAAAAAACATCGAAATATTTCGTGATGGTCTTCTTTCTGCAGATACTGTTTTTGATAAAACCAAGGTGGCCGAACAGCCTCTCGATGTCCGCGACTATTTTTTTCAATACGGCCGGATCGTTGTCTTTCCCGTATTCGAAAGCGATGCCGATCTTGGCCTGGGAGATAAGCGCATTGTCTTTGGTGGCGTTCATAATCAATACATATTTGGGCTGGATCGCTTTAATACATTTCCGGGTGGGGCCGTCGAGCTTGGTGACGATAACGGCGTCTTTTAACTCGCTCTTGGTGGAATGGATATCGATAACGATATCCGCCGATCTTATGGCTGGCGAAAGTTCATAAGCGATCCTTTCTTCATGGTTCCCGCCTTCTCTTCCCGGAAATGACCGGTTAAGATCCTGATCCACTGATCTTTTTCCCATCTCAAAAGCTCTCCTGTTGGCGATCTGAAAAGAAAGAATATCATTGCCGATATTTAATTTTTTAATTTCCCTCGCGACCCTTAACCCGATCCTTTCGTTGCCGTGAGTTAAAATGTTAAGTATTATTTTCATATTTTTTGTATTTTGTATTAAGGAGAATAAGGGGGCCGTCGTTTTTTGACGACCCCCCAGCCAATTAAATGATCTCTGCTATATCGACGCAAGCGCTGACATAGCCGATCACTTCTTGTACTTTTTGCGTGGCACCGAACATTCTAAATTCGATCGTTTGGGTCGATTGTTTATAGCGAACCAAATCCCACACATTTTTTTCACCGCCTCTTGCATTAATGTATTCTAACACCTCTGCAAAAGAGGAGAATATCGGAGGCACGCCCTCTGTTTCCGCCATAGCCCTGTAGGCATTTATTCTTCTGCGGTTAGAATGATCGCCGATAGCAATAAGCTTGTCGACAACATCCAACCTGCAAAAGTTAAGAAGCTT
>JBBABQ010000082.1:0-3981 GCA_041657565.1 Minisyncoccota bacterium | reverse complement strand
AGACAGGCTTGTGATTATGCAATGCCGGGAGAAAAGTCACAGGCCGTACCAGATCGCCCGGGGCGACGCAAGAGCGTTGCCACCATTAGAACAGGAGGGTAAATGACCTTCTACCTTTTTCCTACCCTAATTATTGGACCAGATTTCTCTCGATGCCGATGTTATATGGTAGAAGCAGCTTGGTTAATCTGGAAAATAAAAATACTTAATTTATGATTAATTTAATTAATGAAGATTGTCTGCCGGCGTTAAAGAAGTATCCAGATAATACTTTTGATTTGGCTATTGTTGACCCACCCTTCGGCATAGGTAAGACTTGGAACAAAAATCGAAAAGGCCAAAAATCTTTTGTCAATAACTATACCAATGCTACTCGTCCGCCGGCGGAATACTTCGTTCAATTAAAAAGAGTAAGTCGAAATTGGATTATTTGGGGAGCCAATTTCTTTGACCTTTGGCCGTCAAAGAATGTTATCATCTGGGATAAAATATGTACGTGGGAAAAAGATCACAAAGCCGAATGCGAAATAGCTCTAACTTCTTTGACCCACAGACCTATAAGTATTTTTCGACACGCTTGGAGTGGAGGACGAAAAGGTCCAGAAACAGGGATAAAAATAATACACCCCCATCAAAAACCAATAGCCCTTTATAAATGGTGCCTAGAAAAATATGCGCATAACGGTGATAGTATTTTGGACACTCATATAGGAAGCGCATCTATCGCCCTCGCCTGTTTAGATTTAGGGTTTGACTTAACTGCTTACGAAATAGATCCCTCTATTTTTAACGCTGCCAAAAAAAGAATTTTAGAATACCAAATCAAAAAATCGGGGATATTTGATGATTAAAGCCGCTGACCCAGAGTTTCGTATTCAAGCAGCCTTCGTGACTACCGTACAGCTCTGTTATCCGGATCTTCTTTTCACTATTGCCCCCTCCGGGTTTATTATGTCTGCCGGGATGGCTATGAAAATGATGCGGATGGGATATCGGAAAGGAACCCCGGATCTCTTATTCTTTGAGCCCCGGGGCACTTTCCACGGATTGTTAATTGAATTTAAAGCCCCCAGAGGCACGATCTCGGACGCCCAAAGGGAATTTGCCCTACTCGCCCGTGATAGGGGCTACAAGGTGGCTTTCTGCTTTAGCACGGCCGCAGGAATCGCTATTCTGGACGAATACCTGCATCTACCAATTCCACCACGCTCTCCACAATGGGAATATTCAATTGTCGGGCTCGAATAAGTTCGGCCTGAGTACCTTTAGAGTTTTCTGAATTAGGCAGGACCAAGACCGCGTCAGACGCCTCCAGCCAAGCCATAGAATAAGCATAGTAATCGCTGACAGACAGCACTTCACCCTCCCGCAGCATCAATTGAAAATGAAAATCAAGCCACGGGCAAAACGGTGAATACCCGGCCAGAAGGACTTCAGTCGCCTTACGCATCCCCCGGCGCATATTATCAAGCACTGCCACCACGTTATCTGCTGAATAAGCTCCTGCGATATAGATACGTTTCATTTCGTGCCTCCCTTTTGGTCTTTAAGGGTTTCGTGTAAGTAACCCATAACATTAAACATCAACGCACAAAGGGCGTCAATTAAACCTTCCTGGGAAGAAATCCTCCGGTGTTCTTTCCACCAATCCATAAAGTGCCGCCAGCCGGACTTAATATAGCAATCTTTAGGCATTCCTTTTTGCCAGTTATCCGAATCACGAAGTTTGCCATCAGCCTGTTTACGATGCTTGGTCATATAATTTCCGTAAGCCTCGATCACAAGAGGAGAAAGAAAACCTTCATAGTCATTCTTTGTATCGTCACTATCCCGGGTAGCACCAGTATCGAACTGTCTCATCTTTCCTCCGGTTACACTGAACAATGGATATCCACATAATAATCATCTTCCCCGTTCTTCTTATTTCTCCGGGGGGTAAGTTCAATTTTAATCACCCCAAGATCACAGGGTTTTAGCTGCGCTTTAGCCACATAAGACGGTTGATCCGGGACATACCCGCGCAAAAACGACCCGGTGCGGCCAAGAAGAATCTTTTTTTGCCGAAGCCGGGTGTCTTCCAAATACAATTTAGACAAAGGTACCGCGCCTTTTTTATGATCGTGGCCCATAAGGTAAATATCAGCATCCGCAATTGACGCCATTTGTTCTACCGTATTAATACTACCACCAGCTAATCGCGCGGCTCCACGGCCGTGGTGGCACCAAATATCAAGAGCATACTTCTTGCTTCCGTGGACAAAGAGAAGCCGGATAAACGAGCTAACCCCCAGATACTTGCAGTTTAATTTATCACACATCATTTGAGTAGTAGTCATCCCCGACTGAAGCACTCCGTGATGGTTACCTTCAAGTAATCCGACCAATCGGCCTCGCATAAACTCAATCTCTTTTACCAATTTCCTTGTCCGCTCCATATAAAGTTCGTCTAAGGTTATTTGTGTACTCTCGTGAAGACAAGCGTGAAGAAGAGCTTTTCGTTCTGAATACGAAGCAAGATCATCATAATCGCCCATCCCAAGAAAATACGCGTCTTTCTTTCCTCTGGCCCATTCAAGAAATTCAAGCCAAGCGTCTACATCACAGAGAGGAGCGAATCGATGAATGTCCCCAAAAGGGATAAGATAAATCGGCTCATTTAACTTTCGTACCGGTATCACAAACTTATGAATAGTAAAAATACTATCAGAAATCATACCAGCTCCTTTCGGATAACCGCGCTGATCACAGCACAACCATAACGACGAATAAAACCTTTCGGCCGCTGAGTGAAACCTAAGAGAGCAGTGATCCTGCGCGTCTTACACCATTCACGAACCTGTTGATACCCGGAAAGATATATGCTCTTGGATATCTGGCCGTCATAAGCATACCCCCGCACAAAAGCTACCCGCTCGCCATTCCAGACAGAAAGCGCGGCGAAAAAGAACCCACGCAGAACCTCACCTTCAACATCAGCGAGAATGAGGAACCGGAAAGGATTAGAAACCGCCGCATAGAGTTCCTTAGAAAGATTAGCCAACCCACCTTCAGGAAATCGTTTCGCCAAAGAAATAATCTGACCAAAATATTTGTCGTCCGTAAGGACTGTTAACATAATAATAGAGGTAAAGTAAGAGCTATAAAAGCCCCCCGTCCACATTCTTCCACCCAATCATTAGAAAATAATTTACACCAAACTCCCCAGGTAACACCAAGCAAAACCGCCCGGATTAAGATTAACCACCAAGCTATCCCTGTCCAATATAAAGGAAAAGCCGCAAGCCCCACAAGAAATCCAGCCGCCCAGAAGTTGTCATATCCAAAAATACTGTCAAGGTAAGTAGTCAGAGCCGCCCCAGTAAGCCCTATAGCAGGAAGTATCATTAACCAACCATACCAAGCGTCAGGGTGTCTGTAATAAAACAACCAAGCGTATATCAAAGGCGGGATAAGCCAATCTCTCATCCAAGACTTAAAAGGCTTGCCTATGCCACCGAGGCGATAAAGAATGGCGCAAATTAAGGTAAGTATCAGAAGGGAAAGAATCATTTCTCGCCCCTTTCATTCTTAATAGCTGATACTAAAAGGTCGCTCATATCCTGGGCGTTAATTAACCAGCCTTCAATCGGAGCTTGTTCGCCGGCCCGGAGATAATAAGCCCTCTGGACTACTTCTTTACTTTTGCTTGCCAAACAACCGCTTAAGCATACTACCGATAACAGGCTCGCCACGCTTACCAGACATAGACGCTTTAGCCGCATCTCTTTCATTTTTGTCAGCTCCTTTCTTACGAGCATTGTCTATCCACTTAAAAATCCTAAAGGCTTCTGTCCAGCCTGCCATAGTTACCTCCTTTACGCTGTTTTAGTAAACCCAGTCACGATTCCACAAAGCGCTGTTACGCCAGCTGAGAACGAGCTGAACACCATTGCATAGGTTGTCCATACTGTTCCCGCGTAAGATAAACCCCAGACCAAAGCG
>JBBABQ010000081.1:0-4036 GCA_041657565.1 Minisyncoccota bacterium | reverse complement strand
GTCGAAGTCGAAAGGAAATGTCATCTCCCCCGATAGCATTGTCAAAGAATACGGAGCGGATGCCTTGAGGGTCTACGAATTGTTCATGGGCCCGTTCGAGCAGGCTATAGCTTGGAGCACTCAAGGGGTCAAAGGAGTGAGGCGATTTTTGGACAGGATCTATTTGCTTGTGTCGGAGGCCGGGCAGAGAGAAAAGAGCGGCCCGGAAGTCGAGAAGGCGGTCCATAAACTCAACAAAAGGGTATCTGAAGATATAGAGAAAATGAAATTCAACACGGCGGTGTCGGCTTTCATGGAGTTCATCAATCTTGCTTCGGAAAATAAGGAAGGGTTCGGGAAGGAAGCGGCTGAAAGGTTCTTGATACTTTTGTCGCCTTTCGCTCCCCATCTGGCCGAAGAACTTTGGGAAAAACTTGGACATGAAGAAGGAAGCATTTTTAATGAGAAATGGCCGGTTTTTGATCAGGCTTTGGCCCAGGAAGAGAAGATCAATTTGATCGTGCAGGTTAACGGCAGAGTGAGGGACAAGATAGAAGTGGATTCCGGGATATCCGAAGAAGATGCCAAGTCTTTGGCCTTGGCCAGCGAAAAAGTGAGAAAATGGATGGAGGGCAAGGAACCGAAGCAGATCATATTCGCGAAAGGAAAACTCGTAAGCATAGTCGTTTGATCAGAAATTAAAATAATAATTTTTAAATTTTAATGCTATGTGCGGAATAGTCGGTTATATAGGCAAGAGGCAAGCTTTTCCGATATTGCTGTCTTCTTTGAAAAGGCTTGAATACAGAGGCTATGACAGCTACGGTTTTTGCGTTTTTAACGGCGCCAAAGATCCGTTCTTGCACAAAAAGATCGGCAAGATATCCGACGCGGAGAACGGGCTTTTGGAAATGGACGTGGAAGGAACGGTCGGCCAGGCGCATACTCGCTGGGCGACCACCGGCGGCGTGACCGAAGAGAACGCCCATCCTCATTTCGATTGCGACAAAGAGGTGTTCGTTGTTCATAACGGGATAATCGAAAATTATTCCGAATTGAAAGACCAGCTGATCGCCGAAGGGCACAAATTTTCTTCGGAGACGGATACGGAGGTCCTTGCACATCTGATCGAGAAATTTTTAAAAGAGAAGAACAGTGAAGGCAAAAAAAGAGTGTTGGAGGAAGCGGTGGCAGAGGCCCTAAAAGAGGTCAAAGGGACCTACGGTATTTTGGTCATGGCCAAGAGCGAGCCGCAAAAGCTTGTTGCCGCCAGGCTTTCAAGCCCGCTTTTGATCGGCGTCAACGATGACGAATATATAGTCGCCTCCGATCCGATAGCGATCGCGCCCTACGCTCAGAAGATAGTGACGCTGGATGATTACGAGATAGCGACCATCACTCCCGATAAACTGTTCCTGGAAAAAGAGAGGGCTCCTGAGGCGCTGGAATATACCTCTGAGGAGGCCGAGAAGGGAGATTACGAGCATTTCATGCTTAAGGAGATAATGGAAGAACCTGCGACCATAGAGAATGCTATCAAGGGCAGGCTGATACCGGATGTCGGATCGGTAAAATTGGGCGGCTTGGAAAATGTTGCCGATAAATTGCGCGAGTTGGATAAATTATTCCTTATAGGCTGCGGTACGGCCCATTACGCGACGATGGTCGGCAAATACATGCTTGAGGAATATGCCGGGATAGAAACAGAGACGGATGTCGGTTCGGAATTCCGATATCGCAAACCGATATTGGACGACAAGGCCGGGGCTATTTTTATTTCCCAATCGGGAGAGACAGCCGACACATTAGCTTGTTTGCATGAGTTGAAACAAAAAGGGATTTTGAACATAGGAATAACGAACGCGATCGGCTCGACCCAAAGCCGGGAAACGGACGCGGGGATCTATACCCGTTGCGGTCCGGAGATCGCCGTTGCTTCGACCAAGGCTTTTATCGGCCAGCTGGCCGTTTTGGCCATGCTCACGGTCTATCTTGGCCGCCAAAGAGACATGGCTTTGGTAATGGGTTCGCGGATCGTTTCGGAACTGGCCAAAATGCCGGAACTGGCCAAACAAGTTTTGGAGCAAAGACAAAATATTAAAAAGATAACCGAGAAATATAAAGACTATAAGAATTTTTGGTTCATCGGAAGAAAATATAACGCCCCCATAGCTTTTGAAGGAGCTTTGAAATTGAAAGAGATATCTTATCTTCACGCCGAAGGAGTGCCGGGAGGAGAACTTAAGCACGGCCCATTGGCTTTGGTGGAAATGTCTTTTCCGACCGTTGCCATCTGTCCTTCGGATTCGGTTTACGAGAAAATGGTTTCCAATATCCACGAGATCAAAGCCAGGAACGGATTGGTGATCGCCATCGCCACCGAAGGGAATGAGGACATCAAAAAAATAGTTGATGATGTGATCTATATACCGAAGACCCTTGAAATGTTGAGCCCTTTGCTGACCGTCATCCCGATGCATCTTTTCGCTTATTACATGGCCGTTTCCATGGGCCGCGACGTTGACCGCCCAAGAAATTTAGCGAAATCAGTGACAGTAGAGTAACCTCTCGGCGCCATCGTCGCAGGCAAAACTTGCACAGGTGCCACCTGTGCAGATTACGTGCTGTATTGCTGTTGCCGGGGCCTTTTTTATGGTAAAATCCGCTATATGAAAAACACGAAAAATATGAAAAATGCAAAAAAAGAAGCCAAAGACTATTCTATTTTAGTGGGCGGGGCCGCCGGCCAGGGATCGAGGATCGCCGGTTTGATCATCGCCAAGCTGTTCAACAGGATCGGCTATAATATTTTCATCCACGAAGACTACCAATCTTTGATAAAGGGGGGACACAACTTTTCCCAGATCAGAGCTTCGTCAGAGAATGTTTTGTCCCATAGGGAAGGAGCTGATTTCATCTTGGCCCTTAACGAAGATACGATCAAAAAACATAAGGAAAGACTGGAAAAGGGAGGAGTGCTTATTTTCAACGAGGACAAGATCAAGTCGGATGACGGCATCGGGGTAAAAGCAGAGACCATCACCAAAGAGCTTGGAGGGTTGCCCATCATGTCGAATACCGCTTTGATCTCCGCTTTCGCGAAGGTTGTCGGCATCGAATGGCCGGTACTGGAAGATGTTTTGAGAAAGGCTATAGGAAAAGGCATTGATAAGAATTTAGAGATAGCGAAAAAAGCTTATGACGGGGTCGAGAGCGTTGCGAGAATAGAAAAACTTAAGAACAAGCCGAAACCGCTTTTGACCGGAAACGAGGCCATAGCTTTAGGCGCGGCCAAAGCGGGACTGGAAAATTATTTCGCTTATCCGATGACGCCGGCGACCAGCATCCTTCATTATCTGGCCGAGCACGCGAAAGAATTGAACGTGATCGCTCCCCAGCTGGAGAACGAGGTTGGCGTTATCAATACCGCCGTCGGCAGCGCTTTTGCCGGCAGGAGGACGATGGTCGGAACATCCGGAGGAGGGTTTGCGTTGATGACCGAGGGTATCAGTTTGGCGGCAATGTCGGAAACACCGATCTTGGTCGTGAACAGCCAGAGGTCGGGCCCGGCTACGGGAGTGCCGACGTATAACGGCCAAAGCGATCTGCTTTGTACTCTTGCTTCCGGCCACGGAGACTTTGTAAGGTTTGTTGCCGCTCCGGGCGACGCGGAAGAATCGTTTTATTGGACCGGAAAATTATTGAATTTGGCCTGGAAATATCAGACCCCGGCAATTTTGCTGACCGATAAGGATGTTTCCGAGGGCACTTTTACTTTCGACGAAGCGGTTTTGAAACAAGTTAAAAAAGAGAAGGATCTCAGATGGAACGGCAAAGGGGAGTATAAGAGATACGCGGATAAAGAGAACGGTATCTCTCCGATGGCCTTTCCCGGCCAGCCCGGCGCCGTGGTAAAAGGCACGAGCTACGAGCACGACGAGTTCGGCATATCGACCGAAGAGAGAGAGGAGATCGTCAAAATGCAGGAAAAGAGATCAAGGAAATTCGAAGCCATGGAAATAGAGGTAGAAGAGATGAAAGACGCGGTAAAGGTTTA
>JBBABQ010000080.1:0-4084 GCA_041657565.1 Minisyncoccota bacterium | reverse complement strand
TCTGTTTTGTTTTATGGAAACCAATAAATCCTTCCTAAATGCTCCCCTTTCTGCTAAGATTGGGCACGTATCGCCTATGGAAAACAACCTTAAATATTTCATTTTTACTTTCGGCTGCCAGATGAACAAGGCTGACTCCGAAAGGATCGCCGCGCTTTTGGAAAAGACCGGCTACGAGCCGGCCGAGAATGAAAAGGACGCCGACCTGATCGTCGCTAATATGTGCTCCGTTCGCCAGTCGGCCGTCGACCGCGTTCTGGGCTTCGGCAAGCTGTTCCCCGAACTAAAAGCCAAAAACCCGAATTTGAAAACCGTCCTGACCGGCTGCGTTCTGATAGAAGACTTCAAAAAATCCGGAAAGCTCTTCGATTATGTCTTGCCTATTAAAAAATTAGCAAAATGGCCGGGCTACCTTAAAGAAGAAAATTTCTCCATGCCAAGCGACCCGTTCCAGAAAGACTGCGCTTATTTGGAATTACCCCCCAAACATTCTAGCAAGGCCTCTGTTTACATACCTATCTCGAACGGCTGCAACAATTTTTGCGCCTATTGCGCCGTCCCCTATACCAGAGGACCTTTGGTTTGCCGGGACTTCAAGGACATATTGATAGAAGCGGAACAAGCCGTTAAAAACGGTGCCAAGGAGATATGGCTGCTGGGCCAGAACGTCAATGACTACTTCTGCGACGGGGTCAGTTTTGCCAAGCTTATAGAGGTCATCAACGACATACCGGGCGATTTTTGGATAAGGTTTGCCAGTCCGCATCCCCAAAATTTTTACGACGAAATGATCACGGCGGTCTCTCGCTGTAAAAAAGTAGCCCCGTATATCAGCCTTCCTCTCCAGGCCGGAGACGACGACACTTTAAAGAAGATGAACCGTCCATACAAAGTCGGCGGCTACAGAGTCTTGGTCAACAAGCTCCGCAAGGCTTTCTCCAGCCAAAGGCAAGGGCTGGAAAAAGAGCTGGCATTGTCGACGGATGTCATTGTCGGATTTCCCGGCGAGAGCAAACACCAGTTCAATAACACGGCCAGGCTGATGGACGAGATCAAATACGACATGGCCTACATCGCCCAATATTCTCCCCGTCCCGGCACCCATGCCTCCAGGATCCCGGACAATGTTTCTAAAGTTGAAAAAGAAAAAAGATGGGAACACCTGACCGAAATATTAAAAAAGACGGCCTTGAACAAAAACAAGCTGTTCATAGGAAACACCATCGAGGTTTTGGTCGATGAACAAAGGGAAGGTTTCCTTCTGGGAAAATCCCGCCATTTCAAGACCGTGAAAATAAAGATCGGCAAAGAAGCCGCAGAAAAGAACTTCATCGGCCAGTTCGTCAAAGCCGACATCACCGAAGCCCTTCCCTGGGGCTTGGAGGGAGAATTAAGATAAAAAAACATGGACGTCGAAGAAAAAAAAATAATCGTTATCGTCGGTCCGACCGCTTCCGGGAAGACCGGATTGTCCATAAAATTGGCTAAGGCTTTTAACGGCGAGATCGTCTCGGCCGATTCGCGCCAGGTGTACAAACAAATGGACATCGGCACGGCCAAGGCCTCCAAAAAAGAGATGGCGGGCATCCCCCACCATCTTTTGGACGTAGCCTCTCCCAAAAAGAAATTCTCCGTTGCCCAATACAGGAAGCTGGGAACAAAAGCCCTGAACGCCATATTCAAAAAAGGAAAACTGCCGATCGTTTGCGGCGGCACCGGTTTTTATATCCAAGCCCTGATCGACGGTATCGTAATGCCGGAGGTCAAACCCGACTGGAAATTAAGAAAGAAGCTGGAAGCAAAAACCGTTGAAGAGCTTTATAAAATATTAAAAAAACTTGACCCGAAACGGGCCGGGAACATCGACAAAAACAATCCCCGCCGTTTGGTAAGGGCGATCGAAATAGCGACCATAACGAAGAAGCCCGTTCCGGAGATCAAAGCAAACCCCCTGCCCTATCCAGTCCTTTTCTTGGGCGCTCAAAAAGACCCGGAAAAATTGAAAAAAGATATCGAAAAAAGATTTTATCTTTGGCTCGACCAAGGCCTTTTAAAGGAAATAAAAAAACTTCGCAAATCCGGCGTTTCCTGGAAAAGAATTGAAGAATTCGGAATGCACTACCGCGCCTTCGCGCTTTATCTGCAAGAAAAAATAAGTTACGAAGAGGCCGAAGAACGGTCCTTGAAAGAGCTCTGGCAATACACCAAGCGCCAAGCCACTTGGTTCAAAAGAGATAAAAGGATGATCTGGGTCAATAATTTCGCCGGGGCCAAAAAAATAACCAAAAAATTCCTCGCCGAATGAATATCCAACTAAAAATCCGCAGAATGCGGATTTTTTGTTGATACATCAAACCCAGAAAGATTTGATATATTCGATGGCCCGGAGCTGTTCCCTTATAGGATTGGTCAGCTCCATGACCAGATAAGGACAATTCGAATATTCGGCATAATTTTTCAAGTAGTCGAAATCGCTCAACTCCTTGAAAACGTGGCAATCGTACCTGTCTTCCGGCAAGCCTCCCTCATCGGGATGAGTCGCATTTTGGACTGCCGAGATATGCACGACCCCGACCGGATATCGGGACAGAAGCCAATTCCATTTGGATAGACCGCGGCAAGCAGTCTTTCTCCATTTTTTCCAATGGCTCTTGCTCATTAAATCGGCGACCTCGTCAAAATTCGTCGCCAGCCGCCGTTTCCAGTCCTCGCAATGGGCAATGTCGAAACAAAGTCCGGCCCAGCGTTTTGGCTCCAACCTTTCGGGAAGCGTGGCGCTGTTCTCAATAAAAATTTTATCTGAATATTTGTGTAATTCATTCAGAAAAATAAATTTTCTTTCTTTGGCGGCGTGGAGATTTAAAACCTTCGCCCCGAAATTTCTTATCAGATATTCCACCTCTTCTCCGTTGAAGTCGTGTCTTAAATGCACGAACGGGATCTTGAGGCCGGCTTCCTCCAAAGCTTTATAAAGCTCTTTTCTTTGGGAGACATCGAAGGCGGTGGCGAACAGGCCCACTTCCTTAAGGCCGCGATTTTTGGCCTCTTCCACCATGGCCATTGGGTTGGCCTTTTTAGTGGTGGTGATACACGGCAAGATAACGCTCCCGCCGAACTGTCCTATTTTTTCCGTTTCCACGGTTTTAAAAAGAGCTTTTCCTTTACCCCATCAAAGTGAAGAGGCAAAGTTATAGTCCTTTTTGGCTATAATGCCTCCTCCCCAAGATAACCAGGGCAAGGAAACTAGGATTTAATATATACAATATTTTGATGTTATTGTCAAAAAATCAAAGGATATTTCAGAAAGGGTTTAACCATTTCCGGAAAACCTTTCTCAAAAAAATTGCACAGGTGCCACCTGTGCAATTTTAGGATAATTAAAAAATCCGCGGACATGGTCCTGCGGATTTTTTGTGATCCCCGCGTCAGCGCGGCATTTTGTATCTCCTCTTTTTCCCGTTACTGTCGGTCACTTTCACGACGAAAGAATCGCTTTTCTTCGGTCTCACCAGCTTGACCTTAAGATCATTGATCATAAGGTTTATCACCTTTTTGTATCTGTATCCTCCGGTGCAAAAATCCTTTACCATCTTGACTTTCTTCTCGGTCGTCGAAGATAAAAGACCGATGAAATCATCCATTTTTATTTCTCCTATTTTTTCCATATTTTTTTAATTTTTTTAGGAAAACCAACAAAAAAATGAGAAGCGATCGGCTTAGATCATAATATTTAATTTACTTTTAAAATAGCCTCGACTTTTAGTAGACAATATATACACTAAAAAGATTATTTTGTCAAAAATTGAAAAAGGCCCAGGATCTCAACAAAGTCTTTAGACTTTATTAAGGATCAAGGGCCTCTTAGCTTTAACATGCGGCTGCATAAAGCTACTATTTTACGTCGAATTCGTCCAACTTCTTCTCATAGCACGTGTTTCCATCGCTATCGCCGGCAACCTCCCAAACCTGGACGGTGAGTTTCTCTCCGGAAAGGCAATCGTCTTCTTGCCAATTTCTTCCTTGGATTTGAAACTTCTTCAGGCGGATCATTGCCGCAGGAGAAAGGATCGTCCTTCTCAGACAC
>JBBABQ010000079.1:0-4086 GCA_041657565.1 Minisyncoccota bacterium | reverse complement strand
GGGCGCCGACAGCGCCTATCTGAAGATCAACGGGGCGATAATTTGGGGGCCGGAACAGATAAATAACAACCAGGTAAGGAACCTGGCCAGTTCCCAAGCTGTCAAGTTCACAGACACGGCAAAGATAGACCTTTACGACCAGGATCTGGGGTTGATTTTCGATAAAGACGACCACATAGGAGGCGCCACCATTTCCGCGGAAGACGCCGGGAAAGGAACAAAAGAAGTAGAGATCAAAGGCGATGGAGCTTCTTACACGATCTCCTACCGAGTGGAAGAAGTATAAAATACTGCCGAAGTCCGACGAAAAAACACCATCTATCAAGATGGTGTTTTTGGACTATCTCTTCTTTTTTATCTTTGCTGCCATCCTCGCGCCAACAACGGCGATGAGAAAGCCGACGGCCAGCGCCAACCAAGAATATTTTGTTTGGTTTGGATCGATCTTTGAAGGATCGCTGTCCGCGGTTTCGACAGCGGGCGCAGCCGCGGGATCGGCCCAATATTTTTCTTCGGCTTGAACGTCAAATGCGGCTTTTTCGCCAAAACCCCGCAGATCGACCGAAAGCGTTTCGCCGGTGCGGACCGTTTCCGTCTTGCCATCGGCGGTATCGGTAAGCTCAACTTCGCCTTCGATCACCTTGAGCACGGTGCTCTCGCCGGTATCTTCCATGACAAAAGTGGTACCTTTAATGCCCGCTACCGCCTGGCTTCCCTTAAATCCGAAATCTTCTCCTTTGACCATTTTTTTCACATTCGCCCAAACTCCTCCAAAGAGCAATTGAAAATTGCTTTTTTCTTTCCGAGCTTCATTTACAATGATCTCTGTTTCGGGCCTCATGGTAAAACTGGTCCCGCTAAGCAGCGAGATCCGCAAAGTGCTGTCTTCGCCGGTTTTAAGCTTGCAGTGGTTATAAATAACCCTGCCCATCTTGAGAACATCCCAGGCCTCAAAATCCGGCGGGCAGGCGATCTCCACCTGGCCGGAAATATCCGCGGCACGCGCGCCCGAATCCGTGAGCGGAGCGTCGGGGTCGTATTCCGCCGGCATGTCCTCTTCGTCTATTTCAAATATGGAAGGGTCTGCAACGGTCATATTCGCCTGCACGCCGGGTATATTCAGCTCAAAAGTGCGGCCGTCTTTTAACGGTACGCTAAAAGTAAAACCTTCCCCCGGTGTGGTAAATGTCGCCACCCCATTTGGCCCGCCGGAAAATGTGCCCTTCAGCTCGTAAGGGCTTCCGTTCGTATCTCCCTCATCAAGCGAAAGATAGGCGTCGTCAACGTATGACAATGAAGATTCCGCGGCCTGCGCTCCGGCCGCGTAAAACCGCAAAGTTCCGGGGTCTCCCACGAAGGAGTATCCTTGCAGCATAAAAGTACCGTGCGCCACTCCTTTTTTCAACTCTCCCACCTCCGCCCGGCAAACAGGAACAAAAAACAAGAAACAAAGAGCGGAGAAAAGCACAAATCCGAAAAATTTAATTTTTTTTGGCATATCGAATTTTTAAAAATTATCTTTCCTCCTTCTATTTTCCTTTTTTCATTTCCCAAAGTCCGTGGACATTGCAATAAGCGCGAGCTCCCAGCACATTGATCCTGGTATAAAAATCGGATTCCGGATCGTCTCCCGGCTTTAAAAATTTCTTGCCGGACTTGCCGTCGGCAACGTCGATCTCTATCCACTCGATGTAATGCTCGGGCGTCATCGGATGCTGTACCTCTCCGACCTTTATCTTTACCCCGTCCTTGATGCTGCAAGCGCTTGGCGGAAGATCTTCCATGACCGGCAGATGCTTTTCCCCACCCTGGTCCTGCTCTTTAGCAGCCATCAGATCCATCGGCTGGCCGCAGCACACAAGCGTCCCGGCCCCGGTATGCAAAACCTCCACAATATTCCCGCACACCGCACATTTATATACCTGTTTGAATTGAGTCATGTTTATTTTCTTAAAAAGAAATTATCTGTAATTTTACCACACAAAACCATCAAAAAACCATGGCCAGCCAAACCAAAAAGCGGGATTTCTCCCGCCCGCCGTTCACGAACAATGATTTTATTTCGACTTCTGGGATCGCTTTATTCGACCATAAGATAGGATATTTTCTGCTTTGGGTCTATGGGCTGGTCACTAAACAAGCTTTCTTCTCATAAACACTTTTGGACTGCCGTATTCATCACCGTTCAAGCCATCTATTGTATGGCTAATATCAAAGCTTTGCCCAAGCTTACTTGTCCAAGTCTTTTCATCTAGCATCCTCGCTCCGTGAGTGGGAACTCCATTGCTGTTAACATAAATTGCAATTTTTTCATAATGGTTATCGAAATCTGCATTATCGCAAATATCAAAACCAACCGAACGATAGGCCTCAATAAAAACTTCTATAGTCTCTTTCTTCTCAATTCCGTCAGGCCAATAATAACCATCTTCATCGTCTCTTGGCCACCAAAATCGAGTGTCATCTTTAGCCGCCCAAGCGATACAATTATATGAAGGAGTTGATGGGCTAGTTATTTTATACCCAGTTATTGAGAGCTGAGGAAATTTACTCTCTAAAACTGGATGTCTAACAGGCAACATAATGTTTCTTTGCCCAATCCAACCAATCTTCAGTCATCTTTGAGAGATTTCCTCTGTGTTCGGGCTTGATTGGGTTTACGCCACCAGTTATTGATGTTAAAGCAACAAACCAATGGTTTGGCTCTTGTTCCATTGACTTGAATATCAACGGTAGAACTTTTTCTCCCAAAGCAATTATTTGTAAATAGGCTTTATTGGAAACTATTTCACTTACAGATGAAGAGAATTCAGTGTCTTGTTTCCAGGTAGAAACAAGCGAATTAAAACGGTTTTCAAGACTCTGGTATGTGTAAACTATTTCGTTTGTCTGCCTTAAGTATCTCAATGAATTGAAAACAAAAGCACCATCCTGACTTGTAGGAGTTTGTACTTCGTAGAGGATAATTTGTGGTGGCAGATAAAACATAATTTATTTATATCTATCTTTAGTAACTTCAGTTATGCTATTAAAAAATATTTTATTAGCAAACTTCTTTACATCCTCCACTTTACCCCATAAATCCGTTGGATCTATAGATAATTTATCCTCGAAACAATCAATGTCTAAAATTAAATTTTTAACAACTTCAGAGGTTTGAATATTTTGCTCTGCAATAACGCCCTGGCTAATTATCGAGGTTATATTTTTCCCTAAGTCCTTAAAAACTACACGAAGCAAATAATTATCTATTGGCGAGTTAATCTCATCAGGTATATTCACATAGACATTAAAATATTTTTTAATGTCTATGGTTTCATTAGAATCAAGCTTAAGGAAATTGATATATCTAGAAGCAATCCTAATAACTTTATCTACCTTTACAGCCTCTAAATATATCAAATACGCTTCTTTGACTTTACTTTCTATGTCTGTCCAGGATGTATAAGGTCTCAATTTGCTAAAAGTAAAACCATCAACTCGAAACTGAACCACTGCGTCCTTTTCGCTAGAAATAAACCTATACCCAACCTTACCTTTGGCATGTTCGAACTTTGGCTTATTGCTTACGCTAACATCAAAAAACAAAGAGTTCATGTCAATAACCTCTTTTGTCGGGTACAAATTCTTTAATTTTTCGTGGGCAATCTCTAATGCGGTTGAGTCGACTGGTTCCTTGAAGGTAAATTTAAAATCTATTACTGCTTCACGAATTGGAGAATTATTGAGATGAGTCTCTGACATACAACTAGAATATCATAAAATTACCTATCAATAAAGCTAGTGATAAATGGGGTCAGCCACCATTTCTTATATCAGCCCAAGATCGTTGCCTCTATTTTATCAAAAACCACCCTTTAGTCAGGCGGCTTCAGCAAAAAAGCGGGATTGCTCCCGCTCACTGCCTTCCGGCAGTTCGTTTCAGCTTCTGGGCTCCGCGGGTAGGATTCGAACCTACAACCTACTGGTTAACAGCCAGCCGCGCTACCGTTGCGCCACCGCGGAATATTAATCCCCGCTGAGCCTGACATTGCGCCCTGCCTATCGGCAGGCAGGCACCGCGGAATAATACCCTCCAATATTAAA
>JBBABQ010000078.1:0-4108 GCA_041657565.1 Minisyncoccota bacterium | reverse complement strand
GAGGAAGGCGTTAAAAACATAGTCACGATCTTCCCGGACAGAGGAGAAAAATATCTAAGCACCAAACTCTTCGAATAACCCTGTGGATAAGCTGGTCGAGGCCCGGCCTCGACCAGCTTATCAAGTTTTTTTACTGGAGGCCGATTTTTTGATAGAATAAATGTGTTTTAATCCTTACGGCAATAAAATGGACCTGACCATCATCAAGATCGGCGGCTCGGTTGTCACTTGCAAAGAAAGCGATTCGCCGAAGATAAATTCCAAAAATCTGGAAGCTGTCGCCAAACAGCTCAAAAATTTCAAAAAACCTTATATCCTGATCCACGGAGCAGGCTCTTTCGGCCATCCGCTAGTTAAAAGAACGGGTATTGATAAAGGCATAAAAAGCAAAGACCAGCTGATAGCTTTCGCCGAGACCCAAAAACTGCAGAACCAGCTGAACTATATGGTCTGTGATGCTTTGATAAAAGAAGGGATACCGGCCGTTCCGTGCCAGCCTTCCAGCCACGCGGTTTTAAAAAAGGGGAGACTGGCGAGCTTAAGCATTGAAGCGATGAAGGGAATGGTCGGCCTCGGCCTGATCCCGGTTTGCTACGGCGTCCCGGCCTACGATAAAGTTCAAGGCTCGGCCATACTTTCGGGCGACCAGATCGCGCCGTATTTGGCCTTGAAGCTCAGAGCCAAAAAGATCATCGAAGCGGGAGACGTGGAAGGCATTTATACCTGTGATCCCAAAACAGACAGCTCGGCCGAGATCGTAAGAGAAATAAACCGAAAGAATTTCAAAGAAATAGAAGGTTATCTCTCCGGAAGCCGGGCAACGGACGTTACCGGCGGGATGAGGCAAAAATACCTAGAAATAGTCCAAACGGCCAGGAAAGGGATAATCACTCAAATCGTCCATTTCGAGCGCCTGGCAGAGGCGCTGGAGGGCCAAAAAGCGGGTACGACCATCGACCTCAAAGCCAAGAAATAACAGAAATAAGGGTAAGGGCTCCGTTCAAACTACACCTGTCGGACAGGTGTAGTTTTTTGACAGAATGACCGTCAAATTGTATAACATTTTTAATGCCTGTTAATACAACCTTGGCAGAGGTTGTTCATTCACATTTCTGAAACTATATCTTAGATACACTAACTCAAAGAACATAACAGCTTAAGTAAGCGATATGTTCTTTGAAAGATATGTCTGACGATGTTGACTGAATATTTTGGCGCATTGCCAAAATCGCAATTCAAAACCCGGAGTAAAAGCTTTCCGGGTTTTGCATATTTGCCCTGTGGAAAAAGTGGTCGAAGCCCGGCTTCGACCATCTTGAAGGATCTTGGGTTTTGCGTTGTCCTTGCGAACAGCTGGTTTTAACGGTATATATTATCTATTATGGCACTTTCTATTGGCATCGTCGGATTGCCCAACGTGGGCAAATCGACCTTATTCGAAACTATCACAAAAAAACAGGTGGATAGGCAAAACTATCCTTTTTGCACCATCGACCCGAATGTCGGGGTTGTTGCCGTTCCGGACGAACGCGTGGAAAAACTGGCCGAACTGACCAATTCAGCCAAAAAGATCTACACGACCATTGAATTTTTTGATATTGCCGGATTAGTGGCCGGAGCCAGCAAGGGCGAAGGCTTGGGCAACAAATTTTTGACCAACATTCGCGAAACCGACGCCGTTCTTTACGTCTTGCGCGTTTTCCAAAACGACAAGATCATCAATACCCAGAACAGCATTGATCCGATACGGGACAAAGATATTTTGGACACGGAATTGATCTTAAAAGACCTGGAGATCGTCGAGAAAAGGGTAAGGGCGATGGAAGGGGACGTTAAAGCCGGAAAAAAAGAAGCCATAAAAGAGTTTGAAGCCCTGACCAAAGCCAAGAAATTTTTGGAAGAGGGAAAAATATTGATCGAACAGGAATTCACCGCCGACGAAATTAAAGAGATGAAAAGCTACCAGCTTTTGACCTTGAAGCCAAGGCTTTATTTATTGAACGGCAAAGATGAAGAGGTTCCGCAAAGCATCATCGACGAATTCAAAGACCATAAATGGCCGTTCCTGATAGTTGACATGGCGACCGAATTCGAAGCCGCCGGGTTTTCACTTGAAGAAAGGAAAGAACTGGGCTTGCCGCTCGAAACGGAACTCGATATCCTTATTAAAAAATGCTACGAAACTTTGGGACTGATAACATTTTTGACCACCGGGCCGGACGAAACCCGCGCCTGGACCATTAAAAAAGGTTCCAAAGCGCCGCAAGCCGGGGGAGCGATCCACAGCGATTTTGAAAGGACCTTCATCAGGGCTGATGCCATTAATTGGGAGGAGCTGATCAGCGCCGGAGGATTCGCCAAAGCGAGAGAAAAAGGATTGATCCGCACCGAAGGAAAAGAATATACGGTCCAGGACGGCGACGTGATCGAGATAAAACACGGAGCTTAAAAAAATCCCGCCGCAAGGCGGGTTTTTTATTATGCCGGTCCCGCAAAGTGGATATCTCGATTAAACATTAGTCTCTTAATCTGATAAAATAAAATGAAATGTTTTTCTGGGAATATTACATCCTTGTTTCGCTGGTATTTATCGTGCTGGCCACGGGATTTTTCGGCGTGCTGGTTTTCCTCTACGATCCCAAAAACAAAGTTAATATTTTGTGTTCGCTGATGAATATCAGCGTTATCGCTTGGGCGATATCATGGGCCACCCAGATCTTGGCAAAAACACCCGAGCAGGGTCTTTTTTGGGGAAGAGCTCTTGATTTCGCGTCGACGTTCATTCCTTTGTTCTTTTTTCACTGGATAATAGTCTTCTTGAAAGAGGAAGAAAAACCTATCAACAAAATATTGCTCTATTTCGGCTACGCCGCGAGCTTTTTTTACTCGGCCATAACTTTTACCACCCCGTATTTCATAAATTTAGCCAGCCACCCTCCGTTTTTCACTTACTATCCCGATCCGGGAATACTTCATCCTTTTTGGGTACTGACCTGCTATACCGGATTGCCTGCTTACGCCTGTTTTCTGCTTCTTAGAAAATATCTGAAAACCCAGGATTCGATCTTGAAAAATCAGATAAAATACATGATCTTGGGCGCATCTTTCGGCTTTATCGGCGGCGGCAGTACTTACTTGCTTTTCTATGATATTCAAATACCTCCTTTCGCGATCCCTTTGGTCATCGCCTGCTATGTTTTTCTGAATTACGCCATGATCCGCTACAGAATGATGGATATCAGCATAGTTATCGGGAAGACGGGAATATATCTTTTCTCTTTGCTGGCGGTCGGCATTTGGACGGCTCTCTTGGCCTATCTGAACCAATTTTTTGTACGCCTGCCTCCGCTCTTCTTCGCGCCTATCGTGTCCCTGACCTCTATCGGCGTTTTTTATTACTCTTCCAAGTTTTTTGAAAAAATAGCGGAAAAATATTTCTATTACAGTTTTTCTTTGTTAAAAAATACGATCGAGAACCTGACCAAGCAGCTGAACACAACCATTTCTCTTGAAAAAATATTGGCGATTATCGACCGCGCGCTTCTGGAAGCCCTGAAAATAGACAAAATAGGCGTCATTCTCAAAGATCCGGAAGAAGGGTCTTTTTCCGCAAGGCATTTGACCGGTTTCAAAAAAGAGATGGTTGAAGAATTAACGGAAAAACACAAAATTTTTCTCATAAATTTTCTCAACAAAACCAAGGACATCCTCGTCAAAGAAGAAATACCGTTTCTTTTAAAAAAGATGGAAAAGGAAAAAGGTCTGGATACGGAAATAAAACAGCTCAAAGAGATAGAAAAAGACATGGACGGCGGGCAGATCGATCTTATTATCCCGCTGTCCATTGGCGATATGCCGATCGGCGCCGTAATATTGGGTAAAAAATCCCACAAGGCCGGCTACAGCTCCCAAGAACTGGGGCTTTTGAACAATTTCAGCGCGCAGGCTTCGATAGCTTTAAACAATGCCATCGCCCTCGATCAAGTCGAAAAAAGGAAAACGGAGCTAGAAAAGTTCTACAAGCTCACCATCGGCAGGGAGCTGCGGATGGCGGAGCTGAAGGAGAAGATAAAAGAGCTGGAAAATATTAAAAAATGAACAATAATTA
>JBBABQ010000077.1:0-4144 GCA_041657565.1 Minisyncoccota bacterium | reverse complement strand
CATGAAAATAGAGGCGTTATATCTTGGGGATTCAATGGGCGCAAGTACGAGCAGCTTTGATTCGTTGGTGACCGGAGGCATCCCATCCTTGAAATATGCTTTTGAAAGTCAGAAAACTGGAAAAGTTAATGTTGTCTATATCCCTAAAGATGGAAGAATAGCTAGCTTCGCTTTATATCTTCCGACGAGCGGCGACCAAACCAAGTGCCTTGAAGACTTTGGCAATTTCCTAGGAACGGTGTCAATCAAATGACCCGGAAAAATTTAATATCAGTCTTTTGCTCGGCCGTTCTGGCCGTTGCGGTTTTACCGCAAGCTATTCTTGCCCAGAACCTCGAAGAGATCTCTCCGCAAGACCAGGAGAAGTACCAGGAGCTTTCGCAGTACGAAACGCAGACACTGCTTGAAGATCTTATTCCCCAAGCCTTGACCGATAACTGGATCGGGCAGATTACTTCTGGAAGTTCCGATAAGTTTTCCTCAGCTGTTGCGGCCACATTAAGAGGTTTTGTCAGGCATAATTTTTCCCGGTATCTTTTGACCGACGTGCCTTTGGACGCGGCAAAAACAGTCGTTTTGCAGGGCGTAGAGATAGGGAAAATAGTCTATTCCGACGGTTGGGACGATGCCATGGCCGGAGTGCTGGGCAAGTTCGAAAAAGATTCCGTATCCGCGGCGGTCAGCTACGTTAAAAGCCAGCTGGTCAAATACGGGATAAAAATGGTTGCAGGAGCTTTCGAGGCGCAATACGAGTCGGAAGGCGGATCGCAGGAAAAAGCCCTGCTCCAGTATGTTGTTGTTTACAAGCCGGATGGCGACGAAAAAGCTGATGTAAGTATTAGATTTTACTCTATTAACGAGATCGTTCCTCCAAAAAAAGGAGCTTCGTTCGGACTCATGACCGGCGTTGTCCACGACCTTCAGCCCGGCGAGAAGATCCCGCCTTTTACCGCCACTTTTTCCGGGTCTGTGCAAAAGGCCAGATACGGCGGAACAGTCTATTCTTGGGACGGGGAACCGGAAATTAGCATTTTTTTTCCCGGCAAAGTTATCGATTTTGGGTTCAGGCCGGTTTCCTGGTGGGATAAGAATGTCGTTAATCCTATCAAAGGAGCGATAGGATCGATAGGCAATTTTTTCAACAATGCCGGGCAAAATATAGGGAAGCTCTTTGGAGCCCAAATGGTTGCGACCTCGGACTTGGAGCAGGAAGAGGATGGAGCCGGCGAAGCCCAGCGGGAAGAGACGCTTTCTATGAATCCAGTCCAGGACAGTTCGAACTTATTTAACGGAGCGACGGATAAGTCTTCTCTTCAAGACAGGATTTCCAGCAGCAGCAACCAGGGCGGTTTGAAGTTTTTGGGGGATCCGGCAGGAAATGACGGCAACCAAACGCTTTCTGGGGGCCAGTTGGGAGTGAGCGCTTCGATCGAGGAGCCAAGCAACGAAGAGAATGGAGGGGCTCCTATCGGCCAATTGACCGAGCAGGAACGCCAGGAAATGCTGAGGCTGATCGCTTTGGAGATAGCCCGCCGCCAGCAGGAAGAACAACAGGCAAAAGATAAGGAAACCCAATTAAGGGCCGTGATGATAGCCATGATAGAAAAGCTTCAAAGCGGCAGCGCTCAGGATGAGATCGTTGACGATGAGGCCGAAGACGCTGAAGACATTGAAAATAGCGAAGCGGACCAAGAAAACGACGAAGAGGACGGCTCTGACGGTGCCGGAGGAACAGACCTTTGCCTTTTTCAGTCCGGTCAGACGGCCCAAATGAATAAGGTGGTCATAAATGAGATTGCTTGGATGGGCAGCCAAGCCGGTTCTACCCGCGAATGGATGGAGCTGAAAAATTTGACCGGCCAAGCCATTGATCTGGATGGTTGGCAGCTGCAGGACAAAGATCAGCAGATACAAGTGATTTTCGGCGCTTCCAGCCGGATCGGGGCCGGCCAGTTCTTTCTTTTGGAGAGGACCAGCGATGATGCCGCTCCTGGTATAGCGGCAAACGTTATCTATAAAGGCTCTTTGGCTAACAGCAACGAAGCGCTCTATCTTTTTGACCCGGATTGCCGATTGCAGGATAAGGCGGAAGCTTCGCCTTCCTGGCCGGCAGGCAGCGATTCGCAAAAACGCACAATGGAGCGCGGGGCGGATCTGAGCTGGCATACTTATGCCGGTTTAGGCCAAAATAACATTTTTGGCACGCCGAAAGCGGCCAATGGTCCGGCGGCCGTACAGTCGTCAGGGGGAAGCGGCGGTGGTGGCAGCGGCAGTACAAGCGGCAACAGCAGCTCAACATCGAACAGCAGTTCCACCCAGCAGTCTTCGAGCCAGGCGCAAAACCAGGAGCCAGCCTCGGAGCCGCAAGCCATAGACCGCCTCATAATTTCTGAGATAATGCTCGCCGACAGCCAGGGCAGGGAATATGCAGAGCTTTATAATCCTACAGACCAGGAAGCGGATCTTTGCGCCGACCCTTTAACCGCTTTTTATTTCGCCTATTATTCTGCCACCAGAGACTGGAATAACCCGTATAGGATCAAGAGTTTTTGCGACAGCCCCAGTTCGACCGCAACAGTCATACCGGCCAAAGGATATTATCTGATCGGGTTTAATGACCATCCGCAAAGCGATTGGCCGATGTACTCTTCGGACCTGCTTTCGGACAGTTCGGGAGCGATAGCTATTTTTTCCGGCGATCCGAGGAATGCGACCGGTACGGCTGAAGAGATCGCGGCAAGCATAACGTTAATAAAAATTGACGCAGTTGGCTGGAAGAAGGACTCCGGTTCGACCGAGCCTTTGGTTAAAGAAACAGGAGCCGCTTTGGTGCCGGACCAGGAAGGCCAAGCTTTAGGACGGCTTTGGCATCTTGCCAGCCAGAAATACCAGGACACGGACGATAATTTCAAAGATTTCGGAAGCTACGATCCTAGTCCGGGCAATAACCTGTCTTATTCTCCCGAAGCCATAACCGATCTGAGCGTGCGGACCTTGGACGGCCGGAAGAACGGGGCAAAACTGGTCTGGTCCGCTCCGAACGATAAAGATAGCGGTCCCGGCCAGTTAAATTATCAAATATTCTATACCCGCGACCAGGGTTTTTCGACCGGAACGATGGCCAATATCGAGGAAGAGACAGACCCGTTGATAACCAATTCGGGAGAGGAAGTCACTGCGGAGATAAGAGGCCTTTATTACGATTCGGCTTATTACTTCGCGATCCAAGCTGAGGACGATAAAGACAATAAATCTCCATTGTCCGCTCCCTCTCAAGTTTTCAACATCGATAAGGCGGATCATCTTTGGCCCATGTCGCGGCATGACGCCGGGCTTACCGGCCAAGGAGAGATCGGCGGCCCTGTCGGGGACAGAGAGGTTTCGGACCTTACGGCGACGGGCGGTATGTTTTTTGCTCCTCCTGCCATAGACGAGAACGGATCAACCTTTTTCGCGGCTAATATAGGAGGCAAAGAGGGGATATATTCTTTTAGCACGGAAGGCAAGCAGGAGTGGTTTTCCCAGGCCGCAAGCTTGGGCAATGTCCCGGCTTTGGACAGCAAAGGAGTGGTCTATTTCTTCGCTCAATACGGGGCGGGAGCGTTGAGTCCGAGCGGGCGGTTCAAATGGAGCGAGAATTTCAACACCATATACAGCCCTAACCTTGTTGTTGGTCCGGATGACCGCCTTTATTTGATCGCCAAGACCGAGAGCCAAACTGTTCCTCATTTGCTGGCGTTAGCCGACGGGGGAACCCAGGCTGTAAGGTCCATGGACTACGACCTTTCCCAGGAATTGGAAGCAGGCGAAGCATTTTCAAGCGTTTTAGGTCCGATGCTGGACGGCCAGGGAAACATTTATCTGGCCATCAATAAAAAGATCGTGAAATTGAACGGCTCCGGCCAAAAAATCGGCGAAAGGACGTTCGAACCGGATTACGACCAGGATTATGAGGGGTCGAAGGACGTTATCGCTTTGGCAGGGATGCCTTATTTGTTCGGCAGCGACCGGTTGATAACGGTTATAAGCAACGGCCATTGCGGAAAACTGGCCGATCCTAACGGGGGAGAGATCCGTGATCTTTGCGAGAGCACGGCTTATTCTCTTGATTTGGAAGATCTTGACCAAGAAGATTGGAAGAAAA
>JBBABQ010000076.1:0-4408 GCA_041657565.1 Minisyncoccota bacterium | reverse complement strand
GCCAGGAACCATAAAGATCTTCTAACAGTATTTTTGTTCGCCAGCATCAGGGCTACGGTATTCATTCCGTCCGTAAAATCATGGGAGATCACGGCGATAGCCATTAGCAGTCCCAGACCGGGATCGATCTGGAAGCCGATGCCGATGCTTGCCCCGTCCATAAAGCTGTGTCCGGCCAGGGCCAGGGCGGAGAGCATGCCGACATTCGGATGCTTGTGCTCGGCGTAATCCGATTCGTGGGCATGATGGATCAATAGTGTTTTTTCAAGAATGTGGAAGAGAAGGAATCCTCCGACCAGAGCGATCATAGCGTTCATGGGATCGGTATCGGATTTTTTCAGAAGTTCGATGATCTCCGGGAGGATATCAAAACTGACAACGGCTATCAGAACCCCGGCGGCAAAGGCCATTATCGAATGGATCTTATTTTTGAATTTTATTGCAAAAAAACCGCCTAAAAAAGTCGAGAAAAAAGTTGCGGTTGCAAGGACCGCGGGATGGATGATCGTCATATTATTTTTTTAAATTATTCGTGATTGCGAACAACGGTCCCGGGATTTTCTTTTGAAGAGAAAATAGACATTTTTTCTCCCTCCAATTTGGGGCCGGTTTTTTCAAAAAGGAATTGGGAGTCTCCTATCGTGGCATTCGTACAGCCGGCGCTTTGCTGGGTTCCGAACTTATCATGCCAATAGGCCCCGTGGATCCCGTAAGAATCGTTATAATACATTACATAAGGGACGTTGGGCAGATCGTATCTGTAGCTGATGATGGGCGGGCCTCCTCTCATTTCCGTTTTTTTCAGCTTGTACCAAACGTTGAAGGTCCCGACCGGGGTCGGATTGGCATCTTTTCCGGGAGAAACATAGGTGGCGAAGATGGGCTTATCGTAAAGGAACAGGGTTAATATTTTTTTTGTCAGGTCGACGTCTATCCAATAGTCTCCCTCGATCACTTCCTGGGGGATCGTGAAGTTTTTTGGAGGCTGGGGCTGTTCGATGGGCGTCACGCTTCCGGAGAAGATATACGATCCGGGATATCTTCCGCCGTCTATTTTGTACCAAACATTATTGCCGTCTTTTTCCTCTCCAAAAACCTCCCCGAGGACTTTTACCCTGTTGATTGAAGATAAAGTCCCTGTTTGTTCAGACGAGGTCTTGGAGTCTTTTCTGACCGGAACATCGTCGGAGTTGACCTGTCCCCACCAGCCAAGATAATTGAAGCGGTCCCTTCCCAGGATCGTTTCGATGGCCAGCTGGCCTTCGAACGTCCAGCCGCTGATGGAGGTCCTTTCCCGATTATCTGTGGCGATCGTCCTCACCGAATATTCTTTGTCTTTCTCTATCGTTTCTTTGAACTCGATCAGGTAGCGTCCGGAAGCTATTTTCGTGGAAGAAGCGGTTATCTTCTGGCCTTGGAAAAATACGTCCAGCGTTTTCAGCTCCCCATCCAATTTGACAAGGAAGCCGATCTTTCTTTTCCCGGGAGGGAGGGTGGAGCTGTCGGCGGGAGATTGGCCGGAAATGACCGGATAATTTTTATTGCCCGGCTTGAAAATTATGCTGATCGTATCGGTTCCTTCGCTGATCTCGGCCGGAATGTAAGGGCCCTTTCTCTCTATTTCCAAAATAAGATCGGAACCCTGGATGACGTAGTCCAATTTTTCCACGAAAATATTCGCGGAGATCTGGGAGTAATCGAACTGCTTCGTCATGGCGGGAACATTGCGAAAGACGACCCTGGTCTTTCCTTCTTTGGAAAGTTCCTGCATTTCATAAAGGGGTATTTTTCGTTTTGCCCTTGCGGACGGCGAGAACTTGAATTTTATTTCCGCTCCGGTGTTCTCATCGGAACTGCAATAAAGGGCGGCGGCTGAATATTTTGGAGCGTATTCCAATATCAATATTCTGTCCCAAACAAAATAAGCCGAGAAAGCGGCCGCGGCGATCAAAATGGTTGCGATGAAAAATAAGAATATTTTTTTCATATTTTTGAAGATGTGCTTGGATTAGAAATAGCATATATATAAAGACCGTTCAATCAGGATTTTGATGCTGATCCAGCTCTTTTCTTCGGGGGATATTTGGCTTATTATGGTCCAGTAGGGAGGATAGAAGATAATCAATTATTAATTTCTCAAAAAAAATGGAATTCAACCAATATCAGGAAGAAGCAAGAAAAACAGCCGTTTATCCCAACATGGGGAATAATTTTATTTATCCGACATTGGGTCTGGCCGGGGAGGCCGGCGAAGTTGCGGAAAAGATCAAAAAGATCATTCGCGACGGGGACGGGATTGTTTCCGAAGAGAAAAGGGCCGACCTGGCCAAAGAGCTGGGCGATGTATTGTGGTATGTAGCCGCTCTTTCCGGGGAGCTTGGTTTGAAGCTTGATGAAGTCGCTTTAAGGAACGTTGAGAAGCTAAGATCTCGCCAGGAGCGCGGAAAGATACGCGGCGCCGGCGACGACAGATAGTCTGGAAAAGATTGCTTTAGGGCGATTCCGTGCTATAATGCAGGGCGTTTTGAGCGTTCATGTATATTCTATGGAAAAAGACAAAGACAAAATATTAAAAGGTTTTTCCAAGGCCAAACAGGCTAAATTCAGAGAGCCGTTGATCGCTTTGAAAGACATTTCCAAATCGTATTCAAATAACGAGCTTTTTTGCAATGCCGCGATGGCCGTGACCTCTGAAGACAGGATCGCCGTTGCCGGACCGAACGGAACAGGTAAGACCACTTTGCTGAAGATAATTGTGGGACTGGAACAGCCTGATGAAGGAAGGATCGATAGGCATAGGGGTCTGAGGATAGGATATCTGCCGCAGGAAACCCACTGGGAGTCTTTGAAAAATACCGTTTACGAGGAGATGTTCTCGGCCAATCCGGAAATGCAGGCATTGCTGGACAGGCAAAAAGAGCTTGAGGCCAAAGATAAAGAGGGATCGCTTTCCGAAGCGGAGGCGGAGGAGTTTATGAAAGTTCTGGAAAAATGTTCCAAGAAAGGCGCTTATCGCTACGAAGATTCCATAAAATCTTTGCTTAAGGACTTCGGCTTTCTTGAAGATTCCTGGCAGAGAAGGATCCAGACCTTGAGCGGGGGTGAAAGGACGAAATTGGCCCTGGCAAAATTGCTTACGCTCGATCCGAACTTGCTGGTGCTCGACGAGCCGACAAATCATCTGGATATCGCGACCATAGAATGGCTGGAAGGTTTTTTGGCGAATTGGGACGAAGCCATAGTTTGCGTCGCCCACGACAGGTATTTTTTGGACAAGGTTTGCAACAGGATATTCGAATTGACCAAAGACGGGTTCGAGAAGTATTCCGGAACTTACTCTTCTTACGTGGAAGAAAGGAAAAAGCGCTTTGAAAGTAAAGAAGGCGAATATTGGCGCCAGCAAAAATATTTGGAGGAACAAAAGGAGTTCATAAACCGGTTCAGGTATAAAGCCTCAACCGCGAGCCGTGTTCAGAGCAGGATAAAACAGCTGGAGAAACTGGAGATCAAGGAGCTTCCCCAGGATTATAAGGATATCAAGATAAATTTTGATGACGTGCAAAAGGTTTGCACGAAAGTTTTGAGCATGGGCGGAGCTAGGATAGGTCTTAAGGGCAAATTCCTTTTTTCCGCTCCCGACAGGTTGGAGGTTATTTGGGGAAGCAAAATAGGGATCATCGGAAAGAACGGAGCGGGAAAGTCCACGCTTTTGAAAAGCATCATGGGCCAGCAGGATCTTTGCGGCGGTAGCATCAAGATCGATCAGAACGTTATGATCGGTTATTACGCGCAAGCTCACGAGAATCTTGATCCGGAGAAGGACGTTCTTGACGAGGTTTGCTCGAAAGCCTCCGAGGAAAAAGAAAAAAGGATCAGGCAAGTTTTGGGGAGCTTATTGTTCACACAAGACGATGTTTATAAAAAGATCGGTAGCTTGAGCGGAGGAGAGAGGGCGCGCGTGGCTTTAGCCGAGCTTATCCTGCAGAAAGTTAATTTGCTTTTGCTTGACGAACCGACCAATCATTTGGACCTGCCGAGCAAGGAAATAATCACAGAGGTCATAAAGCAGTTCAAGGGAACGATCCTTCTGGTCTCCCACGACCGGTATATTTTGAACAAGGCTTGCAATATCATTTGGGAGGTCAAAGACGGAAGCCTGGAACAGCATCTGGGAAATTATGACGAGTATCGCTATCGCCTCGATCATCCGTTGTCGGAAGGAAATTCCTTGGACAAGCTTAGAAGGAAGTCGGAGGAAGAGCGCAGCATAGAGGATTATTTCTATTTGGATCCTCCCGATCAAAGGGGCCGCTAAAGTATTTTTTCTTGGCCGTTCCCGGTTATCAACAGTCTTTAGGTCGCAAATAAGGAGGCTTTTTGGTAATAAACGGTTATGAACAAAACAACA
>JBBABQ010000075.1:0-4428 GCA_041657565.1 Minisyncoccota bacterium | reverse complement strand
TGGGACAAGATAAAAAATTCAAGGTCGAGATAGACAATTCGATAATAGGCGGATTTAAAGCTAAGACTAACAACTTTTTGATCGATTCTTCAATAAAAACGATTATTGGGAATATCAGACAAAAATTAGTTTAATTGGGGCTTGAGACCAAGACCCGTAATCTACATGGAAATTTTAGACTACTTAAAAAAAGAGATAGAGAACCTGGATTTCAACGCCAATCAGGAAGAGGTTGGCCAGGTGATCGAGGTCAAAGACGGGACCGCTAAGATCAGCGGCCTTTTGAACGTGACCTCGATGGAGATCATCAAATTTGAAGGCAAAGAAGAAGTTTTGGGCATAGCTTTGAGTCTGGAAGAAACCGAAGTGGGAGCCATCATCCTTGGAGAGGATTCCAAAGTGAGGCAGGGGGACGTGGTCAAAAGGACCGGCAAAGTCGTCTCCGTGCCTGTCGGAGAGGCGATGATCGGCAGAGTAATAGATCCTTTGGGAAGGCCTCTGGACGGGAAGGGCAAAATTGAAACCAAAGAATTCGGCTTGCTCGAAAAGATCGGCCCGTCGGTCATTGAAAGAGAGCCAGTCGATTATCCGCTGCATACCGGCATCAAGATCATCGACAGTCTTATTCCGATCGGGAGAGGCCAGAGAGAATTGCTTTTGGGGGACAGGATCTCCACAAAAAGCTCTGTCGCGATCGATGTCATTCTGAACCAAAAGACCGAGGCCAGAAGACCTATCTGCATCTACGTGGCCATCGGCCAAAAGAGATCGAAGATTGCCCGCACCATTGAGATCTTGGAGAAGAGCGGAGCGATGGAATACACCATCGTCGTAGTTGCCGCTTCCGCTGATCCGGCTTCTTTCTGGTATTTGGCCCCTTATTGCGGCGCCGCCCAAGGGGAGTATTTCATGAACGCCGGTAAAGACGCTTTGATCGTTTATGACGATCTTACCAAGCACGCTTGGGCGTGGAGAGAAGTGGCTTTGATCTTGAGAAGACCGCCGGGGAGAGAAGCTTATCCCGGAGATATTTTTTACTTGCACTCAAGATTGCTGGAGCGCGCCGCCAGAATGAGCAAAGAGAAAGGAGGCGGCTCTTTGACCGCTTTGCCGATCATCGAGACCCAGGCAGGAGATATTACCGCTTACGTTCCGACCAATGTCATTTCGATCACTGACGGCCAATTGTTCTTTGACTCGGGATTGTACCTTAAGGGACAGCGTCCCGAGATCAACGTCGGATTGTCGGTTTCGAGGGTGGGGTCTGCGGCTCAAACCAAGGCCATGAAAAAGATAGCTTCGACCTTGAAATTGGAATTAGCCCAGTTCAAGGAGCTGGAAGCTTTCCTTGAGTTTGCCGAAGAGGTGGACCAAGAGACCCGCAATAAGATAGAGCGCGGACAAAGAATGATGATGCTTCTGAGGCAAGAAGAAAGAGAACCGATGCCTTTTGAAAAAGAAGTTTTGAGCGTTTTCGTGGCGGAGAAGGGATTGTTCGACAAGATCAAGCTGTCCGACATCAAGCAGGCCGAAAAGGATATCATTGATTATTTCGAGCTGATGAAACCGGAAGTTTTGAAAAATATCAAAGCGAGCAGAGAGTTGAGCCCCGAGGTCATTTTAGAACTTGAAAAAGGAGCGAGGGAGGCCTTGAAGAAATATGAAATCTAAGGAGATAAAACAAAAGATAGGATCGGTCCAGAACATCGCCAAGATCACCAACGCGATGGGCTTGGTTTCGGCCGTGAAAATGGGCAAAGCGCAAAATCTGGCGCTTAATTCCCGGCCGTTCGCCTTGCGAGTTTATCAGATACTGAAAAAGTTGAGCCACCATCAAAAAAAAGAAGGATTGGGCAGCTTTTATTTCAAGGAACGGGAGATCAAAAAAGTTTTGGCCGTGGTGGTCAGTTCCGACAGGGGATTTTGCGGGCCGTTCAACAAAAACCTTTTGAACTTCGCCCAGAAGAAGATCAAGGCGCTGGAAGGATCGGCGGAAGTCGAGATAATGGCCATCGGGAAGAAATCGGCCGCTTTTTTCAAGAATAAAGGATACAAGGTCAGATTCGAATTCAGCGGCATAGGCGATTTTGGAGAGCTTAACGATATGCGGCCGATAGCCGACCTTCTGATCAGGCATTTTGAGAGCGACTACCAGCAGGTTCTTTTATTTTTCACCAATTTTGTGACTACTTTGAATCAGGAGCCTTGGACCATTCAGATCCTGCCGGTCAAAGAAGATGTTTTTGAAAAGATGCTGAAAGAACACGCCCCCAAGGCTTCGAAAGAAATGGAGCCGGAGCCTTATTTGGAATACGTTTTTGAACCGAATACTAAAGATATTTTTGACAGTTTGGTGCCGGAGCTTGTTACCTTCGAAATATACCATTCTATTCTGGAAGCCAATGCTTCGGAGCATTCGGCCCGCATGATCGCTATGAAGAACGCTTCGGACAATGCCAAAGAGGTCATTAAAATGTTGATCTTGGATTATAACAAGGCCAGGCAGGAGCAGATCACCTCCGAGCTCGGCGAGATAACTTCAGCCAAGGAGGCAATATCGTAACGAGGTTGTAGGAATTAGCTTGTAGCTTGTAGGGGTCTCGCCTTCGGCGAGAAAGGAATAAATATTGCCGAAGGCAATGTTTCTCTACAAGCTACAAGCTACAAGCTACAAGCTAAAGATGTATGGCAAAAATAGTACAAATATTGGGACCGGTAGTAGACGTTGAGTTCGAGGACAACCTTCCCCAGATGTTCAGCGCTTTGACCGTCAAAGGAAACGGTCTTGTTTTGGAAGTGGAACAGCATATCGGAGCCAACAAGGTCCGCGCTTTGGCCATGGGTCCGACCGATGGGTTGAAGAGGGGAGAGGAGGTTATTGATACGGGTTCTCCGATAAAAGTTCCGGTAGGCAAGGAGGTTTTAGGCAGGGTTTTGAACGTTTTGGGAAAACCGATCGATGGAAAGGGGGAGATCAAGACTGCCAATTACGCTTCCATCCACAGATCGGCTCCCACATTGGAAGAGCAAAAGACCAAGATCGAGATATTGGAAACCGGTATTAAAGCCATCGATCTTTTGACGCCGATCCCAAAGGGAGGCAAGGTTGGGCTGTTCGGAGGAGCGGGCGTGGGCAAGACCGTTTTGATCCAGGAACTTATCCGCAATATCGCTTCGGTCCATAAAGGAGTTTCGGTTTTTGTAGGAGTGGGAGAGCGTTCCCGCGAAGGCAAGGACATCCTTTTGGAGATGGAAAATTCGGGCGTGTTAAAAAATACCAGTTTGATCTTCGGCCAGATGAACGAAACTCCGGGAGTCCGTTTCAGAATAGGCCTTACCGGGCTGGCTATAGCCGAGCATTTCAGGGACGAAGAAAAGAAGGACACTCTGCTTTTCATGGATAATATTTTCCGTTTCGTGCAGGCAGGATGCGAGGTCTCGACCTTGCTTGGACGCATTCCTTCCCAGACCGGCTATCAGCCGACCTTGTTCTCGGAGGTTGGCGCTTTGCAGGAAAGGATCACTTCGACCAAGGACGGTTCGATCACTTCCATCCAAGCGGTTTACGTCCCGGCCGACGACCTTACCGATCCGGCCGTGGTTTCGACCTTTTCCCATTTGGATGCGACGATCGTTCTGTCCCGTTTGATCGCCGACTTGGGCATATATCCGTCCATTGACGTCTTGGAGGGAACTTCAGCTATCTTGGATGCCAGCATTGTCGGCAAGGAGCATTATTTTGTTGCGAGCGAGGTTGTCAGGATATTGAAGAGATATAAAGATTTGAGAGACATCATCTCTATTTTGGGAGTTGAGGAATTGGCGGAAGAAGACAAACTGACCGTCCAGCGCGCCAGGAAGATCCAGAAATTCTTGTCCCAGCCTTTCTATGTCGCTCAGGTTTTCACCGGCAAAGAAGGCAAATACGTTCCGCTAAAGGACACCATAGAAGGGTTTAGGAAGATCGTTTCCGGCGAGATGGATTCGAAGAAGGAGGAAGAATTTTATATGAAGGGAGGGATCCAAGAAGTTTAATTGTCTGCCTTATGAAGCTAAACATCATCAGCCAGAAAGAAATAGTTTTCCAAAAAGAAGTTATCTCAGCGACCCTTCCAGGTCTTGCGGGGGAGCTTACGGTGTTGGAAGAGCACGTTCCCTTGATCACTCCCCTCAAAAAAGGGAAGGTTACGATCAGAGATATGGAAGACAAAGAATTCATTTTCAATATTGAAAGAGGAGTTCTTGAGGTCCAGCCGAAAGAGACGACAGTATTGGTGACCGGAGAGGTTTTTCTTTACTGCCAGGCCGATGGTTCTGATAAATAGCCACAGTTTTTCGGACCCCGCATTTTGCGGGGTTTTTTGTTGGGAAAGAGCAACTGCCGATCTTTTGAGCGGGTGCTGTTGATAACCCTTGAAATCCCTTTTG
>JBBABQ010000074.1:0-4434 GCA_041657565.1 Minisyncoccota bacterium | reverse complement strand
GCAATTTTCCGTTCTTTTCTACAAAAATGGCGAATAATATCGTTTTATCTAATGAGCGGTCGGCATCTGAACCCAATTTGTCCAACATTCTCTGCCGATTCCTCTTTTCCACCCCCTCCCTTAACAATAGCAACCAATCATCTTCCGCTCCAAAAAAACTACCGGGATCAATTGATAAATAATCCACAAATTTCATGACATCCTTATTATAAGATAATCCGAAATAAGGATCTTGTAACAAAGAGTCGATAACGGAACCGAAAAGACTCTTTTTGTCGGCATATCTTTTCTCTATTAAACATCCGATAAACAAATAAAAGAATATCGCTCCTAATAAAGTATCATTTACTTTATTCCTTTCTAATTCTAACAACAACGGATGTATCTTGACAACTACATCACCGTCCTTATCGTAAACATACTCCGCGATACTCTGCTTTCCACCGTCGCATCTTCCCGTATCCGCGCTAACGATCAACTTAACCTTCTTCCCCCATAATTCAGAATGACTATAAAGATTTGACATGCCGTATATCCAATTAAGGATTTTTTTAACCCTTGGCTCCATATTCTGAGAAGCTAATGTCATTTCCAATCCGCCCGATCGCAGCGTCTTTGATACAAAGCGTCTATCCCACAACTTCATATCATAAATCCCTTTTATATTACCGCTATGAGAACTACCCAAATCTTCAATAAAAACTGCTGGAATTACAATTTCTTTAAAACTTTTGTATTTAGAAATAAATCCGTCTTTAATCCATATCGGTGCGGAAACACGTAAATTATTGTCAGGCAGGCTTTCGATCCCATTACCCTCTTTTATCACAGCTAACCTCTTTAAATAATAACCATCCAAACATACGCCGAACAAAACGACCGCATCTAATAAATTATACAATTCATTTCTGTGGACTTTAAAGTATTCATAACTGGATTGGCAAGCAAGCTGATGAGAACCTGTTTTTAGCTCTATTGTTTCATGCCGGACAATGTCATCAATCAAAACTTGAAAAGATTGCGAAGCGGGGTTGTTCGAATCAAAAGGCGGGGCGCGCGACGCCAGGCTCTTCAGGACCGATATTTTACCCAAGATAGTTTCGGTGTCCGCAACCTTACCGCTCTTAGTCTTTTCCACAATCACAGCGCCATTCCCCGAAAGATAATATTTTAAATTGCTTGATGAACCATCTGAATAACTTGTGGCTTCCGTCAATCTCGCGGGATAAGTTTTAGTATTTCTTTCTCCATATTGATTAATATTGCCCGAGCCGAGATTAGTTAATAATGAATTGTCTTTTAATAACTCTTCTATCCTTACCGATAATTCCATAGAGTTTTTACCCGTTACTTCTATGGTAATCGTATCGCCCTCCTCGGCCGCCAATTTCACCAAATCCTGTAACGACTGCGCGTTAGCCGTTTTATCTCTCTTAGAAATGGTGACTTGATTCCCCGAAGCTGAAACCAACCCGATAATTGCTTCCGCCACCCTGACATGAAGACCTAAATGCGAAGCGATTACAATCCGGTATCTGGTGTGGTCAGCGCTAAAAATCTCCTCTACCAGATCTTCTTTCCGGCCGACCTTATTATCTCTTGTTCCTATCTTGTCGCCCGGTTTTTCGCAGTTTATTAAATCGTTGAATCCCCCTATTGTTAATGCCGCCGGTAAATCGTATCCCTCATTTTTCAGCAATTCTTTAAGAGAATCATATATAACAAATTCCTTACCGGGATTGACAACACCTATCAATACCCGGCTACAAGATTTCAACTGTTCTATTACACATCGGTTGTACATCTCTTTCTCGTTAGAACCGACATCATTTCTCCCTGTCGCTACTCTTAAAAACCTCTCCCGGTCATATAAAGGCGGATCTATTCTTATGAAACCGTCGCTTTCATCGGCATCCTTAAAAATTACACCGCGAAACGCAACATCAATATCTATTTTAACTTCGCCCTCTTTAGTGATAACCTGGGTAAATTCGACTTTATGCCTGTGCCCTCCGCCTCCTATGCCACCGCAATAGGAAGTGCCTTCTCCTTTAGCGTAATCACAATGCCATAACTCTTCCTCGGTATACCTGTCAGGAGAGGAAGAGAGATATATCTTCCCGTCTCTCGCTACAAAAATCGCGAATAAAGCTGTGTGGCCTATTGAGCGGCTTATATCATTCTTTATTTTATCCATTGCTTTTCGCGTCCTTAGTCTGCTTAACCCCAGCAATAAATCGCTGCGCGCCTCTAGATCGTATTCGTTCTGTTCCGATACTATATCGATAACCATGTCGATATCTTTAACGGAACCCAGTCTGTCATATCCGCCACTGGATATAAACCGAATGATGGACTCTGTTAATTCCCCATCATTCGTGATCTCCGGATACAATAAACAGCTGATAAATATCATGTCTATCAAAATTTTGGTAGTCGATAATCTCATCAAAGAACATAAAACGTCGCCCCTTATTTTATTGCTGGCCAAATCCAACAATATCGGATGCAACTTAACGGTCATCGCTTCACCATTGTCATTGCGACAATACTCGGCTAAATATTTTTCTCCATCTTTATCTTTTCGCGTTTCCGGAGTAAAAATCAACTTAAATTCTTCGCCCAACAGCTCTTTATATTTATGGATCCAGGTCATGCTGTAATTTACCACATCGAGCATTTTAACGGTCGGTATCCCCGCTTTTCTTGCTTCCTGGTATGCATTCATTCCATCAGAAATAACGCGAGTATCAAATAACCTAACCGCAGGCTTTGACCAACCCTGATCTTCGCATAATCTTACCGGAATTTCTACGGGGACAAAGTCGGCGTATTTTTTGGCAGCATCTTTTTTAATTAATACTGGCACGGGAACCCATGGCTCTTCCTTATGCGGCAAATAATTCCTTAAATAACTTAATTCCGGATTATTGTTGATTATATTGTCCATGTTACAACTTTCAATCCACCCGGGATTTCTCTCTTGCAGACAACCAATGATCTTAAACAAATTATCCAGGCTTTTCTTTTTTAAAACGGTGTCAAACGGATAGAGCAAGCGTGTTAAATTTACCAGGTTGCCGGGAACCTCATTAAAACCGAGAGCCCCCGCCTTCCCCCCGAGGTAGTTTACGATATCATCAACATCATCATCCTGTATCAAAAACAGGCCGTCTTCGGAAGCGAGTATTTTAATCGCCTTGATCACCGAGTAAACGGGCGCGAAATATCCATCTAACTTTTCAGGGGCCAATTTCTCGATCATAAAAGCCGGCAAGCTCATCGCCATGCTTGTAAAGAGAACCTGCGAAAGATCGAGTATCCCCGTGGTAGGATAAAGTATCACCTTCCTGACGGTAAGCGAACTTGAAGCGTTATAATACCCGCCGTCGCTGCCGAACTGCTCCTGCTGCTCCTTAAGCCAATTATCCAGATAAGCGTCGGCTTTTTTCACAACCTCTTCATCCGGCAGCCTGTCAATTCCGGAAAAGATATCCTTCTTAACGGGATGATCGCGGAGCAAGAATTTTGCAAGCAGCCCCTTTATCCTTTCGGAATCTTTATAGCGGCGGTAAAAAGTATCCATCCAGGGATTATTCAACAAACTGAACCGAGCGGCTATCTCCTTTACCTCTTCAAGGCAATCCTTATCCATCCCCGGCATATCAAGCCCGGGGTTTTCTGCAATTAACGCCTCTAAATCGACGCTTCTCGCCCATCCCGGCAAATAATATCCTGTGCGGCTGTCCCCTTCAACCAAGCCCGCCTGGCGGAGAATACTTAATTCCCTCTGTATCGTCCTTAATGAATCATTGCCTCCTCTTTTTCCCGCCAGTTCTTTTGATCTTTTAGGATTATCGCTAAAAACACGGTTAGCATACAGATAACGCAATAAAGTAGCGGGAGAGCCTTTTGGTATATCTAAAAAAGTTCCCACGTTATCCGGAGAAAATCTCACAAGCTTACCTTGCTTATCATAGGTAACAAGTTCGCCTGAGGGCTGCGGAGAAAAACTTTCGTTGGATACTCCCGGTCCAGTTTCTCCCGGTTTTTTCGTATTCTTTTTCTTTAAGGATGAATTGTCTTTTTCATCTCTTCCCGTTTTACGGGACGAAGTAATTCTATTAACAGGCTCCACCCTCCGGGAAGAATCACCTATTTTTATAAATGAAATATTGCGGCCCCTTATTTCTTCTTCGGATAGAAAACCGTTCGGCAGCCCGGCATAAGCAAACTGCGGAGCTAAAAACATATTTCTAAACGACCCGGCAAAATTATTGGCATACCGCCGGGCTAACGCAAACAGGTGGCGTGCCGTTGGAGTTTCATTCTGCGCCTGGATAAAAAATATCTTATTTTCGTTTATTTCCTGCGGGCAGGCTTTATGGATTTGCTCATGAACTTCGATAAACCTGATCAAACCCAGAATGTCTT
>JBBABQ010000073.1:0-4467 GCA_041657565.1 Minisyncoccota bacterium | reverse complement strand
TCGTGGCAGTATTAGTTACTGTAAAATTGGAGTATTCAACCTGACTGGGTTTCATGTCTCCGAATACAAAATTTTCAGTCCATGTTTCCTGTCCATTGACTGCAATGCTAATTGTTCCGGCTGTGAAAGTATTGCCGGTGCTGGTTTCTGTATCGCTGAAGTAAGCGATTGTGCCGCCTACCGCGATTGTCGCCACTGCGGCGATGACCGAAAGGCTAAGTAGAATTTTTTTGTTCATAGTGTTTTGTTTTTATATTATTAAATCTTTTTATCTTTCTCGCCCCTGAGGGCAAAGTCGACCTAGTGGCGTTTATTATTATAAAGCGCACGCTTCGCCTTTTTATCAAAAAATTTTAATAAAAAAGCGAAGCGTAAGCTTCGCGTTAAAAATTAAATTTTGCAAAAACCAAGTTGTGCTATTCCAAGCAGTTGAATTGATCGTCGCGCATCCAATGGGTGCCGGGTGCAAATAATTGGGACTTATCATTTGCCTAAAATTATTAACTACCAAATTAAACCTGTATTCGCCTTTGTGCTGTCAATTTTCCTCTTTGCCGAAATCTTTGTCAAGCCCCGGTTTTATTAGAATATAAAACAAAAAAATGTCAAATTGCCGTCCCAAATCAGCCTAAAAAGATCTGCACAGACCCCCTCCTTCGTCCTTGGGACTACGGCGTGGCGAAGCCCTCCTTCGCCCCGCAAGCGTGCGGGGCTTCGGCGTGGCAAAGTAAAACCCCTTTGGGAAGGGGTTTGTACTGTTCTGATCGGCGGTGTTATTCGTTAACGCCGCTAATTTTTTGTTAGTTGTCCACGATCCAGGAAGATATATATTCCCTGAATAGTTTGACTTTTTTACTATCGCGGCCATTAATGAGAAACGGTTCGACATCTTTCGCCAGGTCATTAAAATCCAGATCCGCGGTCTTTGCGAGCAAGGATTCCTTTAATTCCTGGCCATTTTTGATGCCAAGTTTCTTTTCTAGATATCCATAATTCGGCTTTGTCTGCGGAAAAAGAAAAACTATATCAAAAAAGTCCCTGCCCTTGGCCCGAGAGCGATTGAGGGCGGCATAAATCTTTTGCGCCAGAAGAATGTCTATGGGCGTAGTGAAGATCTGGGTGAAAACATCGAATTTATTGAGGATCTTCGTATCTTTTTTATAGTCAAAGGCATGCGGTGCCGTGTCGATCTGAATCATGATCTTCTCTTCTTTAAGATTCGACATTTCATTGTCGAATAGGATATTCGGCATCCGGATGTATGAACGATAGGCTCCCTTAAATACATTTTTTATCTCTACTTCGTATCCTTGAAGCTCAAGCCCTTTCTCGACCTCGCTCGCTAGACCCGCAAATTGTTCTTCGGTAAGGGTGAAGTTGTCAAAATCAAGGTCTTCGGAAAATCGATTATTGTTATATACGATCCTCAAAGCTGTGCCGCCGAGGAATATCAAGTCGTTGGAATACCTTGAATTAAAAATGATCTCAAGTATCTTATATTGCAAATATTCTCTCAAAATGTTTCGCTTGAAAGGCTTTTGATCGTCTGGATAATATTGTTCTATATTTTTGAGGCTAAGCATATTCTATATATGTTAAAAGCTTCTTTGCCCGCTTTGCAAGCGCCTTGTTACTGAAGGCTAAAAGATAATTATTAAACTTTCCCATATTTACCTTTTCCTTAAATTCGGCAGAGTTAAAACGAATACCCTTAAAAGATTCTTCATCTTTAATCTTTGGATTAAAATAAAGGTAGTCAAGGACTGCCTTTTCTATTTCCGCTATTTGGCAGTAATGCCCATTATTCTCTCGGAGTTCGTAGCCGAATAAAAGTTTAGGCCTTATGTGTCGGTAGATAAAGTCGCCGACAGGGGTCTTTAGCGTCTTGGTCTTTTGCGATGTGACGGATGTAATTCCATAGACAGCTTCAGGAATAAGCCCGTAAAGGGATAATGCCATCTCAAGCGAGATATATGAGGGTCCATGAATACGATTGGCAATCGTAAAAAGCGTTTGTTCGTTTATTTCAAGATCGGAAAAGATATAAAAACCTTGGCGGATCTTTTTTACATAACCCTTCCTTTGCCATTCGCTTAATCTCTGTTTATGGAAGGACAAATCAACCTTTTCAATATCCTTAATCGAAAAGGCTATAAAGTCCTTTAATTGGGTTTTTAGTTCTAAATATTGCATTTTGTTCTTTTGTATTCCGTTTTTTAGGAATACTTGAGATTATTATATCAATAAGCCTATAAATTGCAAGATTAAACTGCACAGGTGGCACCTGTGCAGAATTGGGGATCTTGTACAGCCCCCGCCTTCGCCTGTGGGGCTTCGGCGTGGCAAGGCCCTCCTTCGCCCCGCACGCTTGCGGGGCTTCGGCGTGGCGAAGTAAAACCCCTTTGGGAAGGGGTTTGGCTGGAAGCCTCATTCGACCATCTCGGCGGTTGTTCCGGCGGTTTGGTTGTCGACCGGAATAGATATCCGAAATTGTTCGGAGTATCCGGCGGCATCGATCTCTTGCCCTTCGGCTTGGCCGGTTTGGACGGCGGGAGCTGGGTTCGGACTCGACGGCCTGAACAGGAAATAGGCGGCGATAAGCGCCATCAGGGCGTAAAAAACGGCCGCAACGACTTCTATTCTCGTTATTTGAGGCATTTTATTTCAAGGTGCGGGTTGCCGGTTCTTTCCCTCTTCTCTTGCGAAGCTTGGAAAGACGAAACGGCCGGCAAGGGCCGCTCCCTTGGATTAGCCTTTGCCGGTTCGAAGCCGGTATAACGGAAGGATATTAAAGCTTTTTGATTTTTTGGTCAAGAAAAACAATTGAAAAGCGGCAAAACAAAAACTCCCGGGTGGGAGTTTTGGTTTTTTTGTCGCTGCCTACCGGCAAGGGTTTTATTTTATTTTGTAAATTGTCGCTTTTCCTTTGCCAATGCGTTCGATCAAACCGAGCTTGATCAGTTTATTAAGATCGTTGACGCGCGCCGGTTTTGATCTGTTTGTAAGGCCCGAATAGATCAAATCGGTGATATGCCCATTTTTTTTGATATAGTTCAAAATAATTTGATGATGAGGTTTAAGCACGCTTTCGGGCACGATCGCCGAATTTTTCAGTTCTTCGCTTACCCTTATCAATTCATCGATAATACCGTCGGTAAAATACTCGAGCCAAAAAGTGTGATCGACCGCATCCTTAATATCATAGTAGTTGCCCTTTTCTCCGACGAATTGGAAATATTTCGAAATGTTGCCATTGTAATAATTTTCAAAACTGAAAAGGTTGAATGTATCAAGGCCCAAATTAGCCAGTAAAACCTTTGTTGCCAGCCGTGCGGTGCGGCCGTTGCCGTCAATGAACGGATGGATGATAACAAGCTCTTTATGGAAAATCCCTGCCAAGATGAGAGGATCTATTTTTTTTGAGTTGCTGGATATAAATGCCAGCAGGTCGTCCATCAACTTGCAAACATCTTGATGATCTGGCGGTAAATATGCCGGCCGTCTCGCGATCGGATCGTTAACGAAAACCGGCCCATTTCGCAATTCTCCGGAATTAAAATCAGCAACAAGCCCATTAGTAATGATCTTTTGTATTTTTAGGATCAGTTTTAAGTCTAAATTCACGGTGCCCGATGAAAATAGACTATTTAAATAACCCAGTGCCTCATTATAATTAAGCACTTCTTTTTCGGTATCGCGAAGATGCTCCGGTCTGGATTTTAAAATTCTTTTCACTTCGGTCAGCGGCAAAGGATTGCCTTCTATGCTGGTGGACGCGTGCGCTGATATTTCCTTGGCTTTTTGTTCAAACTTGGCCAAAACCGTTTGCGAAAAACGCTGGCCGTTCAGCCGCGCGATAATAACGGAGATCCGTTTGATATTCTCTAAAAGTTTAGGTGAAATATTGTATTTTGGGCTAAACATGAAAGGTTGATATATACGAATTATAGACGATTCGTAGACGATTGCCAAGCATTGTTATTCCCCTGTTTGCGGGTTCTCTGGCAAAGCAAATCCCGCCTACGGCGTGGCAAGGCCCTCCTTCGCCCCGCAAGTGTGCGGGGCTTCGGCGTGGCGAAGCCCTCCTTCGCCCCGCAAGCGTGCGGGGCTTCGGCGTGGCAAAGCAAAAACTCCCGGGTGGGAGTTTTAGTTTTGCTTTTTCATTCTCAGCGCATTAGTGTCCGGAAGGATCGCTTCGCTAAGGCAGGGCCCGATCTTTCCGCCCAAATGGCAGACTTCGGAGGGAGTTAAAGCTTCCTCCTTGCAGGGTCCGATCTTTCCGCCAAGGTGGCAGATCTCGGAAGCGGTCATCGCCAATTCCGCGGGCGCTTCGCTTTGAACCTCGGTCGAGATTTGCGATTGCGCCGGCTGGATAATTGCTTTTCGGGGAATTGCCCCGCTGACACCGAAAATAAAAAGGCCGACCGCGAGCACCAACATCAACGACGCTGGAATGAAAGCTATTGA
>JBBABQ010000072.1:0-4584 GCA_041657565.1 Minisyncoccota bacterium | reverse complement strand
TAAAAATATTCGATCTCACCTTAAGCGGGGTTGAATATTCCGGCTGAAAAGCCGGTCTGCTATTCAGAGTTAGCAAAAGAAGGCTTCGCTTTTTTTATTGGGGAGATGTTCCGTATCTCATTGATCGGGGCGTCCGCCGAATAAAATCTATCTACCCGGATAAAAGCTATTTTAACAGCAGCTTTTCGAAGGGACGGCAAAGTGCGCGGCAACGAAATTGCCGAAGCATATCTAAAAAAGCCAAAACAAATTATGCAGGGAAGAACATTCTCAAGAAATAATTACAGGTCCAGCTCCCGTCCCGGACAAAGATCCGGCTCCGGAAGAGGGGGGTTTTCCAGCCGCGGATCTTCCAATGGAAGAGGAAGATTTTCCGGGAATAAATTGGATATCGCGCAATTCATCCAAAAGAACGAAGCGGAATTAAGGAACCATCCTACTAAGGAAGTGGAGGCCTACAAGATCGTCAACAAGTTCGCCGATTTTAAAATAGAGGGCGGGCTGAAGAGCAATATCATCAGAAAAGGTTATAGCGACCCGACCCCGATCCAAGACCAGACCATTCCTTTGCTTTTGCAGGGAAAAGACGTCGTTGGCATCGCAAATACCGGCCAGGGAAAAACAGCCGCTTTTTTGATACCGATCATCAATAACGTTTTATTGCACCGCGAGAACAAGGCGATCGTCATCGTCCCGACCAGGGAATTGGCTTCGCAGATAGAAAAAGAGTTCAAAGAATTCAGCGCCGGTTTAAGAATATTTTCAGTGACCTGTATCGGCGGGACCGGCATCAGGGGCCAGTTCTACGGATTGAAAAGAGGCTATGATGTAGTGATCGGAACCCCCGGGAGGATCAAAGACCTGGTCCAAAGAAGAGCTTTGGATATGTCCAAGATCAGAACGGTCGTTCTGGACGAAGCTGACAGGATGCTTGATATGGGTTTCGTGGACGAAATAAAATTTTTGATCGGACAGATGCCGGCAAACAGGCAGACGCTTTTTTTCTCGGCGACTTTCCCCGCTGCCATAGAACAGCTTGTGAAAAAATTCACCAACAACCCGGTCAAGATCTCGGTCAAGAGCAGCGAGATGCCTTTGAACATCAGCCACGAGGTCATCAAGACCGGCGGGAACGGGGTCAGAAAGATGGAAAAATTATGCGAAATGCTGGCCGGGGACGATTTCAGTAAGGTCCTTATTTTTGGCAGGACAAAGTGGGGAGTGGAGAATCTTTCCGAAGATCTGGCCAAAAGAGGATTCAAAGCGGAATCGATCCATGGAGGAAAGACCCAGGCCAAAAGAGAAAAGGCCCTCAGTTTTTTCAAGGCCAATCAGATCAAGATCTTAGTAGCTACCGATGTGGCGGCCAGAGGATTGGATATCGATAATGTCACTCACGTGATCAATTACGATGTCCCGGCCACTTACGAGGATTATGTCCATCGCATAGGCAGGACCGGCAGAGGCCAGAAAACCGGCAGCGCTATCACTTTCATCTAAGAGCAAAGAAGAAGCCGAAAGGCTTCTTTTTTATTGGCCTGAGCAAGCCTGTACGATTGTGGATTGGCGGCCTTCAGCCCTTGTTTTTTTAATGGTACAATTCTTTTAATAATCAAATCTAAAAAATATTATGCCGACTTTTCAATTTTTTTTGTTTATAGGATTGATATTCACTTTTTTTTATTTGAAGTCCAGGATCAACAGTCTGGAACAGAGGATCAACAGGGAAAGCCGGATGTCGGCATTACCGCCGCAAAACGTTTCTCAAATTGCCGCCGGGGGAGGTTTCAGGACGATGAAAGAAGCATTGCGGGACCAAGCGGCAACCCCGCCGGTTCAAAACGAGCCGGACCTTCCGGTACCGTCTCCGGTCTTGGCCGCCGTTGCTGAAAAACCGCGAGAGAAAGAAGATGATTTTGAATTTAAGTTCGGCAGCAAGATATTCACGGCGGTCGGAGCGGTCGCCATAATTTTTGCCGTCGGATTTTTTCTGCGTTACGCTTTTGAAAGCGGCCTTATTAACGAGACCGCGCGGATCTTTTTGGGGCTGCTGGCCGGAGGAGTCCTCTTGGCGATAGGAGAGATGACCAGAAAAAAATTTTCCAGCTACAGCCAGGTCGTTACCGGCAGCGGATTGGGAGTTTTATATCTGTCCCTTTACGCCGCTTTCAATTTTTACCATATGCTCAGCCAGCCGGCGGCTCTTGTTTCAATGTCCGCAGTGACCATTATCGGCATCCTCTTGTCTCTGCGTTATGATTCGATGACCTTGGCTTGCTTTGCCCAGTTCGGCGGGCTGATCACTCCGTTGATGATCTCGGCGGGAGAAAGCGATCCGCACGTCCTTTTCTCTTATTTGATCCTGCTCAATATAGGAGCCGCTTTCATATCTTATAAAAAATTATGGAGGGTCCTTACCCTGGAAAGCTTTTTGGGAACGATATTTTTTTATTGGACGTGGTTTTTCGGTTCTTACGACCCGACCCAATTCGCCGTAGCGTGGTCTTATTCTTCCCTCTTTTTCTTTATTTTTCTGATCATTTCGTTCATCCAAAATTCCGGCAGAAAGTCGGTTCAAGATTCCTTCGACCTCGGGATCACCACCGCCAATCCGGGCTTGTATTTTTTGGCAAGTTTTACGATCATAAACCAAAGCTATCCCGATAATGCCGGACTTTTTACTTTTCTGTTAGGCTCCCTTTATCTTTTGCTGGCTTTCACGGCCGGTTCGAAGGAAAGGACCTCGGATCTCTTCCACAGGTTTCTTATAGCGATCGGCCTTGTTCTTTTGGTCATTGCCGTTCCTGTCCAATTCCACGAGTCATGGATAACGATAGGCTGGGCAGCTGAAGCCGCGGCCTTGACCTATCTCGGTTTCAAACTGCGGTTTCCTTTTGTAAGGATACTGGGGCAATGCGCTTTTTTCCTTTCGATCTTCCGGCTGTTCCTTTTTGAAAGAGATATACCGGCAAATGCGGCAGCTTTCTTCAATGTCCGTTTTCTGATCTTTTTGTCCGTTTTCGCGGCCTTGTTTTTCGCGGCTTGGATATACCGGCGCCGCAAAGAGGAGGCTTCGCGAGACGAATGGTCTCTTTTTTCCGTTTTGCTGATAGAGGCCTTGATCGTCATTGTTTCCATCTTCAGCTTTGAGGTGCGGGATTTTTTCAAAATTCTTTGGATCCCGGTCGTGTGGTCGGCCGCAGGGTTGCTTGCCGGGTGGACGGCCTTCAAGGTCAAGGACGAGCCTTTGCGTTTTGCGGCCTACATCCTTTTCTTTTTCTCTTTCTTCCGTTTGCTGTTTTTTGAAAGCAGGATAGCGAACATCGCCGAGCACACTCCGTTCTTTAACGGACGCGTTCTGGCTTTTCTTCTATCGGCCGCGGCAATGAGAATATTTTTATCCGTACTTAAAAGCAGAAAGGAAGAGAATGACAGCACTGCCGCAAAACCGGTATTATTCTGCGCCTTTCATTTCCTTTTACTTTGGATCATCAGCGCCGAGGCCCTCGATTATTTCAACAAGCAGATGCATGGGCTTAACGCCCAGCAAAAGGCGGTACAGGGGGATTATTTCACCAATATGAAAAATGTTTCCTTGTCGGTTATCTGGGCGGTTTACGGAATAGCTCTTTCCGTAGTCGGCATAATCAAGAAATCAACTTATGAAAGATTTTTGGCGATCGTTTTGTTCGGCGTAGTGATACTGAAGGTATTCCTGCTCGACACATCCAGTTTGAACAATTTTTATCGTTTTGTTTCCTTCATCACTTTAGGCTGCATTCTGCTTCTTGCCGGATATCTTTATTATCGTTTTAGAGACAGGATATCGGAGTTCGTGCAGGGCAAGTGATCTTTGCGATGTTAGGAACCGGCAATTTTAATAAATAACTTTTAGAGGCTATGGGCCGATCTTGGCTCTAGCCGGAAATATCAATGGTTGAACCGTCTCAATTCAAGGATCTTTTTTTAAGCGAGGCCGAAGACCGTTTGCAGAAGCTTAACGGTAACTTTTTAAAGCTTGAAAAAGACCCCCATAATAAAGGAATACTGAAAGAGCTTATTCAGCTGGTACATTCGCTAAAGAGCTCTTGTTCCATAATGGGTTATAAAAAAACAGCCTCTTTGATGCATTCTTTGGAGGACGTTTTTGATCGCGTCCGCAACGGTTTTCTGGAACTTTCTCCGGATGTGATAGACGGTGTTTTTGGCGTTTTTGATACGCTGGAGAGATCGTGCAAGATTTTGAAAAATTCCAACGAGGAACCTGCCAATGAGGCCGGTTTTATTTTGGCGGAAGAAAAATTGAAGGCCGCCATGGCGGAAGGATCCCAGGGAGGCGTTGACGGTTTTTTCGCGGTTTCGGATAAAAGCTGGAAAGAGAGGGATATCATCGGTCAGGAGGTCTTGCCGGGATCGATCAGAGAGGGGAGTTCCTATGTTAAGGTCCCGACCGAAAGGCTGGATACTCTGATGGCTTTAGCTGAAGAGCTCGCGGTCGAAAAAGTGAGGATCGATCATCTGAAAAAGCTCCATCCCGAGACCGAAGAACTGGTCGATAGGCTGGGGACCCTTAAAACAGGGATC
>JBBABQ010000071.1:0-4683 GCA_041657565.1 Minisyncoccota bacterium | reverse complement strand
TCGCGGCGATGCCGCGCTGAGCAATCGGGATAGCACCGGCTCCTACTGGTCGAGCAGCCCGAGTGGCACGGAGGCCTCGAATCTGGTCTTCAATTCGGGAGTGGTGACCCCCGCGGGTATAGGTAATCGGGCCTTCGGCTTCCCGGTTCGTTGCGTCAAGGATTAGTTCGGCAATTTGACAATTAGTCCTTGCCGTTACGCGGCAAGGACAGGGTGAATTTCAAAAAATTTTTATGGCACTGTATTACAATCTTCCAATATATAAAGCGAGTTACAAGTTGACGGCAATGTTGTTTGCGGATTCAAGCGGTTTTTCGCGCGAATACAGATACACGGTCGGCCAAGATATGAAAAACGAAGGAACCTCGCTGATAAAAAATATTTACCGCGCCAACAAGGCGGCGGACAAGATCGCTCCCCTCGGCCAAGCGAGGGAAAATTTGGAAATGATCCGTTTGCTGACGCGCCTGATGCAGGATTTTAACCAATTAAGCCTTAAAAAATTCGTTGAAATAAACCAAGCCATCGAAGAAGTTTCCAAACAGCTTGCCAGTTGGGAAAAATACAGCAAGGCAAAGTTATCGCTCCAAACGGAGCCCGCGAATTGCAGCGGGAAAGTACCGCCAGAATTGTCTGTTGCCAGGGCGCAGGCGAGCGTGCGGAGCAAATCCAATAACCCCCTTGCGCCAAGCGAGGAATTCTGCCCGGCGTCCGGGCATATTGCGCCGCTTCATCAAAACAATGGCGCGATAAATTCAGAGGTTATTATTCCGCTAGCCGGCAACCGCAATCGCATCGATGCCGCGCTGAACAATCGGGGTAGCAACGGCAACTACTGGTCGAGCAGTCCGAGTGGCACGAATGCCTCGAATCTGAACTTCAATTCGGGAGGGGTGAACCCCGCGAACACGAATAATCGGGCGAACGGCTTCTCGGTCCGCTGCGTCAAGGACTGATCTCAACCGAGGGTCTAACCCTCCGCCAAAAGTGGCCCTGCAAGGGTCTAACCCTTGCAGGCAGTGCAGATTTTTTCTCAAGCCGGAGGGTTAGACCCTCGGCAATTTTGTTTTTTAGTACGGATGATCCGTTGAAATGTAAAATTAAAAAATTTTGAATTGTCATTTTTATTTTTGATATTTGCATTTTACATTTTAGTGACAACATTCTTTTTTTATTTTACAATTACGTTATGATGGCAAAAACAAATAAAGGAAAATTCATTGTTTTCGAGGGCATCGACGGCGCGGGGGTTGAAACGCATGGAAAACTCCTGGCCGATCATTTGCGAGGGAAAGGCCTTAAAGTGGAAAGGGTCTATTACCCGGATTACGAAGGGCCGATAGGCGGGATGATCCACAATTACCTTCACAGCCGGTTCGATTTTTCGGCAGAGGTCCAATTTTTGATCTATACCGCGGATTTCGTCAAGGACAAAGAAAGGATAAATAAATGGCTCAAGGAAGGGAAAACAGTTATCGCCGATCGTTATTTCAGTTCGACGATAGCCTATCAAAGCATCCAGGGTTTTCCTTTGAAAAAAATATTGCAGATGGCCGGAATATTGGAATTACCCAAGCCTGACCTGATAATTTACATCGATGTTTCGCCGGATATTTCCATGCAAAGGAAGTTCAGCGAGAAGAACAGCCTGGACCGGAACGAAAGCAACGAGAAGCTTTTGAGGACCGTTAGAGGATTTTATAAAAAACTCGCGGACGGCAATATTTTCGCGAAATGGGCGGTGGTGAACGGGGAAAAGGCGATAGAAGAGGTTTTTGAAGAAATCAAGACGAAACTTCCGCCGGCGTTAAGGTAAATTCCAAAATTTAAAGAAAGGTTTGATGAAAGGGTCTTCGAAGAAAGGGTCTAACCCTTTCATCCAAGTCTGAAAGGGTTAGACCCTTTCCACCCTTTCAGGCTGGCAACAGCTGAATAAATTTCAAAATAAACAGAACTGTGGTATAAATACATAAAAAAGCTATGGAAATACTCAACAAAATAGACCATACGAACATCAAAGACAGCGCGCAGGAAACCGATATCAAGAAAACCTGCCAGGAAGCTAAGGAATACGGTTTTCGGGGGGTTTGCGTAAAGACGAAATGGGTGAAAACGGTCAAAAAAGAACTGGCCGGGTCAGAGGTGAAGGTTGTCTGCCTGATAGATTCGCCGATCGGGGACAGCACCCATGCCAAGCGCGTCCAGATGGCCAAAAAGGCTGTTAAGGACGGAGCGGACGATATTGACGTCGTTATGTCCATCCCGGATGCCAAACATGGCCGCTGGGATAAAATATTGAAAGATCTCAAGCCGATCTGCAAATTGGCGGATGCCAAAATAATCATCGGTTCCGGATATCTGACGGACGAAGAGGTTGTCCAAGCTTCGAAGATAGTCAAAGAAGCCGGTGCTTTTTGCGTCAAAACAGCGACCGAAAAAGATCCCTTGGAAAATTCCGAACTGTGTGAAAAAGGAAAGCACCTCAAACTGATGCGCCAAGGCGCTCCCGGATTGCTGATCAAGGCTTCCGGCAACGTGAAGAGTTTGGCCGATGCCCAGATGATGATCGAAATGGGAGCGGATATTATCGGTACCAGCTCTGGAGTGGAAATTGCCAAAATTTTAAAACAATAATTTTTTAATTGTACTATGTTCAAGCCGACCATTGGGTTAGAGATACACGCCGAATTGAATACAAAGACAAAAATGTTCTGTTCTTGCAGGAACGAACCGGATCCGGCCAGGCCGAATTCGAACATCTGTCCGGTCTGTTCGGGCCAGCCGGGAACTTTGCCGACCATAAATCAGGAGGCGATCAGGAAAGTGATAAAGGTTGGAATGGCTTTGAAGTGCACCATACCGCCTCATTCCAAATTTGACCGCAAAAACTATTTTTATCCTGACCTGCCCAAAGGCTATCAGGTATCCCAATACGATGAACCCTTATGTGAGGGCGGCGTTTTGGAAGTTAGAATACCTATGGACAGCGAGGAGGGGCAGGTTCCTTACGACAAGTTCGTTCGCGTGAGAAGGGTCCATATGGAAGAAGACACGGGAAGGCTATTGCATCCCGAAGGATCAGACCATTCTTTGGTCGATCTTAACCGGGCCGGCGTACCTTTGATGGAACTTGTGACTGAGCCGGACATCCGTTCGGCTGTTGAGGCCCGCAGATTTGCAGAGGAATTGCAGTTGATCTTCAGATATTTGAACGTGTCTTTTGCCGATATGGAAAAAGGGCAGATGAGGGTCGAAGTTAATATCTCTTTGTCCGAAGTTAAGGATGGAAAATTGCCGGAGAATGAAAAAGGGATGGGGGTGAAGGCGGAGATAAAAAATCTCAATTCTTTCAAGGCGGTCGAGCGCGCTATCGACTACGAGATCAAAAGGCAGTCCGAGGCCTTGGAGAAAGGCGAGAAGATCGTTCAGGAGACCCGGGGGTGGGACGACGTCAAAGGAAAAACTTACAGCCAGCGCGAAAAAGAAGAAGCGAAGGACTACCGTTATTTCCCCGAACCGGATCTGCCTCCCATGGACCACTCGGAGGAATTTTTGAACAAGATCAAATCCGAGATCCCCGAATTGCCATCCCGGAAAAGATCGCGCTTTGCCGAAGAATACGGCCTGGGAAGGACAGAGATCGAAAATTTCGTCCAGAACAAAGATCTGGGGGAATATTTCGAGTCGGCTATGTCGGAACTGAGCCAGTGGGTTGACGAAACCAATGGTTCGGCCAAGGTCGGGACGGAGGAATTTTTGAAACTTTCGAAATTATGCGGGAACTATTTGCAAACAGACCTTCAATGCCTTTTGAACGGCGAGTCGGTGGACAGGCCGGAATTTCTGATCACGCCGGAGAATTTCGCCGAGCTGATCTGTCTTGTTTATCAAAACAAGATCTCTTCCAAGATAGCCAAGATGGTTTTGGAAGAAATGTACGACACGGGGGCCGATCCGTCGCAGGTGATCGAGTCGAAAGGCCTGAACCAGATCTCCGACCAATCGGAAATAGACGGCATCGTCCAGAAGGTCATTGCCGAAAATCCGAAACCGGTGGAGGACTACAAGCAGGGGAAAGAGGTTTCTTTTCAATTTTTGGTCGGGAAGATAATGGCCGCCTCCCGCGGCAAGGCCAACCCGGAGATGGCCCGCCAAGCCCTAAAATCAGCTCTGGACGGTTTGCAATAGTTACTTAAGAGATTTTATAGATAAATTTAAAAAGCCCTTAAAATAAGGGCTTTTTGTTTGGGCAGATTGGGGATATTTGGTGCTTGACACATATTTTAAATAAGTTTATAATATTAAATATAAAGTTCTTCCAGGGGGAGCTGGAAAGGACATAAAATTGTCGGAAAATTAGGCTCCTAGGCGTTAAAAATTGCGGCATTTTTAACAGCCTTAGTGTTCTTTTAACAACAAAAAAATATGGAAAAAAAATCTAGTCCAAAAGCAAAGCCTTATTTCGAGCTAGAAATAAGGGTCCTTAAGGGTTTTAAGAGGATCGCTCGTTTTTCTTTCTCCAGAGAAGCGAATATCAAAGAGTGTCTGAGAAGGACTATCCTTTCTCCTGCGGCAATGATCCGCCTGAAGAAGTTTCAAATCCAAGGAAGAAATTGGCAAGAAGACGATTGCCTTTCCGGAGAGAAACTCACCGTCCAGGTTTGGGAGGTTGCCGGCGATAGC
>JBBABQ010000070.1:0-4690 GCA_041657565.1 Minisyncoccota bacterium | reverse complement strand
ACGCGCCGGACGGTTTGACCGCAGAACAGATAGTGAACCAGTGGCCGGAGGAAGATCTGGAAATGATCTTCAGCCAGTACGGACAGGAAAAGTTCAGCAAAAAGATCGCCCGGCAGATAGAAGGATCGAGAAGAAAAAAACCGATAACGAGCACGCTGCAGCTGGTGGAGGAAATAAAACCAGCGGTGCCGCAAAGATACCAGCATGGAAAAACGCATTGTGCAACCAGAGTTTTCCAGGCCTTGAGGATCGCGGCCAATCAGGAACTTGAAAATTTGAGAAGGGCATTGCCGCAGGCATTAGAAATACTGGCCCCCGGCGGCAGGCTGGCGGTGATATCCTTCCATTCGCTGGAAGACAGGATCGTGAAAGTATTTTTTAAAGAAGAGGGGGTGAAAGGGTCTATAAAAATATTGACCAAAAAGCCCATAGCGCCCGGTCCGGCGGAAATAGGGAGCAATCCCAGATCGAGATCGGCAAAATTAAGAGCGGCACAGAAGATCATTCAAGAATAAATTTAAAAAAATGGCAAAAACAAAGAAAAAAGCATCCAATATAATTCTTACGCTGTCTTTTATCTCTTTGGCGGCGCTGATCTTTACGTATGTTTTTCAGGTTAGCCAGGTATCGCAGGCCAGTTACGAGATAGGGCAGACGCAGCGCCAGCTGGAAGGCACTAAAAAAGATGTCGCCGCGCTGGATGCTTCTTTGCTGAAGAACAACACTTTGAAGAATTACGAGCAAAAGCTCGGAGAGATGGGTTATGAAAAGATCGACAGAATAGATTATGTTGTGGTCCCGAGCGCGATCGTCGCTCAGAACCGCTGATATATCTAAAAGGATATGTTTTTAAAAAAATGGAAAGAGATCAAGAGCTGGAAGGTCTTTAAGAACCTAAGGATAAATATCGTATTTTTTTTAATATTTTTTGCGGCCGCACTCATATTGGTGCGCCTTTTTGATCTCCAAATAACCAAAGGCGGTTATTATAAAGCGCTTGCCCAGGGTCAGCAGAGCTCGATCCTTGAAGTGGCGCCGAAAAGAGGAGGGGTTTATTTCAGCAACGGCGATCCTTTGGCCGTTACCAACGAAGAACCCTTTTTGCGTATTTGCGTCAAAGAGATGGAGGATAAAGATAAGGCGGCCGAGGAAATAGCCAAGATCGTCGGCAAGAGCAAAGAAGAGATAACGGAGATCATCGAAACCGGAGAGGGCTATTACAAGACCGTGAAGGAAAACCTGTCAAAAGAAGAAACGGAAAAGATAAAAGAATTGGATATGCCGGGAGTGGAAACCGCTTGGCAGAACAAAAGGGTCTATCCGAATTTGAACACCGCTTCCCAGATCGTAGGATTTTTGAATAAAGACGGCCAGGGCCAATACGGGATCGAGGAATATTTTAACGACCTTCTGACCGGCGAGGAGAAGCTTGAGGAAGAAAAAGTCACTCCTTGGGGGTTCTTATTCTCGGGGACCAATGATACTTCAGGCCAGGAAACCTCTTTGTACCTGACGATCGATCCCAACATCCAGTTCAAGGCGGAACAGGTCCTTAAAGAGGGATTGGAGAAGTACGGGGCCGCTTCGGGGGAGATCATAGTCGCCGAACCGGGCACCGGAAAAATAATAGCCATGGCGCAGGATCCCAATTTCGATCCCAACAAATATGGCGAGTCGGAGATGGAGTATTTTTCGAACAAATGCGTCCAGGTTCCCTTTGAACCCGGTTCGATCTTTAAGCCGATAACGATAGCGATAGCCTTGGAAGAGGGCAAGATCTCTCCGGATACCACTTTCGTGGATAATCTTGGGTACAGGTTGGTCAGCGGCTATAAGGTCTACAATTACAGTCAGAAAGCTTGGGGGACTAGAACGATGTCCGAGAGCTTGCAGTATTCGATCAATGTCGGAGTAATGGATGCGGAGACCTTGATAGGGAACCAAACTTTTTACGAATATATCAAAAATTTTGGATTTATGGAGAGGACCGGGGTGGAACTGGCTGGGGAATTTACGTCGCAAAACAGCCAGCTCAAAACATCCTTGGATAACGGCATTCAGGTCAATTTTGCCAACGCTTCTTTCGGTCAGGGAATCGAGATGACGCCCTTGCAGATCATCCGCGCTTTTTGCGGTATAGCAAACGACGGCCGTATGCCGGAGAGCATGACCGTTATTGAAAAAGAGATCGTGGACGGAAAAGAGAAAACAATGCCGGAAAAAAATTACAAAACGGTCGTAAGCAAGGAGACGACCGACAAGCTGGCCAAGATGATGGTCAATGTCGTAGAGAACGGTTACGGCCATCTGGCCAAGATCCCGGGATACTATATCGCCGGCAAGACCGGCACGGCCCAAGTCCCTTATTCGGTCCTTGGAGAGAACAGGAGCGGATATTCCGACCATACTTGGCAGACCTTCATGGGTTTTGCTCCGGCTTACGATCCGCGCTTCGTGATACTGGTGAAATTGGACAATCCGCAAAAGACCAAAACCTCGGAATATTCTTCGGTCCCGATGTTCCATGACCTGGCAAAATATATCCTTGATTATTGGCAGATCCCGCCGGATTACGATGTCGACGCGGCGCAGGCGGCCAGCGCGGGAAAGTGATTTTTTGGCAACAAAAAACGGAGCATACCATACTGGTCATGTCCGTTTTAAACGCCCTTGCTCCACACAAGGGCAGAGAAGAAAGCGTATGTTGGCAGGATCGATCCTTTCACCGGCTCAATATCTTTTCAAGATAGATTATCATTTATTGAGAGGTATAGCCTTTATCCTTCGGGTGGATCGCGATAGGGAATATGTTCCCTTTTAACTTGTTCCTTCGCATTAAGGAACTAAATCAAACTCGCGATGTGGAGCCCATGAAAAAAGATCGTATGGATCATGCGGTCCTTTTTTCTGGTCTCCACGCATATTTTTAAAGAACTATAGTAATATAATACCAAAGATATGTTTTGTCAATGTTTTTTGGCGTATAAAAGAAAAAAAACGCATATTGCGTTTTTTTCCTGCTCTAAGCAGGTTAGAAGGATCAAACGTGTTGAAAAAAGTTACTAGCCTCTTTAATTCTTTAAAAAAAGGTTAAAGGCACAAGCTGTTTTTTTTCAACAAGCGTTCTAACATTGGGATCGGCTTTAACGTCTCGCTAGAGATGGTCCAAGCTGATCCTTCCTTCTACGTTCGGTTGCGCGGTAAAAGCCAGCAATTTGGGAGATAAGCTCCCTCCTGTTTGCCGAAATAGGCAAAGAAGAAATTGGCTAGTTCCGCGGTGGAGCTCTTTAAAAAATACTGCCGTAGCAGGGCTTTTTGAAGAACTCCACTGTTTTTCAATGATCTGATTATTACTATAATACTAAATCTATTATTTGTCAATAGCAGAAAAGGGGAGCCCTGTTCCAAAAAGAAAAAGTTCGGCAGTCGACAACGGATCGGGTTGAAAGGGCTTAGACAAAAGTCTTTTTTTATGGTAATTTAATATACGTTTTGGCCCCATCGTCTAGTGGTTAGGACGCGTGGTTCTCATCCACGTAACACCGGTTCGACTCCGGTTGGGGCCGCATAACTTGATAAGTGAAAATTTCCACGGCCCCCGCAAAGCGGGGGTTTTGGTTAGACGCGACTTCTTGCTTAATAGAATTTTTTTGATCAGTAAAAAAAGATAATTTCCGGTCTTGCGTTTTGGCCGTTTAAAAAGTAAATTAAAGATATGAAAGCAACCGCGACCGCTCCATCGAATATAGCCTTCATTAAATATTGGGGATGCAGGGATCAAGAGCTTCATCTCCCGGAAAACAGCAGCCTATCAATGAATTTAAGCGGTCTTTTTACTACCACGGCAGTTGAGTTTTCTCCTTCCTTTAAGGAAGATCATGTTGAAATAGATGGCATCAGAGACAAAACAGAGGAAGGAAGAACCATTAAGCATTTGGATCGGGTTAGAAAAATGGCCGGGATCGATACTAAAGCAAGGGTTATAAGCAATAATAATTTTCCTCTGGGAACCGGTTTATCTTCGTCTGCTTCCGGTTTTGCCGCTCTTAGCGTCGCGGCGGCAAAGGCGGCCGGCCTTGATCTTTCCGAAAGGGAATTGTCGATCTTGGCACGCCAAGGATCAGGATCGGCTTGCCGTTCTATACCGGACGGTTTTGTCGAATGGTCGAAGGGGGAGGACAGCGGATCTTCCTATGCCGCGTCTTTATATCCCGCTGATTGGTGGGACATAATAGATATCGTCGCGGTCGTCAGCGATGAGAAGAAAGGAGTTTCTTCTTTGGGCGGGCATAAACTGGCCGCATCGAGCCCGTTTTTTCAGCCCCGCCTTTCACGCATAGAAGATAAGCTGAACCTTGTAAAAAAATCTCTGTCCGAAAGGTCTTTCCCGGATCTTGGCGAGCTCGTAGAAGAAGAAGCGCTCGAACTTCATGCGATCATGCTGACGTCTTCTCCGTCTTTGATCTATTGGACACCGGGGACATTATCGTTGATGAAATTGGTCAAGAAAGCGAGAGGGGACGGATTGCCGATATATTTTACTCTTAACACGGGCCAGAACATCCATTTGATCTGCAAAAAGGAGGACTGCGACAAGGCTGTCGGTTTGATCAAAGATCTCGACTTTATAAAGCAGATCATCGTTAATTCTCCAGCTAAAGGAGCAAGGCTGCTTGAAGGAAATTAAAAT
>JBBABQ010000069.1:0-4806 GCA_041657565.1 Minisyncoccota bacterium | reverse complement strand
GAATATCCTTTCGACGCGCTTCTCGAATTCCTCCGCCACCGTATCCCAGTTTCTTTGAAGCTCCTCTCTCGAAATCTGCACGTCAATGCCATTCTCAAAAAGATACTTTCTTACGAACTCCCTTACCTTCCCCGTATTGCCGACGTCCGATGTAAAATCTAGCAGTTCCTTATAGGTCTTGGTTTGATTTCCAGGCTGGTTATGCGACCCAGGTCCCTTTTTCAACAAACATTCGATATCCTTATCCTCATCGTAAGCAAAAATGATTTCCATATGATTTTATTATATCAGATAATATCACCTGATTTACCAAAAAAAATGTTTTGCTTGTTGTCTGATTATTATAGAAGGCTACCTTATCCACTCCGCCTGTTTACTCGGACTGTACCAATTCTTTCAAGCTCAAGCTTACTTTTGATATGTCATCTGGCGTGTATATTCTTTTCCCAGAACAGATCAATTTTCTCAAAAAAAGTTTTTGGATAACGAAAACATTATTAACCGATTTCAAACCAAAATGCATTATGGCGCTTGAAGCAAAAACAAGAGCCGGATTTACAAAAATTTCCATACCAATTTTTTCCTTGAGGTGACCGTGCAAGCTTAATGCTTCCGCCATGGCCTGTTTCAAAATATCTTTTTCTTGAAACGGGGAATTATTTAAAGTTAACTCTTTTCCATTAAAAGCGATTACTCCTTGATGACTTTTTACCTCTATGGAAAACAGGCCTGTCGGCCCCAAAACAACAAAATCTATATTTCCCTGGTCGCCGATCTTAATATCCTGAAAAACGAAAAAATAGTTAGATAGCTTTGCGAGCTCGTAATATATAGCCCCCTCCGCTTTTCCTCCTCTATAAAATTTATAATATTCTTTTTCAGCCTTTGTTCTCTCGCGATAAATAAACCAAATAATCGGCGAGTACATAATTGCTAAAACGAACAACTTAATCAAAATAATCAAAGGTGGATCCGTAATAATCTCCAAATTTTGGTAAATGACAACCAAAGGAAAAATAACGAGAAAAATAGACCAAGAAATCGATGAATATTTCTCAATTTGTTCTATCCGCTTTAAATATCTGCTCGCCTCCCCGTACATTATAGCCATAATAAAAAATTATAAGTTAATTTGGTATTGCAACCTTTTTGTTTTAATTTTAGACTCAAGCTCTTTAAATGTTAGTATTACGTAGCTCTTACTCTCAGGATGGAGGCTGATAAAACAAAAACAATATTGCTCACCGAGTTTATCCGCAAGTCTAAATTCATTTTCTGTCGCGCCGAAGAAAAATCCGTCTGGATTGTTGGTAAGTTTCTTCTGTGTTGTTTTAAGTTCTATTAATATAAGTTGCCCTACGGGAGTGCTCGAGATGCCAAGGCTGCCCTGCGACGGAAGGAGAACAAGATCAAATGCTCGAGAAAATGTCATTGGCAAACCGAAACGATTCAAAACCTCCTTACGCTCTTTTTTACTAGGCTTTCTAAAGCGACTATCCGACATAAGCAAAAAATCAACCGCTGATGTTTCAGTCGCATTGTTCTTAAGTGTCGCGCCATATGAGTGCTCGTATGCCACAATTTGATTAGACCACAATCAAATACCCAGATCAAGATCTCTTTCAATCTCCCGCCGATCTGCCGCGCGAAGCGCGGCGCAATTTTCCAGCAAAAAAGCAGGTTTGAGCCTGCCTTCTGCTGAAATAACAGTTTGTGATTCCGTCGAGGGCTGGCCGACTCGAGCTAGAACCTAAACGGGTCAAGCCCAGTAAGGCGATTTCAAGTATTTCTATCTTATCATATCGACGCGTCTCGGGCACCCCTTATTTTAATAAAAAGTGACAAAAGTGACACAACTTTGAGATATACAACTGTCATTAATTTAAAGAATATCTTCCCATTCGACGATTATAAGCGATTCTGGCGATATTCCACATAACAAAGCCCCTTCTATAAACCTTATCTGAGGAGAATTTAGTCTATCTTTCCCCGTCCTTTTAGCTTCAAAAAAGACTAGCTGATCGCCACACCATGCAAAAACATCGAAACAAGCTGTTGTCTTTGCTGTTTTCCATATATTTTGTAACAAATGTTCTTTATCTTGGGGAATCGACACATGTTCCGATTGCAAATTCCACATTTTAGGCATGCTTCGTAAATAATGAGTACCACCGTAACTTTCAACCCATACGCCATCCCATCCCTGATCAAGCAAAAGACGAAGAACTGCAAGCTCAGCAAAACACGCTTCCTCTTTGTAATTAATTATGGGCTTGTTCCCATAATCAAAGTTAACGGATGGTCCCTTCCAAACTGAAAATTTTGGACGCGCCACCGGTAAACTTATAACCGTACTATCCGAAAGCTGAATTTCAATTCTGTCCGCTGGTTGTAATTCCTTAGGAAAATCCATGGTAGCTATAACTTAAAAATAATGATCATTATAGTCTGTTCACAGCTTCGCCGTCGGATTTGTCATAATCTTCTTTTGTAATTTCATATCCAGAAGATAAAACTTGGGCGACATCGTTAATCGAATAATCGACTTCGATCTCTTTCCCGCAACCCATTTTAAGATAAGCGACAAAAGGAACTTTTCCGCCCTTAGTCGGAATTGTCCTTATGATGTTTATGCCATCAGATGCATAAAGCTCCCTCTGGAATGCGATTGGACTGAGATTAGAAAGTTCGTGTTTTATCCCTGCCATATATTTTTATTTTTCAAATCTCTGGATCAATTTTAGATACTTACACTGGAGTTCTTCACTTACTGTGCCTGACCCCATTCTCCTAACTCTCATAATTTTATTATATCAGATAGTATCCCAAAAACCGCTTTTTATTGGACGGCTCGTTATTCTGGATTGCCTATACTTCTCCATAATTTTATTTCAGCGGCGCAAAAGTCTTTGCGAATTGGATCAGATCCTCCCTGTCAGTGTTCTCTCCGATGAGAAAATAATTCACATCAGGACCATAGTACAAAGAAATGCCTATTTTACCGCCCTGCTCCCACAGCCACGCTTTCTTTCCGGCCTCTTGATTGGCAATATCTACATAGTCTAAAGAATTAACCATCCCAATGTCCCCAACTCCCTCGAAGGCTTTTATCCTTGAATTGTCTCTTTCGTAAACGGCCGTAAAAGTCCCTTTTGTTTCGAAAGTCATCTCTCTGTTGCTTTCGATACTTTTTAACTTATAACCGTTTATTATTCCTTGAGGATAAAAAACCGGAAAATCTACGACCTTCGCAGTTTTTTCGTAAACAGCCCTATGCTTTTCCGTTTCAATATTGGGATCTATCGAATTTTCGAACATTTCCGAATAAATTTTGATTGCAGCAGTTTGTTCTTGGTTGGACAATTTTCCTATCGAGACCGTCTCAAGGAAATCATTAAAAGCGTTAGTGCATTTTTCTATGTTTTGCGATCCGGGATACATTATGAAAATATATAATTTTTCGTTTACGGGAGCCTCAACTGCGATAGCTATACCCGGAACTTCTTCAACTGTAATTTTAAGAGCCTCTGCTCCTGAAACTCTGATAATCTCTGATTTATAACTTATCGGTTGGTTTTCCTGATTTTCCGAATCAAATTTATTTTGAAGATTTTTCACGTCGGTTTTTCCATCAGAGATAAAATTTGTTAATTTGCATCCTTGTTTTATCTCTCCGATTCCTGTTTGCTCCAAAGCTTCCGGGCTGAAAAAATCTATTTGATTTGATGAAACTGGCGTCTCCTGCCAGTCGGCGGGGATATTCATTGATAACCCTTCCTTTGTGTTCTCCACTGTTTTTATGCCAGACGACTCCTTAATAGTATATCCGCTAGAATTTTTCTCGTTTTGTTGTAATGGCTGATAATCCTCCGCATCTTCACTTAAATATTGTTTATATAAAAAAATCCCTCCTCCCGTCAGGAGAGCCACAGTTGCAACAATAGCTAAATATTTTAAATTTGTTTTACCTCGCACAATGAAGGACATAATTAAGAACCGTTAAAATTATATTGGTTCTATTCTACCAAAAAGCAACTTTTGTGGAAACGGTTATTACCCCAAGTGCTGATGGTCGTTTACTGCTTCGATGCTCCAACCCGCTTCCGTCTTTTTGCAGTAGGTTATTCCCGTATTGGTGATCTTCAATTTATTGGCGAACGCGTAAAGGATAGCCGGTTTTACCATATCTTCCAGCGCCATTGTCAGGACCAGCATCTTGATGAAATTGCCGTGCGAGACCACCAAAATATTCTTTTGCGGCAAGCCTTCCAGATATTCCAAGGCTTTTATCGCCCTGACCTTATACTCCAGAAAATTCTCCTCGTCCGAGTAGTGCCAATTGATGTCGTCCTGATGCAGATTGCATTCCTCGTTGATCTTTGCCGCCATCTGGCCGTTGCTCCTGTGGCCGAGCATCTCCGAAGGCCTTCTGTGCTCCACCAAAATATCAGAATAGATTATCTCCTTGCCCGTCTCTTCCTGGATCATCCCGGCGGTCTGGACCGCTCTTTTCATCGTGCTGGCGTAGATCGTCTCGAGATCGATCAGCTTGGCCCTTTGGGCGACCAAACGGGCCTGCCTCGATCCGTTTTCGGAAAGCTGATCGTGCTCGTCCGCGCTCAAATGCAGCTTGTTATATTCGGTCTCGCCGTGACGTACGAAATATATGTTCTTCATGTTGTTCTCTGGCATTCATCTTTCGGATGTCCGGCGGCATCTTAACAAAAAAGCGGCTAAGAGCTTCCACGAACAACCTAAAATTATACCTCTTAGGTTAATGGAATCTCCCAACCGCTTTTTCGCGAT
>JBBABQ010000068.1:4281-4881 GCA_041657565.1 Minisyncoccota bacterium | reverse complement strand
CCGGCATAAAAAATGGAGATGCCGCAAGGACGACCCCCATTATAGCCACTAAGATTTCGGTAAAAATGGTTTTTACGTTCAAAAGCCGGTATTTTATCAGTGCGGCCGCAGTTACGGATAAAAGTATCGATACTCCGATATTCCCCCAGGGAGCTATCGGTATGTCGTACCACAAAGGGAAGTTCGTTGAACCGCTGACGGCCCCCAAGAAAACGCCAAAGAGCAAAAATCTTAAAGATTTTTTTTCCGATATAGAAGAAGTGTTTTTAGCGGCAAAATATAACAGAGTCCAACTGAATAGGAACAGCCCGAAAAACCATATCAGAAAGGGCAAATATAAAGATCCGGCTGCAGGCCAAAAGTCAAAGAACATCTTGCGCCCGACCTCTTTGACCATGTAAGGAGTGAAGGTCATTACCGACAGAAATACGGCAAAAGCATAAGAAAGATAAAGGATCATTTTGTTCTTTTCTTCCAGCCTTAAAAGATATGAGACGAAATGAAAATAAAGAACTGGCATAAAGATCGATCCAATGGTTAAGACCTTGCACCAAAAAAGAGCGGATCCGGCATCGGTGGAAATTTGCCAGAAATAATAAC
>JBBABQ010000068.1:0-4271 GCA_041657565.1 Minisyncoccota bacterium | reverse complement strand
TCCAAACGGCAAAAGAAAATGTCCAGAAGCTGAATATTCGGCTCTCTTTTCTTCCGTGGTCTTTAATGAATATCAAAGACCCTAAAATGAAGCTTAGGAAGAAATTGAATAAAGCCGAGAAAGCGAAATAATTCATCGGTTTTTATCTTCGATCTTTTTCAAATTATTTATTTCTTTTTTCAACTCCGCCATCCGCAACTCCCTGCCGATGGTGATTTTTCTCTTTAAGCCATACCCAAAAGCCGACGAGAACCGATGCGGCGCCCGACACCAACAAAACGGAGGAGTAGATATCCATATCTTGATTATAGGCTAAATATCCAGAAGTTTTAACACCTTTTTTCTATCCACAGCCCAAAGGAAGGTTGCAAGGCGGGGTCCTTGATCTTTGCCGATCAGAAGATTATAGATGTCTTTGAAAAAAGCTTTTTGCAAAGGAATATTGGCTTTTATATCGAGGCCGGGATCTTTTGGGATGCCATAGACTATTTCTTCCAATTTTTCCACGGAAGAGGCGTCCCCTTCCAGGGATATTTTTAGTTTTTTTATGAGCTCGACGGCTTCCGGCGCGATCTTTTCCAGATATTCCCTGTTGATCTCTTCCCTCAGACTGATCATCTGGTCCGGATTGTATGTTTCCAGCCAGTTGCGAGCTTTGGAAAGCCTGGACTTTATCGAGAGCGGATCATAATCGGTTTTCAGTTCATCCAGCAGGCTGGTTAATTTTTCCGGGTTCCATTGGATGATCTGCCCTAAAGCGACCGCTTGCCGGAACGGTATCGGGTTTTTATATATTTTTTCGCTTTCGTTCAAGGTCAGTTCCAGCGTTTGTTTGCGCACGGCGTCGAGCTCTCCTTTTTTGTAATTTTCGAACTCGGCATCCAACTCGCTGTATTGGCGGTATATCTCGCTGTCAAAAGCCAAATTAAAAACGCTGTCAGGGCTCTTGCTCAAATAAAGCCATTTTAATAAAGACGGTTCATAAATTTCCAAGAGCTGTCCGGGCGTTACCGCGTTGCCTTTTGATCCGGACATTTTTCCGTCCAGTCCCCTCAATCCGACGAATTGGTAGCCGGCAAAGACCGGCGGCTCAACGCCGAATATTTTTTTAGCAATGACGCTCGAAACATCATAACTTCCTCCCGGCGAAGCGTGGTCAACCCCTCCCGGTTCAAAAACGACCCCTTCCTGGCCCCAGCGCATCGCCCAGTCTGTTTTCCAGGCAAATTTTACAATATGGTTTTTGGTTATATCTATTTCTTCGGTCTTGCCGCTTTCCAGACATTGATAGGTTATTTTGTTTTGTCCGTCGTAATTTAATATTCTTACGCTGTCTTTGTCGGTGAAACGGGAATATAAAGATATGGGATAGTATTCGTTTTTGAATTTTTCTTCGTCTATCCCCTTCTCTTGCTTGGCTTTTCCGGACATGAACGACAGTAAAATTTCCGCGATCTCTTTGCGTTTTTGTAAAGCGAGGACGATCAACTTATCATACCGGCCGGATTTGTATTCATCGGTCTGATAGCGATATTCCAGTTCTATGCCAAGATCGTTCATCGACTGCTCGAATTCTTTTTGGAAATGTTCTGCATATGATCCGCATTTTCCTTCCGGGTCGGGTACCCCGGTCAGCGGCAATCCTATATATTTGGAAAAAGAGGGGTCAATGTTCAGCGGAACCTTTCTGAACCGGTCAAAATTATCCCAAGAAAAGATCAGCCGGACATTTTTACCCATAGCTTTCAATTGCTTGGCAACGGCAAGAGAGGTCATCACGTCGCGGAAATTACCGAAATGGACTGTACCCGACGGGCTGATGCCAGCGGCGCAGGTGTAGACGTCTTTGTCCGGGAAGCTTTTTAGTACTTTATCGGCAAGGACCTGGCTCCAGTGTTGGTTTGTTGATTCGTTTTGCATAAACTTTTTTTACCACTAAAATCATTTATCTTCCAGTTCTTCGATCTTTTTCTTCAGCTCCGCCATCCGTACTTCGCGGCCAATGGTGACCTTGTAGAATTTTTCCAGCTCTTCCTTGCTAAGCTGCAATTCTTCGGTATTTTTATCCACTTTTTGTTCGAGCATCTCTTTCATTCTTTCTTCCTTTCGGGAATATTGTATCAATATATAACCGATAAAAACGAAGAATACAAAGATCATTGCCATCAATATTTTCAGGACGGTACTTGGCATGAAGAAAGGAACTATCAAAAGAACTATACCCATTATTCCTACGAGCATCTCGGTCAAGATGACCTTTACCCCAAAAAGGCGGGAACGGGCTATGCCCAAAGCCGTCAGCGCCAAAAAGATGATCACGGTGACGCTGTCCAGACTTGTAAATATCGTTATCCCGAATACCGGCAGGATAAAACTGAAAACGGCGGTAAGAGAACTCCAGATGCCAACGCCCAATAAAGGGTAAAGTATCTGTTTTTTAGAATCCCCATTTTCCCTTAGGTATGATGACCAAAGCGTATATACCATTATTATGGTCATAAGGACCAAATATACCGAGTAGTAAGGCATCAGAATCCCCATTTTCCCTTCGCCAATGCTGCCGCCGGGCAAAATTTTCGTCGCTTCTTCGATTATCAATTTTCCCGAGAGCGACGCATAAAGAAAGAACAAAGAAGGGACCATGAACGCCAGCACTTTCGTTTTGGTCAGGTTTTTTTTGCAAAGAACCAATATCCAGAAAACTCCGAGGGTGGGTTCCATTACTCCTATTCCATAAGCGGCCCTTATCCAAAATACATCCGGCTGGATGGAGCACATAAAATTAGTGAAATTCCACACAGCTGTAACTATGCCGAACAGTCCAAATATCTGGTTCAGCTTTTTTTGAGGATCCTTTAAATAGACCAGTATTCCCAAGAACAGGGCAAATATCGTAGCGGCCAGGATCAGTATCGCGAAAATATTAGAGCTCAGCTCTGTTGTAATGTCAAACATTTTTTAGGATGTTATTTTTTTATCCTCCAGCTCTTTTATTTTATCCTTCAACTCAGCCATCCGCAACTCCCTCCCGATGGTAAGTTTATACCATTTTTCAAGATCGGCCATCCAACAAGGCTCCTCGGTAGTTTATTTCCCCGGCAATTCTACGTAAAAGGTGGATCCGTTGTCTTTTCCCCCGGAAGCGGCGTGTATCTCGCCGTTGTGCATTTCCACGAATTTTTTGGCGATATACAGCCCCAATCCGGAACCTTGAGTGTTTAATTCATTCCCGGCCGAACCGCGCGAAAAGCTTTCGAAAAGATTGGCGATCTCTTCCGGCGTCATTCCGGCCCCTGTGTCGGAGATTATCACGGTTATTTTTCCGTTTTTTTGGACGGTAACTGTTATTCCGCCCTTTTCGGTGTAATGGATGGCGTTGTCTATAAGATTGCTCAAGACCTCTTTGATCTTCGCCGGGTCGACATTGGCGATGTGGTCTGTCGTCGGCCGGTTGTATTCAAGATAAAGATTCTTTTCTTTAGCTCTCAATTCCAAACCGGCGATGACCTGGCCTATCAATTCATTCATGGAAGTTTCTTGTATTTTCAGGATGGTTTTACCGGTTTCCATCCTGGAAACGCTCAAGAAATCGTTGACCAGTTTGATCATTCTTTGAGAAGAGTCGTAAATATGCGTAATAGCTTTTCCTGCTTTTTCCGGTATCGCGCCGTAATCCCCTTCTTTCAACATCGACGAGTACCCGATGATAGCGGTCAAAGGCGTCCTTAACTGGTGCGAAGCAATGGAAAGGAACTCGGTCTTGGCCTTAAGCAAACTTTCAGCCTCCTCCTTCCTTTTTACCTCAGCGTAAGTTGATTTGATGAGCAAAAATCCGAAAATTATAAAAAGAAAGAGAACTATCCCTGTAAGAATTTTCAAGTAGTCGTTAGGCATAAAGAAAGGCAATGCCATTAAGAGTATAGTCATTGCACCAACTAAAATAATGGTCAAGATTATCTTAGTTCCAAAGAGTTCTTTTTTTGTGATTGCAAAAGCGGTAAACCCTAAGAAAAAGATAGAAGAGTAATCCCCGAAAAGATAGTACCTGATGCTTTCTTGAAAAATTGGAATGGCCACGTTGAAGACGATATTCATCAACGCGAAAATAATAATTCCAATTAAAAAATATTGAACTTTTAATTTTTCTTCTTTGTTGAGGTTGAAATATTTTTTAAGGAGATTAAAAAGAATCAAAAATGTTAATAATACTATAATGATATAAAAAATATTTGTTGCTTTTCCTGCCACGATATCATTCCCCCATTCTCTGG
>JBBABQ010000067.1:0-4914 GCA_041657565.1 Minisyncoccota bacterium | reverse complement strand
TTCGGGATTGTTCATCTGGTTTATCCAGCCCGAGTATTTCTCCGCTGTCAAAGGCCACTCTTTCCAGCCGCGATTGGAAAACCTGAAAGATATATCGTCGCTCAAAGGATAATTGCGCAGCAATAAAGCCGCTGAGGATCCCTTGGCTTTATAAACGAAATTAGGAGAACGCCATCCCAGGATCTTGTCGGCTCCCTCGGCCAGCACTCCATCGAAACCCATTTCTTCGACAAGCTTGCCTATCTCATTGTCGTATACCAGTTCGGTATTCCTGAAGAACTTCGGTTCATAATCAAAAACCTCTTTGAATTTCTTTCTTTGCATCTCGACCTGGTCTTCGAACTCTTCTTTGGAATAAAGCGACGCCAGAGAATGATAATACGTTTCGGCCACAAGCTCGCAGCGTCCGGTGGCCACCAGGTCCTGGAAGCTTTTAAGCACTTCCGGAAACTCTTTGCTCAGCTGTTCGATCAACACGCCGGTAATGCTTAAGCTCACCCTAAACTTTCCCTCCGTCCTTTTTATCATTTCGAGCAGTAATGCGTTCGTGGGCAAATAACTTTTGCGGGCGATCCTTTCCAAATATCCCCTGTTCTTTCCTTCGTCGAAATAAGAAGGTTTCGATCCGATATCAAAAACCGAGAGCTTTTTCATCCTTTGCGGCTGGTGGCAATGAAGATACAAACAAATGGTCGCCATATGATAATTTTAATTCTTTAATAATTCTTTGTAAACGGAAACGCACTTCATAGCCGAGTCGTTCCAGCTGAATTTTTTAACTTCGCCGGACCCGTTCTCACGGAGAGCATCCCTCAGCTCCGGATAATTTATAACGGCCAGGATCTTATCGGCCATTTGATCGACATCCCAAAAGTTTACTTTCAAACAATGGCTCAGCATTTCCGATGCGCCCGATTGGCGCGAAACCAAAACCGGCGTTCCGCTGGCCAATGCTTCCAAAGACGTCAGCCCGAAAGGATCGGAAACCGAAGACATCACATACAAATCGGCCGCCTTATACAGCCGGGCCAGCTCATCGCCGCGCAAAAATCCGGCAAAGATGACCTTGTCGGATATTCCCATCCTCACCGACTCTTCTATGAGCCTCCGCTCCATATCGCCCGATCCGGAAAAAACGAAATAAGCGTCTTTGTTCAAAGACGAAACTTTTTGAGCTGCACGCAAAAAATAATCCGGCCCCTTTTGGAAGGTCAACCGGCCGACGAAAAGCACTATTTTCTTTCCCCTTTTTTTTAGATTGACCGGCTGGGAATCGCCGGAGTAATTTTCTGATTCGATGGCGTTCGGAACCACTTCTATCTTCTTTGGATCAACGGGATAATTATCGATGATCTTTCTTCTCGTATAGTCGCTGACCGCGATTATCCTATCAGCTTTTTTAAAACCTTCTCTTTCTATAAGATAAATTTCTCTGTTCAAACAATCTTTCCCGACCCTGTCGAATTCCGTGGCATGAACATGAAAGACCAGCGGTTTCCCTGAGACCTTCTTCGCCTCAAAGGCGGCCGGGAAACTCAGCCAATCGTGGCAATGGATGATATCGAACTTCTCGGACTCGGCTATGGCTCTTGCCTTTTGAGCGTAACGCAAAACCTCTCCGATGAGATTGGGGCTATAAATGGAATTTTTCTTTCTTTTCTTGAGAAAGGCCGAATAACTCTCGATATTATTTTCGAAATAGCTTTCGATATAGCTCTCCTCGGTCAAATAAGGAGATAAGAGAACGTCTACGCCTTTTATTTTTGTGTTTGTTGACGTGATTGCCGTTGATCTTTCCCGCATCAGCTCGGAAACGCTGTCTCCGCCTCTTCCGAAAGAGAAAGAACAATGGTCGGAATGATAATCCTGCTTTTTCGGTAAAACAAAAGTGATCTTCACGCCTTGAGAATCCAAACCTCTAACCAAACCTTGGCAGGCTACTCCCAATCCTCCGCTGTTGAACGGCGGGAATTCCCAGCCGAACATTAGGACTTTTAACGATTTTACCATCTCAAAAAACTAAGACACTGCCGAATCTCAAGGCTTCAACTAATAATATGGCAATAATAAAATTGCCTTTATACAATTATATTACAGCCCTTGTTTTATGCAAACAAAATCAATTCACATTTGCCTCCGGATCGCCAGATAAAAACTTTAAGGACCGTCTTTTTCCTTAATATGCTTTCCGAAGCTTAATTTCAAACCTAAATCCGAAAAACGCCGGTTGGCGGTCTCCCTTATTTCCTTGGACAGTTTTGCCATCGAGCCGGATGGAGCAACGACCCTCACCTCGTCCCCTCTTTTTAATTTCTCAGAATAGATCTTTTCCATCGGTCTTTACAATTATTTTAAGAAAATCGTGTCTAGAAATTCATTGAAATATTTAGCATGTTCGTCTTTGTCCAATCCTGGATAGAAAATAAAAGTATACAGTTTGCCGTTCGCCGGTAACTTTACGCATATACAGACGCCCGGTGGTTCTTCTGTAGTAATTTTCAGAGACTTTATTCCCGCCACTTCGATCTCCTCTTCCTTATAACTCAACGACGGTTCCCTCTCCTGCTCGGCTTTCTCCTCTTTCTTGATTTCTTCCAAATCCGTATTTTTTTTCTCTATAAACACATCCAGTTTGAATCCCAAGGATACGTCTCCGGCCGTCCACTGGCTGTAATAAAAAGGACTGTAAAAAGCTATAGAGTCTTTGTTATTGTAATCGCTCACCTCCCAATCTCCTGGAATCGTCATGAATAGTCCTCTTTCGCTGTTGCTCACCGATTTCTTGCCATCGCCACCGGCAACCATAAATCCTCCAAATAGCCTATCCGGGTCTTTCGAAGAATAATCGGCGGAGTTGAACCTTATTGAAATGACCTCCGATCCGTCATACCTCTCCGTTGCAGGCACAAAAACAAATCCTCCTTTTAAAACTATATATTCTGTTTGCGAAAAACCGTCTACCGCCGGCTGCTCCCCTTCTTCTTTCCGGGAATCGTATAGACAATGGCTCCAAGATCCGATCTTCTTTAAAAACCTATCCGAAAAAGAAAAATATTCATAATCCCCCCGCCCGCACATGGCATCCGCCGCGCTCTGTTCAAGATACAAAATATTTCCGTCTTTGCTGAAACCGATGATATCCCTGGATTTAGAGCCGGACGCCAAGCTCTCAACCAAGCCGGATTTTAAATCATAACTGTTCAAGCTCGAGTTGCATTCTTCAAGATAACCCAGACAAGACGGACCGGCGAGATAATATATTTTATTGCCGCGCAGGAAAAAAGAATTTACTATTTCCCTCTCTCCAACCGGAATGGGAATAACCTTTATCTCTCCAGTAAAAATTCCTATAGATTTAATCTTCCCGTCTTCGGGATAATATATGTCTTTCCCGGATAAAAAAGGTTTTCCGTTCCACATCAATCCGGAATCGGACGGAAAATCATCGGATGCTAAGATCTTTTCGCCGGAAGAATCGTCTTCAAAGAACAATTTTATATCGCTCCGGGAGGTGGTGGTAGAATAAATCTCTTGAAAACTCAAAACCCCGTTCGATTTATCGGATATCGGATAGACATTTGCGGAAGATGATGAATTTTCCCGGACGGACGGGATCGAGATCTCGTATCCTGTTTTTTGCCCCGCCCTTAAAAAAATAAAAAATCCGGCAACGACAAACAATGATAATATAATGACCGCTATCGAATATTTTGCTTTTTTGTCCATAAATAGTAAAAAAATTATTTCAAATAATCCGAAGATATTCCGTTCCGCTCCAGATCATCTTTGGAAAAAACGACTGTGATCGTCCCGGCCGCTCCGGGAGCGGCCTGGTACTGCTCGAAATACAGAGTTAACTTGTCGGAGCCAAAAGTGAAATTCCGGTAATTGTCCGAAACAGGTTTCGTGCCTTCTTGGATCATTTGATCTATTGAACCGTCTGCTTCCATTCCATTAGACTGCAACTGCGCCGAAACTTGGTCTTGCGCCATCTTGGACAGTTTGCCCAAACTTTCCGTTGATCCTAAAAGATCGCTGATGATTATTTCTTTTTTATTAGCCAAATCATAGTTAAAGGCAAAAATTTGGTCGATGCCGTGGGCGCCGCCGGAAAAATAATAGATGTCGAAGACGAAGCTCAAATAACCGGGACTGGACTGGTCCTGTGTCCAAGTGGCGATAAAGTCGAACGGCTGTTCCGGTTCCTGCAAAACCGGCTCCCCTTTTGGCATTGTAGCGTTGCGCGCGTTGAAATTTTCTTTGGCCTCTTTTTTGAAATTCTCTATCTGGCCTTTGACCAGATCGGCTATCTTCTGGTTGAACGCCGGGTCAGCGTCCTCAAACTGCGGATATTCGGCCTGGATACTATAAAAATTATCGGACTGCGATGCCGGAACAACAGACATTCTCTCTCCGCCGGTCTGAACCGTACTGGAAGGCTGCTCGATATGGACAGGGACCGTCTCAGGCCTCCCGTTCTGCCAATATAAAAAAGCGGCCAAGCCCGCCAGAGCAACAACCGCCGATGCTAAAATAAAAATATTTTTGTTTTCCATACTTTGATTTTACCCTAATAAAAAAAGAAATCCAGCGGAAGCTGGACCGGATTATGAATAAAAACCACGCGGCGAGACGTACAAAATTTTTCCGCTGAGGCTAGAAGCCCGCTTTCGCGTCGCTACGGCGGACTGTGTCGCGCCGTAGCCACGCTACAGTGTGGCGAAGGTCGCCTACGCGGACCTTTGGCGGACTTTGTCACGCCGAAGGTCCGCTACGGCGGACCGAAGGCGGAGGAGGCGGGATTCGAACCCGCGATACCTTGCGGTATATCCCGCATCCGTGCGGGACGCACCCTGGTTTACGGCAAAACCATGCTATATGGCTTAACCAAAAAAAGTTGGATTATATACAAAG
>JBBABQ010000066.1:0-4978 GCA_041657565.1 Minisyncoccota bacterium | reverse complement strand
TTTTTTTATAAATTTTGAATCAAATTATTATCCAAATAATGGGGCCACTAAATACATCTCTTGCCTATCACTCTTCGCAATATTTGTTCAGGGCCCAAATTTTTATCGGTTTTTGCTATAATTTTCCATTATCCAACTTTTCCCTATAAATATAAAATCTACTATTACTGTATACTATTTGATATTCGGCACAATTGCATTCAAGAAAGGTTTTAATGTTGATTCAATAACTGCTTGGTCAAGCGTCTCATTGGAATCCGCTTTCATAACCCACCCAAAATGTGTTTTTTCTCCTATAATAAATACAAATTCAGCGCCCCTATATGGTTTAGAAATTACAACACCGTTTAATTCCGAACCTTTATCGAAAGCATATTGAATATTAACATCGTTAATTTTTAAGCTTCCTTTTGCGAGAGTGTATTCTTCTTCAAGCTCTAAATCAGTCATTTTCTGATTCTGAGGATAAACATCTAACTCAATAATATATACACCATCATCAGTTTTGTAAGAATAGGTTAGGATGCCAGAAACCATGTTTTCACTTGTAAGTGCAAACCCACTTACATTTCTATATTTTTCGTTATCGTCCACTTTTATCTGCACCTTAGTTTTTTCTTCTATACTCGCAGGATTAGCGCCCTGAAATACATCAATTTTATAAGCGCGGTCACGAGTATCTATTGATATATAGAAAGTACCTGGGCCAACTGACAATATTTTTTCTCCCGACAGATTTCCTGTGTCTCCCGGACTACGAAAAAGATCCTGATTTGCACCACCAACCTGATATAACCGTCCACCACAGAAAAAAAGTCCATTCTCGCACTGATATACGAATTTAATTTCTTTACTATTAATAACAAACTCCTCTGATTTATTTAGCTGATTACCGGTGATACTGATAACTTTAACAAATTTCTCGTCAATATCAGACACTTTCGTTTCATTCGTATTAGTTGTTATCTCAGACAGAATAAAAAGAGCTAAAATCACAATACCAAAAATTAAACCTATTTTCTTTCTCGTAATTTCACCTTTAATAAAACGAGAAAAAGCCGTTGGTTTAATCAGTCCGACTATTAAACAAATAAATGAAATGAGAAATAAAAATGAAAAGAATATCTCTGCCATTTTCTTATTTTAACTTATTAACTCATCGACACTAACCTCAAGAACTTTAGCGATATTTTTGAGAGTGTCGAGAGTTGGATTCTGGTTTTTTCCAGATTCAATTTTAATTATTGTGTTATTGGCAACATCGGCAAGTCGGGCTAACTTTTCTTGAGTCAACCCTTTGGCCTCCCGAAGCTGTCTTAAATTTTTTGCGAGGTTTGACATGGTTGATACTATAATAGTAGAATTTTATTAAATGATGTTTGATTTTGTTTCTGCTATTAAAATATAGTTTAACACATCAAAAACCTATGTCCAATCTTAAATTTTATCTTTACGCCCGGAAGTCCACCGAGGACGAAGATCATCAGATAATGAGCATCGAGGCTCAACTTTGTGAGCTTCGCGAATTTGCCCGTAAGGATGGCTTGAGCGTTGTCGAAGAGATAACCGAATCTAAAAGTGCAAAGATTCCGGGCCGAGAGAAATTCGGAGAGATGATGGCAAAAATCGAAAAAGCGGACGGCGTAGGCATTTTGGCGTGGCATCCGGACAGATTGGCGCGGAATAGCGTTGATGGCGGCCGGATCATTTATCTTGTCGATACCGGCAAAATCGTTGCCTTGCGCTTCCCCACTTTCTGGTTTGAACCTACGCCACAGGGCAAATTTATGCTTTCCGTGGCATTTGGGCAGGCTAAATATTACACCGACAACCTTCGGGAGAACATTTTGCGAGGGATACGCCAAAAGATACGGCGCGGCGAACTATCGGCAAAAGCTCCTCTGGGCTATTTTAATGAGCCCAAGCTAAGGACGATTGAGCCTGATAAAAATACTTTCAAGAAAACCAAAGAATGCTTGGAGGCTTTTGCTGTTGGGAAATACACAATCAGCCGCATAAGGGATAAAATGTTTTCTCTCGGCCTTACCAACAGTCAAGGCAAACCCCTACATCTATCGACCGTCAGCGATATTCTTACTAACCCTTTTTATTACGGCGATTTTAAATACCGGGGCGAAATTCATCGAGGATCGCATAAGCCGATGATCTCAAAGAAAACTTTTGATCAAATCCAGCAGGCGATGATTGTTAACGGCAGGACGCGCAAAAAACGCCAGCCGAAAGGCTTTCTATTTCCCAGTTTTGCTGTTTGCGGCGAATGCGGCTATTCGATAACAATAGAAAGAAAAATTAAGAAGAACGGCAAGGAATATGTTTATTACCGTTGTAGCCGCAAAAGCAAAACGCATAAATGCGGCCAGCGTTTTTTGCGCGAAGGCGAACTGGCAAAGCAGGTCAAAGATTATGTTCAAAAACTTTCTTTGCCTGATGTCTGGCGCGATAAATATCTTGAGAAGGTGGATCAATGGGAAGACGAAGGCCGCCAGCCATCGGAACTTTTCGCTCAAAATCTTCAAAGCCAGCTTTCGGCCATTAAAACCAAAATCAGCCGATTGACCGATGCCTATCTTGAGAACGGTTTGGAATTGGCTGATTTCCAAAAAAGAAAGAATGAGTTAATGGCCGAAAGAAAGGATTTTGAGGAGAAATTAAGCGATTTTGAGCGGAAAGGCAATCGTTGGCTCGGACTCGTCCGAAAATGGATTTTAGAGGCAAATAGAGCGCAAATAGTGGCATCTGGCGACGACTTTCAAGAAATGCGCGCATTTCTTGAAAAAGTCGGCTCGGACTCCAAAATTGAGAACCGAACTCTCGCCGTGGAATTGAAAAAACCGTGGAATTACCTTCAAAATCAAGGGGAGATCCGGGCAAAACAAGACCCCGCCGCAGGCGGGACCGAAAAAACTTTTAACGATTATTCACGAATGTGGACCCTATCGGATTCGAACCGGTGACCTCCTCATTGCAAATGAGGCGCTCTACCAACTGAGCTAAGGGCCCGCTAAGTTTTAAACATTGTTCATCATTTGATAAGGGCGAGTGAGGCGCTCCCTGCCTGCCGGCAGGCAGGTACCAACTGAGCTAAGGGCCCCAACAATAGAAACGTTACAACAAAAAGACGGTTTTGTAAATTTAGAAAAGCTCCCAACTTTAGCTGGGAGCCGATATCTGATATCTCGCGTTAAATGAGCTTCTCCTCTTTTCCAACGGTTAGTCTGAACTTCCCCTTTTCCCGCATCAAAGATAATTCCCAGCCATCGGGCAAAGCTATTGTCCTTTCTCCACTCATGAAGATCAATCTTTCGCCGGCGCTGTCTATTATGGAGACTAAAGCCATTTCTTCATCTTTAAGATACCTCTCTGTTAAAGGATCCGATATGATATGAAATCTCGGATCGCTGTCCGGCGCCGATTTGAGGCATACTCTGTCCAACATTTTCACTTTGGCCGCTTTTTTGGAAAAAAACGGGTCGAAAGAAAAATCGGACGATCTGACAAACACTTTAAACGGAATCCCGGTTTTAACCTTATAAGGTGATTCCCCGGAATCGAATTTCCCGGACTTATACCTAACCCTGAAACAAGAATAACTCATCTTTTTTCTGCTTTTATTAAAAAGCAGTTATTTATTTGCGCCTTTGACGTGGCGCTTGTAAACGTGCGAATTCATAAGATAAGGCAAATCCGTTCTTTTGTCAAAGGCCAATAAAAAACAGCCTTGCGGCTGAGATGCTTAACGTTTTGGTGGGCGCGGAAGGAGTCGGACCTTCCACCTCTTCTTTATCAGAGAAGCGTTCTACCGCTGAACTACGCGCCCAAGCTTTTTTAATACATTATATTCTTAGCAGAAAATCAAAATTTTTCCAAGACGAAGAGCCTTTTTTGGGTCAATTCGAACGGCAAAGAAACTTTTTTCTCGAAAACCGGCCTTAAACCAAGCTCTTTGAATGAAGCTTCCCAGCCCGCCTGGTTCATAAATTTGCACTGCGCCGAATTTTTCTGGAAAAAAATATTGAAAAGATTTCCATGTATTTTGCAACGTATCTTCCCCCACCAGCCGTCCGGCATATCCTCATAAATGATGATATACCGCTTGCAGACCCTCTTGGCCTCTGACAGCGTCTTTAGGGGCTCCTGGCAATGATGCAGGACATAGGCTATCAAAACATCATTGAAGGATTTATCTTCAAAAGACAAAACCTTGCCGTCGAACAATTTGAAATCGATCTTCTCGACCCGGTGGTCTATTATATCTACCCCAGTAACTTTGGCTTGAAAAAACCGCTCGAACTTTTTGGCAACTATCGCCGATCCGCAACCAAGGTCCAAGATGCTGTCTCCATTATTGATAAAATCCCGGCAGTCATTTGCCATCCGGTCGGCCGCCATCCTATAAACAAAAGAAAATATCTTATAAAACATTATTTCCTGAAACCTGTAACTTGAAACTCGAAACAATAGCTATAAATAGATTAATCTATAATAATCTTTTCTTCAATTAATTTTGTGTTACAAGTTGCGAGTTTCAAGTTACAAAAATTAGTCCATTCTTTAGGGTTGAATTTGCAAATGAAAAACGGGCCTTCGCCCGCCTGTATATATTTGAACCGTACAATAAAGTTTATGATTCCTTAGAGTTGCCTCGTTATTATAAACTCGATCTCCCTTTTTGGTACAGAGATCAACACCCTAGTGTTAAAATCCAAATTTAAGACTTCAACACCAGTCGATACTTTGAAAAAATAATTGATCCACGAGCAGCTTCCGCTACCCGTGCCTTGTTACGACTTCTTCCCTCTTACTGAGCCTAGCTTAAACCCCACTTGTGTGAGACTTTCGGCTATTCCCAGCTCGCTTGAAGTGACGGGCGGTGAGTACAAGACCTAGGAACATATTCACCGTGGCGTGGCTGATCCACGGTTACTAGCGATTCCAGCTTCACGAGGTCGGGTTTCAG
>JBBABQ010000065.1:0-5044 GCA_041657565.1 Minisyncoccota bacterium | reverse complement strand
TTTTCTATATGTCTTGGCCGGGGAAGGAAAGTTTCAGTTTCTCTTTCGCGGATTCAAAAATCATTCTAAAATTTTCAACGGCCATGTCAGCGGCCGATCTTCTGATCACCTGAAGGTTGGCAGCGTTGAATTCGGTCATCATTATTTCCTGCCGCGCAGAAGAAAACTGCTCTTTGGCCGATCTTAACTGTAATACCAAATTTTCACGCACTGTCTTTTTGCCCGTTCCGCTCTGGCAATTCGATCTGGCTTCCTCAAAAGCCGAAGCGATATCTTTTTTATAATTCAAGATAAGCTCGTCCACTTTCGATTTTCGGTTCTCCAAAGACTGTCTCAACCCGTCCCTGAAATCGGCTGATGCCTTGTCGACAGCTATCCGGCGATCCGCTACCGCTTGCTCTATTTCCGTTTTGAAAACGATTATCGCCTGTTTTTGTTCGTCTGTTCCGGCTTTTGATTCAAGTTTCGCATATATCTCGTTTCTTTTCGCATCCCAGCCGCTTCTTTTTTCGGAAAGCTTTTGGTCTCTTTCCGCCTGCATCTGGCCGATCTTATTCGAGGTTTGAGCTCTTTTTTCGGCCAATCTGGACTCTAAACTCGCGACCTTCTGGTCTACTTTCGAAGCGGCGTTCTCGAATTTTTGGCAAAAATCCTTGCCGGAGCCGTTATTCGCCGCCGCCGGCTCTTCCTGCTCCGAAATGAACGGAGGCTTGGTTAACTCCACTTCCATCACTTCATCCGCTCCGGTCGCCTCGGTATTTTCGGCTAAAATAACCGCCGGGACCGCAAAAAGGACGGCCAAGGGCAATAAAAATAATTCTTGGAGAAAAATTTTAGAATTCATTTTCTTCCGCCGAGTTTCCGAGATCGTTGATCTCGTTATCATCAGCGGTTATTAAACCGGCATCGGAGTCCTCTTGGTTGGTTATAACGCTCTCGTCTTCCATTTCCACAAGCAATCTGTTGACCCTCAGGTCTTCGGCCTGCGCTGCCTCTTTTTTCGGCGAGTTTACCGAGTTGAAATAATAAGCGGCAGCTATGGCCATAACCGCCACCAGCACGGCCGCCAAAAATATCCGCATTTTATTGTCTATTTGCATAAGCCTTATCGAAAGTTAAATTATTAATTTAAAATCTCTTTTGATATTTTACCATCCGCCAAACCATCTTTGCAAATGCGGCTAGGATATTTATCACTTCTCGTCCATTATTTCCAATATTTTATGGGGCTCGCGAGCTCCTTTTACTATTCTGATCCTTCCCTCGGGAATGCCGAAATGGGCCGACAAAGCCCTGATCACGCCTTTATTGGCTTGGCCCATCAAGGGCTTCTCTTCCACAAAAACATCGAAGCTGTCTTCGCTCTTCTTGATCACCGCCTCTTCTCTCGCGCAGGTAAAAACTTTTGCTTTTATAAGCATTGCGGCTAATTTATTTTTTTTACGGAAGATCTCCATTTGCCTCTCGAAAATTCCAGATCAATGAAATATTTTTCCACTTTCGAATCCGGAAAAGCGGAGAGAACAACCGTTTTAGCCCTTTCCAATATCTGCTTATAGTAATCCAATTCCTCTTTTTTATCTTTAAAATTAGCCATTCCCCCGAAAGCTCCGCAATCATGGTGGGCAGACAAGGCCACGATCTTCGAACTGTGCAAATTTCTAGATATCTCTATTTGCTTCAAAAAAAAGTCTTTATTCCCCTCTTCGATCAGCCCTTTTATCGATCCGGCCGTATAGAACATATCGAATGTCTTGTATTTCTTCTGAAAATATTTTTCGGACTCCAAATGAAGGCGCCAATCGATACAATTAAAAACGATGGCTTTGCAATTATGGCTGGGATGATTTTTTTTCATACGGATAGTATCGGTCAAAAGCAAAATATCTTTTCCGGCAGCTTAGTTCAGCTGCCAAACGGCGAAGTTGAGAAGCGCCGCGAAGCTGACCCAAAAAATATATGGCAGCAACAAATAAGCGGCGTTCTTGGATATCCGATAAAAACTGAAAATATTAAAAGCGATAGCCAGCCACAGGAACGCTATTCCTATTATCCCGAGATATGGGGACCTCATGCCGAAAAAAAGAAAAGACCAGGCGGCGTTCAAAAATATCTGGACCGCAAAAACGGTCAAAGCGCCGTCAACGGGCTTCTCGTTCCCCTCCCGCCTGGTCCAAACCATCCAGCCGGAAACGGCTATAAGCAAATATAATATTGTCCAAACCGGAGCGAATATCCAATTGGGAGGATTAAAAACCGGCTTGGCCAGCTGCGGATACCATTCAATGAGGGATTGGGCCGTAGAAAGGGTTCCCGCGAATTGTACGGCTCCCACGATGGCGATGAACGCCAGCAGGCTTAAAGGATTTTTTATATTTTTCATATTGTTCGGTTAAATTTATAATTATTGCCGCTTCAACAGCCTTTGGCGGCCGTCTTCACTTATTATTATACTATAAAAAAACGCCTCTTCTCAAATCAATGAAAAGGCGCCGTCCCCGTCCTGCCTCCTTGGATGCCTTCCCTATAGAATTAAAGGCTAAGCTCATCCCAAATATTGTCCCCGGACGATCTCTCTCCGCAACCCTTCATGTCCGATATCAACCGCTTCCAAGCGGCGCTCTTCGACCTTTTAAATGTTTGCGAAGCGTTCTTGTCGGTTTCCTTGAATTTGCTCCAAGCGGACCTGACCGCCTTGCTCCTTTCGTTCTTGTCCGATATCTTCCAAGCGGCAAGCAGATCTCTCTCCCTGTCTTGAAAAGCCGACCCCATAGCGGCTGCGAACAAAGAAAAAGCCTCCTGTATGGAATTTTCCCTGTATTCGATGGCCGACCGGAAACAAGGGCCGGCATCTTGGCCGTCTTGCGCCGACGCCGATCCGGCGATCATAAAAAAAGCCAAGACCGCGGCTGCTGTTGAAAAAAAATATATCTTTCCTTCCATAAAAATATGCCGGCAAAACTTGACGAACGCCTTCCTCTTCCAAAAAAAGGCTGGCTCGTCGAATGCCTGGATTTGTCATTATTTATTTTAAAGCCGAAATCTGCCCTTCAAATAATATTACGCCGAATGATATTTTTTCTTTCAGCGGCTGCTCCAAGACCTGATGGTATTCGCAAAAAATATATGGTCCTCCGCGGGATGGCCGATCATTTTTACCCGCAGGCCCCTTTGAAAAACCAGATTTCCCGGCCAGCTCGTGCTCACCATTCCGATATTCCAGATCGTACCGTTCGAATCGCGCAGAACAAACTGGTCCGGACCCCTTATCTCGGTGACTTCCCCTCCCAGCAGGCCCTTCTCGGCGGCATTCCAAACGTCTTCATCGGTATAAACAAGTTTGTTGTAAAAAGGAAAATTGTCCGCCATCAGGTCCCGGATCTGAAGATCTATCCCTCCGAAGAACAACATCGTCCCGATCAATATGCTCGCCGAAAAACTTACGATCAGGGCCGCCGGCGTATCGTAACGGTATCCCTTTGAAGTGTTCTTGAAATAATAATAGGAAGAAAGGGCGAACAAAATGAAGATGAAAAGCCATAGATAAGGGATCGAGACCATAATGTATTCCGCCAGGCTCTTATCCAAATACCCGTATACGTCCCAATCGCGTTCCGAAATGATAAGAAGAACAATGCTCACGGCCAGCGCCCCTATTATCACCGACAGCCCGAATAACGCCCAAAAAACATGGTTCCGCAGAACGATCTGCCATTTCGGCTGAGGGATGATATTCCTTTCCTTTATGGCTTTAAAAGTTTTTTCCGATACGCTAGCCATATGATTTGAAAGCTGATTGGTTTTTTATTATTTCTTTTTTAAGCTGTTCTTTCGCTCTCTTCAGCAAGGTTGCGACCGTGCCCATAGGCTTTTTCAAGATATCGGATATCTCCTGATAATCTTTATCCTCCAGATATTTAAGCGTAAGCACGACCCTGTATTTCTCGCTGATCCCCGACATTATTTCCGACAAATGTTTCGCCAAGTATTTTTTATCTATCTCCTTTTCTATGTTCAGATCGTCTTTCAAAGAATCCAATATGATCGAGCTGAATTCCGAATCGATGACCTTCGGCCTGGCCTTTTTCTTCCTGAGATAAGTGAACGTCTCGTTATGAACGATCCTGTACATCCAGGAAGAAAATTTGTAATCAAAATCAAAATTGTTTATTTTCTGGTAGGATTTTATGAAAGACTCTTGCAGGACGTCTTCGGCGTCATCCCTCTTTATCCCGGATATCCTTATGATGTATCTCGTCAATTTTTTCTCATACCTTTCCATCAGATACCTGTAATTCTCTTTGTCTTTCAAAGTAAGCACTACCAGTTCTTCATCTGTTTTGTTCGGATCTGATGCGTTAAAAAACATAGACTGGCTGCCAAGTTATATTACTATTACGCAAACCGGCCGGATAATGTTTCGGCTTCCTCGGCAGGCTTCCGAAGCGCCGCCCTTACTCGTCCGCCAGCCAGGCGGCGGCCATCGCGTTCGGACCGGCAACCACGCCGATCACGTCATCCGCTATGCTCAAAAAAAGAACTTCAGCATTTTTGAATTCCCGTTTTATCATCTCCTCAAGCTTCTTCGCTCCCGCCGGATCGTCGCCGTGGATTATTCCCAGGCTGATCTTCTTATCCGAAAATTTTTCCTTCTCGGCGATCTTTTCCAACTGGTTGAAAAGAACCGCCGGAAAATCTCCGGCATTGCTCTTCAGTCCGGCCGGAAAAAGCTTGCCGTTCCTTAAAGTAAGCAAAGGCCTCAATCCGGACGCGGCCAGCCTTCTAAGTACGATTGAGGCCAATTTGGAGATCCGGCCGCTGGCCTCCAGCCATTTGTAATTCTCCAAAATGGCAAAGAAGCTCATCTTTTTTATCGAAGCCTCCAGCTCCGCCAATATCCTGTCCGTACTATTTTCTTTTTTGATGATTTCCAGCGCTTTCAAAACCGCCAGCCCCTGGCCGACGCTGACGGTCGCGGAATCGAAATTGAATATCCTTTTCTGCTCTTCCGGTTTCAAAAAATTCCTGGCCTGGACGGCTGAAT
>JBBABQ010000064.1:0-5074 GCA_041657565.1 Minisyncoccota bacterium | reverse complement strand
TTTATGAAATAGAAAAATTGGAGGTTCACGGCGACGGACGCGGCTGGCTTGTGGAGGCGCTCAAGCAGGACCAGGTCCCGGAAGGCCAATCGATCCGGCAGATCTATGTCGCTTCGATCAAACCCGGATGCGTCCGCGGAAATCATTACCATAAAAAAAGGATGGAGTGGTTCTTTTTGATCGGCGCCGATGCGGAGATCCATCTGGAGGATATGGAGACCAAAGAAAAAAAAGTGATATTTTTTTCTTCGGAGGCCATGCAGAGAGTTGCCGTTTATCCGAATGTCGCTCACGCCGTTGCCAATAAGGGATCCGAGACGGTTTATCTTGTGAGCGCGCAGAACGATATATTCGATCCGAACGATAAAGATTCTTTCGAGCATAAGATCGTCCATTCTTGATAGAGGCCAACTGCATGAACTATCCCAAGGTTTCTATCATCCTTCTTAATTGGAACGGCTGGAAATATACCGTTGATTGCCTTGAGTCGCTTTTAAAGGCGGAGGCGGTCGATTTCGAAGTGGTGCTGGTCGATAACGGCTCAACCGATGATTCGATAAAAATGATCGAAGAGTGGATAGTATCGCATGGCATTCCGGAATCAAGGTTCAGCCTGCCCGCGGCGCAAAAGCTGGCCGGGAACGGAGATGGTTTTGGCGGACGGAAAGGGATGCGAAGAATAATTTTATTTTCTCTTCCGGAAAATTTGGGTTTTTGCGCCGGGAACAATCTGGGGCTGAAGCAAGCGCAGGTCAACGATATTCCCTATGCTCTTATTCTGAACAACGATACTTTGGTCGATCCGAATTTTCTTTCGCCTATCGTAGAATACGCCGATGCCCATCCTGAGGCCGGCCTGATCGAGGGGCAGATACGGTACGCAGACGATCCCGGGAAGATCTGGCATATGGGTGATCAATTCAGCTGGCAGCTCGGGAGCAGGAATATTTATTTCAATAGAAGCACAAGAGAAGCTCCGGCCGAACCATTTTTTACCGGATGGATAAGCGGATGCATGGCTTTGATGCCTTTGTCCGTATTTTCGAAAATAGGGGGTTACGATGAAAAATTGTTCCTTTTTTGCGAAGATTGGGACCTTTCGCTGAGGGCGATAAAATTTGGATATAAACTGGCGGTGGTTCCCTCGTCTATAATTTACCACAAGGTCAGCAAAACTCTCGGCAAGACAAGCCCTTTTGTTTACTATTATTCCGGACGAAACCTTTTTCTTCTTTGGAACCGCTATCTTCCGAAATGGCGGGCGTATTTATTGTCCGCCGCATATCTTCCTTATAAATTTTTCAAGGCCGTTTTCTTTACGATAAAATACAAAAAACCGTATTATATTTTTTTTACGGAGTTGGTTTTTGACGCCGCTTTCGGCCGCTATGGAAAATGGCGGCGCCACGACAAGATAGCGGCGGATATGAAAAAGAAAAGATATGGAAACTGAAAAAATTCCCGTCAGCGTTATTATTCCTTGCTATGATTGCCAGGCCACCGTTTCGCGGGCGGCCAGATCGGTCGCTGCGCAAACTTTAAGGCCAGCAGAGCTGATCCTTATAAACGACGGAAGCCGGGACGGCACGGCCGACGTGCTGAAAGGCCTGCGGGAGGAATTCGGTGCGGATTGGGTCAAGATCATAACTCTTCCCGAAAATGGAGGACAGGCCAAAGCCCGCAATGCCGGCTGGGACGCCGCTGTCTGTCCGTACATTGCTTTTTTGGATTCCGATGACAGCTGGCATCCGGAAAAGCTGGCCATCCAATATGGATATATGTCTGGCCATCCGGAGGTTGTTCTTGCCGGGACTGAATGCATCTGGTCGGAGGGCGGACCGGCGGAGCCGGACCGGTTTTTTAAAAAATCGATGGCGAGGCCGGTATCGAAATTTAGATTTATGTTCGTCTCCCGTTATTTCGTCACATCCGCCGTAATGCTAAGAAGAGATATTCCTATCCGCTTTCCCGAGGATGCGTTTTGGGCTGAAGACCGTTTTTTGTGGATGAAAATAATATCGGAAGGGAATAAAGCTGTTCATTTTGATATTCCCTTGACCCGGCAATACAAATTTCCTTACGGCCAGGGGGGTATAACTAAAAGCCTTTGGAAAATGGAAAAAGGGGAATTGAAAGGTTTCGTCCGCTTGCATAAGACCGGCCTGCTGAACTCGGGAGAACTGTTCCTTTGCGTTGTTTCTTCTCTCGTTAAGTTCGTCCGCCGCGGGTGTATCGTTTTTTTGAGAAAAGGCGGGCGAAAAAACGGCCGATGAGGCCGTTTTTAATTTTTGCCCGGAGCCTGAACTTTAAACGACAAGCCATTTGATATTTTTAGGATCCACCATCCATTTGATGGTCTTTTCCAGGGATGCTTCGAAATCCTTCGGATAACTGAATCCCATTTCCTTTAGTAATGATCCGTCCAGGGAATAGCGGAGATCGTGTCCGGGGCGGCTCGAATGGAAATCCATAAATTCGTATTCAAGCTTTTTGCCGAGAGTTTTGGCTATGAATCGGGCCATTGCCAGATTATCCACTTCTTTTTCTCCCACGATATTATATTTTTCTCCGACGGTTCCATTTTCGTTTATAAAAAGAAGGGCTTGGCAGACGTTTCTGGCGTGGATCCAAAGGCGGCTCCCCGGTATTTTCTTCTCCGGGTCTCCGTGGATCAGGACCTTGTCGCCGTTAAGTATTTTTTTGACGGTCATGGGTATGAATTTTTCCGGGTGCTGCCTTTCTCCAAAGACGTTCATCGTATGGGTGATAACGATCGGAAGACCGTAAGTATTGCAGAAAGCGAGGCACATCTCTTCGGCTCCGGCTTTCGAGGCGGCGTAGGGATTGCAAGATCTGTACCTGTCCCATTCTTTGTAAAAAACTCCCTTGGGTGCCGGTCCGAAAACCTCATCGGTGGAAAAATATATGAATTTTTTCAGCTGACGGTCTTTGGCCCAAAGCAGCAGGTTGGTCGTTCCCAGGACATTATCCATCACGAAAAGGGCCGGATCTTTTATGCTCCTGTCCACGTGGGAGTTCGCCGCCAGGTGCCAAACGTGGTCTATTTCGCCGATGTCTTTCGAAACATATTGGTTCATTTGGGATTTCAGGTCCCACCAGACGAATTTTACGCGATGCTTATTAGCCTCCCAGACTTCGATATCCCTAAGCCTTTCAAGGCTTCCCGGAAGGTCCAGCCTGTCTAAAACAACTATTTCCCAGTCGGTTTCTTTCAATATCCCTTCAAGGACGTGGTGCCCTATAAAACCGGCTCCGCCGGTCAACAGCACCCTTGTTTTTTTGTTTTCCATATTTTTTCATTCTGCCATCAAAGAGCACCGCAATCAAGGCTTGTTCTAAGAAGAAGATTTTTTTGGTAAAATGGACGGGTATGAAAAAGATATTGCAAAAATTTGCTTACAGGGACGAGGCCAAGGTTTTGAAAAAGATGGAGAAGATAGCGAAAGAGGGGGAGAGGAATCTCCATTTTCTTTTGGATTTTGACCGGACGCTGACCCCCAGCGATATCAGGTCCGGCCAGGATGCCACCACTTGGGGAATATTAGAAAGCCATTTGAGCGAAGAAACTGCCGCGGAGATCAGAAAGCTGTACGAAAAATACCGGCCGCTGGAGCTCCAAAACAAAATGACTCCGGATCTTGCCGTCGAGTGGTGGGAGGGGTCGCTGGACGTCCATAAAAAGAACGGGACGAAATGGTCGGATATCACAAAGGATATTGAAGAGAAGATGGCGATAAGGCCTTACGCGAAAGAATTTTTTAGAACTTGTGAAGAGAAAAAAATTCCTGCTGTAATAATTTCGGCGGGAATAAGGGACATAATAGAGCTATGGTTCCAAAAATTTGATATCCGTCCGGCGGCTTTGCTGTCCACCAATCTGTTCTTCGACGAGAACGGACGCATGAGTGGCTGGGAAAAAGATTCCCTTGTTCATACTTTGAATAAAAGCGAAGTGGCGCACAAAGAGCTTGGAGCCATTATGGGGTCGCGGCCGAATATTATCCTTGTGGGCGATAGCCTGGATGACGCATCGATGGCCGAGGGGGATGAAAATGTTTTGAGGATAATGATCGATGATCCGCGCAAAGATGATAAAAGGGATGAGCTGTTTTACGCCGCCGCTTTTCAAAAATTCGATCTGGCCGTAAAGGGAGAGAGCCTCGAGCCTTTAATGGGAATATTCGAACTTTTTCGGGAGAGAAAATGATAACGGGATTTTTTTATAAATATGGATTTTGAAAAATATCTCGGCCTCAGCGCCGAGGAAGCGCTTCGGTCTTTGGAAAGCCGTCCGGAAGGCTTGGACGAAAGAGATCTTTTACGAAGGCTTTCCGTTCACGGCCCGAACAAGATCGAGGAAAAAGGCTCTATCGTTCTGGAAATACTTTTTCGCCAGGTCAAATCGGCTTTTTTCTTTTTCCTTTTTGCGGCAGGCGCGGTTTCTTTGATCATACCGGGAGAAAAGATCAGCGGCATCCTTATATTCATCTTTTTATCCATAAACCTGGTTCTTGGTTTTTTCCAGGAATATCGGGCGGTCAAGTCGGTCAAACTTTTGGAATCCTATCTTTCTAGGAAAACGCGCGTTATCCGTGAGGGCAAGGAGATAGAAGAAGATAAGGCCAGAATCGTTCCCGGAGATATAATTTTGCTTGAGAGGGGGAATATCGTCCCGGCGGATCTGAGGATAATAAAAAGCAAAGATCTTTCCATTGACGAGTCGGTGCTTACAGGAGAATCGGTTCCGGCCGCCAAAAACGGAGATCCGGTCATGGGAGGCCCGGCGGATATTTACCATGCGGCCAACATAGCTTTCGGGGGTTCGTCGGTCGTGTCCGGCAAAGCCGAAGCCCTGGTCATCGCGACCGGGAAAAGGGCCGTTTACGGCGAAATAGAAGGCATTGCTTCGAAAGGGAAAAGGCAAAGCTTGTACGAAAAGAATTTGGAAGATTTTTCGAAAAGAGTTTTTCAGATAGTCATCGGAACGGTCATCCTTCTTTTTTCCGTTAATTTTTTTCTGCACGGGACCGGCAACTCGGCTGAATTCGCCGTA
>JBBABQ010000063.1:0-5171 GCA_041657565.1 Minisyncoccota bacterium | reverse complement strand
GAACAATGGGCAAATTTCTGGCCCTGGAATGTAAAATCTCTAACGGGGTCAACCCCTTCAGTCCAAGGATTTTAAACACCGGCATAAGCCGAAACCATTATTTTCCGATACATATCAGGCCGGCATCCTTATTGCTTTTCGAAAGTAACTTTTATTTCAAGCTTGGAGGGATCGGCCGGAAAATTTTTCTTCCAAAAAGGAGAAATATTTATATCGGCCTTCTCTATTGTTTCCGAAGCATTGTCGAACATCGACCGGGCGTAATCCAGGCTCTGCCCCTTAAGAGAATTTTTTAAGTCCTGTTCGTCGTCCAAAGCATACATCATCGCCGATGCCGACAATTTCAATTTGGCCGTGCCTTGGCTGAAATCGATGCTGTCTCCTTCGTAGGACGCCTTCAAACTTCCCGGGACCAGCCTATTGACGCTAAGGGTCCTGGAGGCCAATTTATCGGCGTAAGCGTTGATATCGCTTTCTTTGAAAACCAGCGCCTTGGAATATATTTCCCCGGAGATCTCGAACGTGTCGCGCGCGTCTTTTTCCTGGGCCGACAATGTTTGATCCCCTTTCGCTTCTTGCGACAAAAACTTATCGATCAAAATATATCCAGAAGGGACGGCCGCCGCCAGGTCCTGTTTCGCTTTTTGAAAAGCGCTCTCGGCAAACTGTTTCTTTGCTCCTTCTATATCTTCCTTCGTCACCACCTTTGCTCCGGTCTCCGATCCGCCCGCCATAGCCTTATCGCTTTTTCCCCAAACGCTGGCATAGGAATTGGTGCCGCTCAAGCCGGGAAGCGAAAAATCGGAAGCCGGGATATTGTAATCGGAACCGCCCTCAGCCGCTTCAACTCGAACTTCGACGGAACCCTCTACCAATTTTCCTTTGTCATATTTGGCTTCCGGCAATTTTATGGCGCCAACCGCTTTGAATATCTTGCCGTCGCTGGAAATAAAACGAGTTCCCTTGATGAAGTCGAAAGACTTTGGCGGATCATATTTGTTATAAAGCGTTATGGTTCCCGAAGCCTTTGATTTGGACCCGACCGCTCCGGTCGAGGAGATCGTTTCCGGATATTTTTCCGTTTTTTCTATCAGGATCGCCGGGATCACCTTCCTTTCATAATCGACCTGGACCGCGCCTTCTTTAAGCAATATCTGCTCCGGACCGTTGGCAATAGACTTTTGTTTCGGCCATATTTCGACCGAAGCTTTCGCATCGATCAAAAAATAAGCCGCGCCGGCGCCGGCAAGGCATATCAGCAAAAAAAACATTATAAACTTTGGAAAAGAAGAAGATCTTCCGGACGGCTTCCTGGAAGCCGCCGATCTCAGCTCCTTGTCTCCCCAGTCCAAAGATTGTCTTTTTTCTTTGGATTCGCTGTAGCCCGGGGGCACTATATCGAAGATTTTTTTGGCCATAAAATGAATGGAAGGGGTAAAAAATTAACTGGCTTAACTAAATTAAAATTTTATTTTTTGTCCCGGCCTAACGTTGCTTTTATCCTCCTGACGCCGGAGCCGGAGCTTTCTTCTTTGGCTATTTTAAAGCGGCCAAGGTCGCCTGTGTTAAGGGCATGGGGCCCTCCGCAGATCTCTTTCGAAAAATCGCCTATGGAATAAACTTTCACCCTCTCCCCGTATTTTCCCTCGAACGCTCCCATCGCCCCAAGGTCTTTTGCTTCCTGCAAGGCCATCTCTTTTTCGATGACCGGAATATTCTTTGCTATCTGTTCGTTTACGATCTCTTCCACCGATCCTATCTGTTCGTCCGACATCTTCTGGGGATGCGAAAAATCGAAACGCAAACGTTCGGCTGTGATATTCGATCCTTTCTGCATCACATGATCGCCGAGCACTTTTCTTAAGGCGGCAAGCATCAAATGCGCGGCCGTATGCAATCGCTTGGTCTCCTCGCCCGTATCCGCCAATCCTCCTTTGAACATCCCGGCACTCGCGGTGCGCGAAAGATTTTGATGGTCTTTCTCCAAATCGGCAAAACCGACGATTGCGGAATCTTCTACCGCAATATTTTTTTCTTTAGCGATCTCGAGGCTCAGCTCCAACGGAAAACCGTAGCTCTGGTGCAGATCGAACAGCTGCTTTCCGGAAAGATTATTGCCTGCGAAAGCTGCCATTTTTTCAAGCTCTCTCAAACCATCCACTAAAGTTCTTCTGAATTTTGTTTCTTCCTTCTCAAGCTCTTCGGTTATTTTCTCTTTCGGAAGATCATAAACTCCCTCGTAGATATTATAGACAATTTCCGCTATCGGCGCCATGAAATTTTCGTTGATTCCAAGTTTTTGGGCTTTTACCAGCGCCCGGCGGACAACCCTTCGGGCGAAATAGCCGCGCTCTTTGTTGGAGGGGACCACTCCGTCAGCCACTAGAAAAACCGCTCCCCTGGCATGGTCGGCGATGATGCGGAAAGCCTTGTCCTCTTCGCTGTCGGAACCGCCGTATTTTTTCCCCGACATCTCCTCTATTTTTTCTATGATGGGTAGGAACAGGTCTGTTTTAAAAACGTCCGGGCTGTCTATTGATGCGGCGGCAATACGCTCCAGCCCTCCCCCGAAATCGACATTCTTATTGGCAAAAGGTTTGATCCCGTCCTGGGTCTTGATATATTGCATAAAAACATCGTTCCCTATCTCAAAAAACCGGCCGCAATCGCAATTGACGTGGCAAGGCTGGTCTTTCCAGGGAGAGTTCTCGTGCAATTTCAGCCCTTCGCCGAAATCCCAGAATATCTCCGAGTCCGGACCTCCCAGCTCCCCGATCGGCATATTCTCCGGGTTGCCCGATCTTGACCACCAATTTTTGTTCTCGTCGTAATAGAAGATCCTTTCGCCTTCTTTCATCCCGTTCATTTCGGAAAGATCGGCGTCTTTAGCTTCCACTCCCGCTCCTTTGAAAAGATCTTTCCAGATATCGGCTGTTTCGGTATCCTTGGGAATGCTATCTTTTGGGCTGCCGCGAAAAGCTGTCACGTAAAGCCTTTTTGGGTCCAACCCGACCTCTTCCGTTAAAAATTCGAATATCCAAGCCAGTTGCTCCTTTTTGAAAAAATCGTTAAAGGACCAGTCGCCAAGCATCTCAAAAAAAGTATTATGGCGAAGGTCTCCAACCTCTTCGATATCCTTGGCCCGAAAGCATTTCTGGGAATTGGCGATGCGCGTGCCGAGCGGATGCTTCTCTCCCAATAAATAAGGAACCATCTGCTGCATTCCCGCGCTGGTGAACAAAGTGGTCGGATCGTTTTCCGGCACAATGGAACTGGACGGAACTATTTTGCAGCCCTGCTTTTCCAAATATCCTAAAAATTTTGCTCTGATCGTTTTTGAATCCATAAATTTAGCCTTTTCGATCAAATGATTAGAAAACGCCAGGCCGGCTGGCGTTTTTTATTTTAACAGAAATAATAATTGATGAAAATCGCAGTGATCGAACTAACAGTTCAATCTTGTAAACAACGTATCGGAAAAGAAACTGTTTTCCCAAAATTTGCTCGATAAGATCGCGCTTGATTATTCCAAAAATTTCTTGCCCACGCTCCAGCACCGGGCTGCGAAGAAGTCCAAAAATAAGTAGCGGAACCCAATTGATAAAACGGCCCTCCCGTATTGCGATAGCCCGTTAAAAGCGCGTCAAATCCGGATGTGCCGCAGGGGCTTCTTCCTTGACACGCTCCGCTTATTTTTAGCTCATCTCCCTCTGTTGTCCCTCTCCAATCGGTTGCGTCAGCCTGTGCTTGATCCATCCCTATCGCCATTTCCAAAGTCTTAGCCTCAGCATCACTGGGAATGTGCCAGCCTTCAGGGCAAACTCCCCTTGCAGGCTCGACTCCGGAACCGCAAACAGCCTGGTCCCATTGGTAAAGTCCGCCATAAGTATTGCAATTGCTTTCACTGTCGTTATAGCAAAACTTTTTGATGGAGACACAACTGCTCCCTTGGCTATTTTCTGTTTGGGACGGAACAGCATTAGAACAAATGCCAAGATACCCTCCACTGCAAGAATTTATCATAGTTCCCACATTCAAATTTTGAGAGAACCAGCATTGCGTCCCGATCTCAATGGTATTGTAGTCCTTACCATCGTAAGAAAATATGTCTCCGCAAGCAAAAACGGCTCCTCCCCAGCTTCCGAACATCGGAGCATCGTCTTCCAGCGCGACCCCGGTGCCTCCGGTGACACATAGGTATCCTCCCTTGGACTCGGACTTAGCGCAAAGGGTGTAGTAGTCGGTGGTGGTGGCGATGTATTTGTAGGAATAGTCGGCTTCCACGTTGTGCTTAGGATCTCTGGGTATCTTGGGCAGATAGCCTCCGCCCTTCATGGCCTGGGTGAAATCTCCATCGGCATCATTGTCCTCTTCCAAAGAAATACCCGCTAAGGCGGTAGTGGGGTACTTGTTGCCGTTCGCCAGGTAGTAGGCTTGAAGGCTCTTCTTGACCTGGGACAGCTCTCCTTGGCGGCGGGAGTCCCGGCCGCTGGCCAAGGCAGACTGGACACCCACAAAGATCAAAGCGGACAGAAGGCCGATGATGGCGATGGTCACCATGATCTCGACCAGAGTGAAGCCTTTCTGGAACTTTTTCCGTATTTTTTTGATCAGTTTCTGAAAGATCATGAACGTTATAATTTGATTTAATTGCGCAAACAGCGTCCGCGCATAAATAATTACCAAATTACTAAGAATTTTTGATCTGCGAGCTCTGATGGCTGAAATATTCTATCAGCCCGTCCTTAAATTTCTCCAAATTTTCATTTTTAACTGTAAAACCGGCTGCCGGCGGATGTCCGCCGAACATTTCAAGCAGGCTCGAACAACTGGCCATTGCCTTGACCACATCCATTCCTTTCGGCGCCCTGACCGACCCCCTGCTCGTCTCTTCTCCTATCTTGAAAACAAAAACGGGTTTATCCGTCTGGCGCACTATCCTTGAAGCCACCGCCCCGAGCAATTCGATATCCCAATTCTTGGAACCTTCAAAAACGATCGGCAGTCCCTTCCCGGCAATGATGAATTTAACTTCTTCCTCTAGCCCTCTTATCTCTTCGTGGTGGCGAATGCTTTTTTCCAAAAGCAATAAACCGCTCTCTTTAGCCTGATCATAATCACCGGTCGTTAAAAGGACGAAGCACTCGTGCAAATGGTCCTCCCTGGCCGAA
>JBBABQ010000062.1:478-5174 GCA_041657565.1 Minisyncoccota bacterium | reverse complement strand
AGAAGATCCAGAAAGAGGTTCCAAAAACCGGAGACCAAGGCCGAGCTTAAAGAAGCGGGCCAGACCCTTTATTATATTTTGATAAATTTTTGCAAGTTGATCGCGCCGTTCACGCCTTTTACGAGCGAGCATTTTTACCAGCAGCTTAAGCTGAAGAAGGATCCGTTAAGCATCCATCTGGCCGATTATCCGAAAGCCGAAAAGAAGTTGATCAAAGAAGACCTGGAAAAGCAGATGGAAAAGGTAAAAATCGTTGCGGCCGCTGTTTTGGCGGAACGCGCCAAAGCCAAGATCAAGGTAAGGCAGCCGTTGGCCGTGCTTGAGATAAAAGGAGAGAAAGACAGTATTTCCAAGGATCTTCTGGCTGTGATCAGAGAGGAGGTGAACGTCAAAAAAATCATTATGTCGGCGGAAGCAGGGAAATTTAACGTTAACGGTTCGCCCGTAGAATTTTTGTTGGACACCAATATTACGCCGGAGTTGAAGGAGGAGGGGACCATCCGGGAGGTCGTCAGGCAGATCCAGCAGATGCGCAAGGAGTCCGGATTGAAGCCCGAGGACAAGATCGAAATAAAATTCAAAGGAGCGGGCCAGCTTGATGATATTTTATCTAAAAATGCTAAAATGATCGTTAAGGAAACCATAGCCAAGGCGATCGGTTGCGGCCGGAAGGATTCGGAGAAGTTCAGGCTGGAAAAACAGGTGAAGATCGACGGCGAGGACCTTTGGCTGGGAGTTAAAAAAGTAAGCGGTAAAAAATAGTTTATAAATAAATCGCAGAAAAAAAGATGAGTAAAAAAATTATTTTTATTTTTTTTGTTTTGATCCTGGCGTTGATCTCCAGCTTTTATCTTTGGAAACAAAGCACTTATTCGGAAGAGACGGTCAAGCTGGAAATACTCGGCCCGCAAAGCGTGGCGCTGGGAGATGAAATAAAGTACACGGTCAAATTCAAGAACAACGGCAACGTGAGAGTGGAGAACCTTGAGCTTTCCTTCGAGCTTCCTCCGAATTCCATTCTTGAGGGAAAGGACAGGATACAAAGGATGTCTTCCGCGGAACTCAAAGGAGACCTTTACCCGGGAGAAGAGCGCAGTGTTGATTTTTCAGCCCGGCTTTTGGGCGAAGGAGACGAATCCAAGACGGCGAAAGCGACCTTGACCTTCCAGCCTAAAGGGCTAAACACCCGCAATGAAGTTTCGACCACATTCACGACCATCGTTCAGAAGGCTGCGATGAACTTTACCCTTGATTTCGCCTCTTCCAAAGTTTCTGCCGGGAAGAATTTCACTTTTAGCATGAATTATTTTTCCAATGTCCCCTATCCCCTGACCAATTTGACCTGCGAGATCGAATATCCTGAAGGTTTTAATTTTGTTTCTTCCAAGCCCGACGATCTGGAGAAGATCAATTGGAATATAGATAGCCTTAACGAAGGGGAGGGAGGAAAAATAGAGGTTACTGGCTCCTTGAGCGGCCAGGCGAAAGATCAAAAGATGTTCAAAGCCAAGATCGGCGTTTGGCAGGATGGGAAATTCATAGTTCTTCAGGAAGCGAACAAGGTCATCGGGATCACCGCTCCCGATCTTTATATCTCCCAGAAGATAAACAACAGCCCCCAGTATACCGCTTTGCCCGGAGACAACCTTCATTACGAGATATCTTTTGCCAATGTGGGAGACGAAGCTTTGACCGATCTGACCCTGATCTCTCGCCTGGAAGGGAAGGGGCTTGATTTCTCTACGATCAACGCTCCGGAGGGCAACTTTACTTCAGGGGACAACTCCATTATCTGGGACGGCCAGAAAGTGCCGCAGCTCCGTTATTTGGAAAAGGGAGAGAGCGGAAAAGTTGAGTTTTGGGTGGTATTGAAAGACGAAAGCCGGACGATGAAGAGCCTGGCCGACAAGAACCCGGAGATCAAAAATAAGATCTTTATCAGCCAGGCGGTAGAGACGTTCACGAATCGCGTCGCTTCGACATTGAGAGGGTCGGGAGAAACGTCTTTGGACAGCAAATATTTTGTCAGCGGCGGATCGATCCCGTTGACCCCGGGCCAGGCGAATACTTTTGCCGTGGTTTGGAAGGTCAGCAATTCTTTCAACGATGCGAAGAACGTGAAGATAAGGACGGTCCTTCCGGAGGGCATCATTTTCACCAGCAAAATGTGGCCCGCGGAGAATTCGGGGATTACTTACGACTCCCAATCCCGGGAGATCCTTTGGCAGGTGGGAGACCTGGAGGCCGGTTCCGGTATTTTGACCGAGCCGAAGACTTGCGCTTTCCAGCTGTCGGCGATCCCGGCGGCTGAGGACGCGGGGAAAAGCATGATGGTTTTGGATGCGGCCCAGATATCCGGGGAGGACCAGTGGACGAACGCGAACTTGTATTCTGAGATCAGGCCTTTACAGCCGAATATCAAATAATAATTTAAGCATCTCCTCTTCCTCAAGGTTTTGGTAAAAAGATCTTTGCCGAAACCTTTTGGCTGGCAGGTAAAATCTTATGGAAGACACAGCATCGAAAGTTCTTTCTTTGATCAAGAGGCGGGGATTGGTTTTCCCGAGCTCTGAAATTTACGGCGGTTTCGGCGGTTTTTTTGATTTTGGCCCTTTGGGAGCGGAGTTGAAAAATAATATCAAGAAGACCTGGTGGAGGTCCATGGTCCAAAAGCGCGACGACGTTGTCGGCTTGGACAGCTCCATTATTATGAGTCCCAGGATCTGGGAGGCTTCCGGCCATACCACTGAATTTTCCGATCCTTTGGCCGAATGCAAGGCATGCCATAAAAGGTTTAGAGCGGATCATTTGATGGAAAAATTAAGAGATTCCGGAGAGCTTAAGAAGCTCGGCTTCACGGATGAAGAGGCCAAGGACACGGCCGATATCAAACAGATGGCTAAAGTTCTGGCCAGCGCCAAATGTCCCGATTGCGGAGGGGAATTGGCCGAACCGCGCAAATTCAATTTGATGTTCCGGACTTTTGTCGGCCCGGTCGAAGACAACGCTTCCCTGGCCTATCTAAGGCCGGAGACCGCGCAGGGCATTTTCGCCAGCTATAAAAACATTCTCGACACCCAGAGAGTGAAGGTCCCTTTCGGGATAGGACAGGTCGGAAAAGCTTTCCGCAACGAGATCACTCCCGGCAATTTTATTTTCCGCAGCCGGGAGTTCGAGCAGATGGAGATGGAGTATTTCGTCAAGCCGGGAGAGGACGAGAAAGCCTTTGATTATTGGACCAGCGAAAGAATGCGCTGGTATGTCGAAGATCTTGGTTTGAAAAAAGAAAATTTGAGGTTCAGGCCCCACCGTCCCGATGAATTGGCTCATTATGCCAAGGCTTGCGTTGACGTGGAATATAAATTTCCTTGGGGGTGGGCGGAGATAGAGGGGATAGCCAATCGCCGCGATTTCGATCTGGGAAAACACCAGCAGCATTCCGGCACGGACCTGAAATATTTTGACGAAACGGACAAAACGTCGTACATTCCCTATGTGATCGAGCCGTCCTGCGGAGTGGAGAGGCTTTTCTTCGCCGTTCTTTGCGACGCTTTTGAAGAGATCCAGGGCGGGAGAACCGAAACCACCCAATCCACCAAAGAAGCGGAAACGGTTTTGAGACTGCCGAAAAATTTGGCGCCCGTTAAGGTTGGAATATTGCCCTTATTAAAAAACAAGCCGGATCTTGTCAACAAGGCTAAAGAGGTCCGGGATCTGGTCAGAGAATGCTTCAACTGCCAATACGACGAGGTCGGATCGATCGGACGCCGTTATCGCCGCTTGGACGAGGTTGGCGTTCCTTACGCGATAACTATCGACTTCGACAGTTTGCAGAACAACGACGTCACTTTGCGCGATCGCGATACAATGACGCAGGAGAGAGTGAATATCTCAGACCTCATGGGAATATTAAGGGGAAAATTTGGCTGCTAACGAAACGTTAAAGACCCTCTATTTAATTAAATCCAAATATCAAAATCCAAATTTCAAATCAAATCCAAAATCCAAATTTCAAAAACGGTTTTGCCTGCCGGACAGGCAGGGATTTTGAGCTTGGTGCTTGATTTGACATTTGGGCTTTGGATTTCGTGAGATTAATCGAACTATGTACAAAAGAACTATTTTAGGCAACGGTTTAAGGATCATCACCGTGCCGTCCGATACCAGCAAGACGGTCACGGTTTTGGCCTTGATCGGAACGGGATCGAAATACGAGAAGAAAGAGGTAAGCGGGATATCCCATTTTTTAGAGCATCTGCTTTTCAAAGGAACTAGAAAATTTCCGACGGAAATGGACGTTTTTGGGGTAATGGACGAGATCGGGGGGAGTTTTAACGCTTTTACCGGTCCGGACTACACCGGCTATTACGCCAAGGTCCAGACGGAGAAATTCGAGGTCGCGATGGATTGGGTCTCGGATATGTATTTGAACGCGACCCTTCCGGAAGCGGAGATCGAGAAAGAGAGAGGAACTATCATAGAAGAGCTTAATATGTATTACGACCATCCGATGAGATATATCGGAACCCTTTGGAACGAGCTGCTTTATGGGGATCAGCCGGCTGGCTGGGATATCGGCGGGACCAAAGAAACGGTTCTTAAAATAAGCAGAGAAGAGCTTGTTGCTTACCGCCAGTCTCAATATGTGGCGTCCAATACCATAGTTTGCATTTCAGGTAATTTTAACGGCCAAAAT
>JBBABQ010000062.1:0-468 GCA_041657565.1 Minisyncoccota bacterium | reverse complement strand
AATGCGGAAGATCTGGCGGGGAAATATTTTGGACCCATTTCTTCGTCCAAGCCGTTTTCGAAACCGTTGGTTTGGGAAAAACAGGAGAAGCCGGAGATTTTGGTTTACAAAAAAGACACGAAGCAAACGCAAGTAGGGATAGGGGTCAGAAGCTATAATTGTTCTTATCCGAAAAGATATGCTTTGGAGATCCTTAGCATCATATTGGGAGGAATGTCGACTTCCCGTTTGATGGAAGAGGTGAGAATAAAAAGAGGCCTTGCTTATAGCGTCCAGGCGGACAATCTTGTCGATCCGGACGTCGGATCATTGATGGCTACTGCCAATTTGGACAGCTCCCGTCTGGAGGAAGGGATCAAAGTTATCCTCCAAGAGTTTAAAAAGATCTCGGTTCAGGAGGTTTCTGCAAGCGAATTAAAAAAGGCGAAAGATAATTATATCGGCAGGAGCGCGATCGCTCTGGAGTCA
>JBBABQ010000061.1:0-5341 GCA_041657565.1 Minisyncoccota bacterium | reverse complement strand
TGGCAGGGTTTTGATATATATAATCCGTATGAACACGCAACGAAGGAATTGGAGCTTCTTTTTCTTCTTTAGCCGCCCGTTGGGGAGGTCAGTTGCTGTTGATATAAGATAGCCTATTTTTGAAAAGAACAGCCAAACCTCCCCGGCGGGAGGTTTTTTGTTTGTCTAGCCGGTAATAAAAAATTAAATGGAAAATTCATGAACCCTAACAATCTTGTTTTTAAAGAACTTTTATCAAGGGGGTATTCGGTCGATGCAGGGATAAAGACTTGGGACTTGGCCGATTCCAAGCTTTGGTATTCGACTCCCAAGCAGGCGCAAATGTTCTTGGAATTGGAAAAGGACGAAAACTATAAAAGATCGGTGGTCGATAAGGAGGTGTCTTTGATCGAAGAGCGGTTTCCTTCCATCGCCGAGAATATGCCTTTTTCGTCTTGCAATCTGGTCGATCTGGGTTGCGGAAACGGGAAAAAAGCCATATTCTTCGCGGAGCGATTAAGCCGGCGCATGCCGGTCCGTTATTGTCCGGTCGATATAAGCGGCCACATGGTCCGTAAGGCGGCCAAAGCGTTGAGGGATCTGGCAATATGCCCGGTCTGCGAATCGGAAAAGAATGTTTTTGATTTCGAAAATTTTGATGCCGCCGCAGATCATTTCAGAAGTTCCGGTTTCCGCAACCATTTTTTAATGCTACTTGGCAATACTTTTGGAAATTTCGAGAATAGCGTTTTGCATGCCATTAAAAAAGGAATGGGACCGGAGGATGTTCTTCTGATCGGCAACAGTCTGCTGTCCGGCAAAAGCGAAGAAGAAATGACCAAGCCTTACAAGGAAAAACCGAACGATGATTTTTTGATAAAAGTCGTCGAGCAGGCCGGGTTGAAGAAGGGAGACGTAGAGCACGGAGTAAGGTTCCGGAACGGAAGAGTGGAGATGTTCTACCGCGTCAAGAGAAATAAAAAGATAAATAAGGTCGGAAGAGAAATATCTTTTTCCAAAGGCGATATTATTTTGGTCGGGATCTCTTACAGACACGGCAGAGACGCTTTTCGGGACAGGATAAGAGAGTCTTTCCCGAAATTTGAATTGTTCACCGATAAAAAAGAAACGTATGCGCTGGCGCTTTGCCAGAAGAAAGATCGTTCGGCTCCAGCCATCGTTTTCGGGAATAATAAAAGCAGCCGTCTTGATAAGGTAATAAATGTAAAATTATGAAGAAGATCATTTACGGCATACAAGGAGGGAAGGGCAGTTTCAATGAAGAGGCACTGATATATTATGCGCGAAAGGAGGGTATCAAGGAATACGACACCAATTATTTGTATACTTCGGAAAACGTCATGATCGCCCTTGAACGGAAGCAGATCGATCGCGGCCAGTTCGCCATCCATAATTCCGCCGGGGGGATAGTCGAGGAGTCTTTACAGGCTATGGCCAGCCATAAGTTCATGATCTCGGGCCAGTTTTCGATAAAAATATCGCATGCTTTGATGATCAGGCCGGATGCCGATCTCTCGGAGATAGATACCATAATGACCCATCCCCAGGTGCTTTCCCAATGCAGGCGGTCGCTGGCCGGGAAATATCCGCATTTGAAACAGACCTCGGGAGAGGGCGAGTTGATCGACCATGCTTTGGCCGCCAAAAACCTGGCTGCCGGAAAATTGCCTAAAAATATCGCCATAATGGGCAGCAAGGCCATCTCGAGGATCTACAGACTGAAGATCATTGAAGATAACTTGCAGGACCTGAAGGAGAATTACACGACATTTTTACAGGTCGCCAGAAATCTTTAGGAGAATTACCTCGGGCTATTCGGCTGGTTTTTGTTCGGAATCTGCTATAATATGTAGAAATTTAAGAGAGATAACCCCTGGCGCCGCCAATTCCGCATGCCAAGTTTGGAGAGCGTAAAAACAGCGTTTTTCATCGCTTATAAATCCATTGTTAAGGGAAATAGATCCACCTCGGCTCTTTTGATCTTTGTTCTCTCTCTTTCCTTTTTGGAATTGATGTTCATCACAGGGATATTGGGAGGGCTTACGAACGGGATCGTTCAAACGGTCGTCAACACTTCGACGTCGCATATCGAGATCATGCCGCAGGAAGAGCCGACCGTTAAGAACTACATTGAGCACCAGGAAGAGCTCCGCAGGGATATAGAGGCCATACCCGGGGTCATCGCTACGGCCCGCCATTATACATTGGGAGGGTCGTTTTCTTATGACAAAGAAAAAAGCGGAAAATTCAAAACGGTTTCCGCTCAGATATACGGTATCGACCCGGACCAGGAGAAAAAGGTCTCTACTATCGCCGATTATATCATCGATGGAAAATATCTTGACGGCCTCAGCACGGATGAGATCCTTTTGGGCGCTGGATTGGCCGGCGGCTATGGTTTGCCGCAACCCAATGACCTTGGCGGCGTCAGGGCGGGGGACAAGGTTCAGGTTGCTTATTCCAACGGCATTGTCCGTTCTTATACGGTAAAGGGCGTCTATAATGTCGTTATAGGAACAATAACCAATGCCGCTTTTATCACCTCCAAGGAAGCTGATTCGATATTATCTACCTATAACGAGGCTTCAGAGGTTTTGGTCAAGGTCGACCAAAGCGGAGCTGCTTTGGATAAATATGTTTCCGAAATAAAAAAAGTCGCGCCCAACTTGGTTGTAAAAAAATATACCGATATTATTTCGATCATCGGAACCTTGCTCGACGCTTTCGACCTGATCTCTTATATCGTCAGCATCATCAGCATCGTCGTCGCGGCGATAACGATCTTTGTTCTGATCTATGTCAGCGCGGTCAATAAGCGGAGGCAGATAGGAATACTTAAAGCTATCGGCATCAAGGAAAACACTATCGTTCTTTCCTATGTTTTCCAATCCCTTTTTTACGCTGTTTGCGGGATTATCGTGGGACTGGTCTTGTTGTTTGGGATATTGAGCCCGGCGATAAGGGAACATCCTTTGAGGCTGCCTTTTGGGAATGTATATTTGGTATATACCGGCTGGAGAGTGGTTATCAGCGTGATAAGCCTTCTTTTGGCGGGATTTTTTGGGGGCCTGATCCCCGCGCGCATCGTCGCGAGGGAAAATATACTTAAGGCGATCTGGGGTTAACGGATATTATCCATCCATATGATAAAAGTTGAAAATTTGAAAAAGATATACCCGGGCAAAGTCCCGACCCTTGCGCTTAATGGCGTTTCTTTTGATATCCCAAAGGGGGATTTCGCGGCGATCATGGGGCGCAGCGGTTCCGGAAAATCTACGCTGCTTCATCAGCTCGGGCTTATTGACGATCCGACGGGGGGAAAGATCATTATCGATGGAGTTGACGTTATTGATCTTCCGGGGGCAAAGAAGGCGGAATACAGGTTGCGCAATTTCGGGTATGTTTTTCAGGAATACGCTTTAATAGCCGAAATGAGCGCGTTGGAGAACGTATATCTTCCGGCTTTAGCTCTTGAAGGGAACCATGATAAAGAACGCGCCGAAGAGCTGTTGAAAGTTGTTGGCCTGAGCCATAGGTTGAACCATTATCCGAGCGAGCTGTCAGGAGGAGAACAGCAGAGAGTGGCGATCGCCCGGTCGCTGATCAACAATCCCAAAATACTTTTTGCCGACGAACCCACCGCCAATCTTGATACGGCTTCGGCCAAAATGGTCCTCGAGCTTTTTCAAAAATTGAACAGGGAAAGAGGCCAGACCATAGTGATGGTTACCCACGAGCCCGATGATAAAAAATACGTGAGCAGGGTCATCTGGCTAAAAGATGGTCTAGTAGAAAGAGAAGAAAAAAATATTTGAGCCTTGGCATAAGATGCGGACGTGATAATATTATTTAACATGGTAAATAACTTATCGGAGCTGAATAAAATTGAAGAGTTGTTGTGCAGGGGAGTTGATGAGATCGTAGACAGACCTCATCTTGAAAGCAAACTAAAAAGCGGGAAACAGCTTCGCGTTAAATTGGGCATTGATCCAACGAGTCCCAATATCCATTTGGGCCGTTCGATTCCCTTGCTTAAATTAAGGGATTTTCAAGAGTTGGGCCATAAAATAATATTCATTATCGGAGATTTTACCGGCATTATCGGAGATTCATCGGATAAAAACAGCGAACGGCCGATGTTATCGGAGGAAATAGTCAATCACAATTTAAAAACATATATCAGGCAAGCGGCAAAGATAATTGATATTGATTCCGCTGAAATTTATCACAATAGCGAATGGCTGGGCAAGCTTGGCTATCTGGAGATAGGCCGCCAAGCAGGAGTTTTTTCTCTTAACGAATTCATTTCCCGAGAAAATATTGACCGGAGGCTGAAGGACGGAAAAAGAGTATCTTTGCGGGAGTTGCTTTATCCTCTAATGCAGGGTTATGATTCCGTGAAAGTGAGGGCTGATGTTGAAATTGGAGGAACAGACCAGCGTTTTAATCTTTTGGCGGGGAGAGACCTCCAAAAACTTTATGATCAGGAACCACAGGATATCCTTACAAATCCTCTTATAGAAGGGTTGGACGGGAGAAAAATGAGTTCCAGTTTCGGTAACTCGGTCAACTTGTTCGACACCCCAGACGATATGTTCGGCAAAATAATGTCGATAAGGGACGAGCTGATCATTAGGTATTTTACTTTGCTCACGCGGATTGACATGTCGAAAGTCAAAAAATACGAGGAAGATCTGGGTGCGGGAGTCAATCCCCGCGATATTAAAATGAAGCTCGCCCACGAAATTATTTTGATGTATCACGATCGGGATGCCGCCGACTCGGCTTCGCTGAATTGGGAGAGGACTTTTAGCGAGAAAAAAGCGCCGGAAAATATGCCGGAAATAAAAGTTGAAAAAGGCTCGGTCCTTATCGATGTTTTAGTTGAGCATGGCTTGATCAAGTCCAAGAGCCAGGCGCGCCGGCTTTTTGAAGACGGGGCGATCAAGAATTTGAATGACGAAAGTAAGATTACCGATTTGCAAACAAAAGTTACGCAGCCGTTAGTTTTAAAATTAGGGAAAAAGATATTTGTGAGAGTCAATCTTTAGAATTTGGCCTGATAATTTTTTAACTTTGCAAGACAATATGAAAAAGTTTATATATTATCTGCCTAGGTTTTTATCCGTTTTGATAGTGATCTTTTTTGCGATGTTCATTTTGGAAGGGTTTGACCCGGAATTTGGCTGGCAAAGCGGTTTGTCCCACGCATTGCTTGCTTTCGCGGCTCTGCTGGCGGCGATCGCGGCTTGGAAATGGCCGGGGACCGGCGGCTGGATATTCGTTGCTTTCGGCGCGTGGTATTTGTGGTCGATCTTTGCCTCGGGATGGCGGGGAGGAT
>JBBABQ010000060.1:0-5538 GCA_041657565.1 Minisyncoccota bacterium | reverse complement strand
GCTTGCTTTCGCGGCTCTGCTGGCGGCGATCGCGGCTTGGAAATGGCCGGGGACCGGCGGCTGGATATTCGTTGCTTTCGGCGCGTGGTATTTGTGGTCGATCTTTGCCTCGGGATGGCGGGGAGGTTTGATCATTGGCGGCATCCCCCTGCTGGCCGGGATCTTATTCTTGATCGAAGGATATGCGAATAAAGATAAACCAGCGTAAATATATATCATGAACTTTGAAAAGTATCTTCAATCGGATAACTGCGATCTTGAAGGGGAAGATGGTCTTGAGAAAAATAGAATTGAGATGCTGCAACGGTCCGAAATCGAGATCGGCAGCAAGCTAGATCTTGCCCTCCTGATCCTAAAAAGAAAAGAAGCGGCCTTTTTGGGTAATGCCGATATTATAGAATCAGAAGAACACAAGGAAAAACTTGAGAGAAAATTTCAAGAAGAATTTTGCAACATAGAAGAAGTTTTAAAGGAAACAAAGCTTCTATACAGAGCAACTCCGCCGCACGATGACCAGGGCGTGTACTGCTTCTCTTTTCTTGTATCGGGGAGTGAAAACGGGCTCGAAAAAGCTATTGAAGCGCAAAAAAATAAAGATGATAGGTCACTTGGTCTTCTTCTTGGTTATCCCGAAACGGCAGTCGACGCTTATATGACCGATAAAAAATTCGATTACCATAAGGAGCTGCCAAAGGATGAGTTGGGAAAATTGGAAAAAGAAGGCGTTCTGCCTTTTTTGGAATTTATGCCGTCGCGGGAACACTGGAAGGATGAATTAAGCTGGGCTAAAGAAAATCAAAATTTGATCAAAGAAAAAGCCCCATCCCTTTATGAGGAAACAGCAATGGATAATTCTAAAGGCGAAGAGCAGGAATAATATTTTATTAAAAGAAATATGACATTTACTCAATATTCAGATCATGCGGAATTGTTGAAGGCTAGATTTTTTGAATGGAAGCATGGACTCGGTATTGTTCAGAACCTTGCCTTGGCCCTTACTTACGCTTGCTTGACCGGGCTGATGGCGCAGACCAGTTTTTATTTGCCCTGGACGCCGGTGCCGGTCACCGGGCAGACCTTCGCGGTATTGCTTGGCGCGGTACTGCTTGGCAGGTGGGGAGGAACAAGCCAGCTAATTTATACTTTGGCCGGTGCCGCCGGCTTGCCTTGGTTTGCCGGATGGAAGGGCGGCCTGGCCGCTATAGCCGGACCGACCGGGGGATATTTGATCGGTTTTATCATCGCCGCTTTTTTTGTCGGATATCTAACCGAGAAATTTGAACAGGCGAGAAGCTATGCCGGTCTGGCCGTTTTGATGGTCTTTGCTAATTTATTTTTTGTCTATGGATTTGGCTTGGCCCAGCTTTATATCTGGCTTTCATTGGCGAAAGGATCTTCGATCGGTTTCCAGCATTTATTATCGATAGGAGCTTTGCCTTTTATGATCGGAGATGCTTTTAAAATAGCGGCGGCCGTTATTGCTGTCAAAGCAGCTTTACCGAAGGAAGAAGAGGAGAAGGAGTAGGGGAAGAAAGGAAGATCCGCCATAAAATTAAAAAACCGCGTAAAACGCGGTTTTTTTTGATATTTATTAAGAGGTGGACATCCATTATTGACTTTTTTAGCGCGGGGAATAATATATATCGGTGCCCGATTTTCTGGGCATAACGGAGATATATTTCCGTTAAATGGAGGAAAGAATACGTGGACAATAGGTCTTGAAACTTCAGCCATATTCACAGTAATATGCGCAACGGTACTCCTCTACATGGGGGACCAAAGATGGAAGGCAAGAGAAGGGATCAAAAACCTGAGCGGGATACTTAAAGAGCAGGCCATGGATAATATGAGGCCGAAAGAACGCGCCTTATGCCTGCCAGGGATTGGTTTTTTCTTGGGAGTGGTTTCGCTCCTGGCCGCCATTTAGGTTCTCCGCAAGAGTTCTTTTCCATTCTAGCAGGGAGGGGTCGAAGACTCGTTCATTATCTGAGCGCTTCCCCCTCCAATTATTTTTTTGATTTTTCGCGTTTCAGCGCGATTTTTTATTATAAAAAAACCGCGGCGTTGGCCGCGGCCTTCAAGGCAATATTCAAGCAACGTAATAATATATGCACCAGAAATGGGCGAAGGTCCCGGCAAGGATAAAAAAATGGAAGATCTCGTGGAAGCCGATATATTTATTGAAATTAGGTTTTTTCAAGATATATATGACCGCCCCGATAGTATAAAGGACGCCTCCGGCGGCTATAAAGGCCAGGACTGTCGGGTTGTTCCTTAGGGGGAAGATCAAGGCGACCCCTATCCAGCCCATAAGCAAATACAGACCGGTTGAAGCCCATCTCGGCATTTTTTTCCAAAATGAATCGAAGAAAATAGCGGTAGTTCCGGCCGCGGCGATCAACCAGACGCTTACGAACACGGTCCAGCCGAGAACTCCCCGTACCAGCACAAGACAGAAAGGCGTGAACGTTCCGGCGATCAGCAGATATATCAGGGCGTGGTCCATTTTTCTGGTGTAGCTTATTTTCTCCGCTGGCGCCCCGAACAAGTGGTACAGCGAACTGGCAAGGTACAAAAGGATGGTGCTGAGGCCGAAGATCAAAAAGGAGACGGTCTCGCGGACATCGCCAGCTTTTTTTAATAGCAGGACGGTTCCCGCCAAGAAGATCAACGCTCCGGCCAAATGGGAATAGCCGCTGACGGGGTCTTTTATCTTTAATTTCATAACACAATTATACTACATAGGGATTAAAAAGACAGAAAGTCCGGGGAACCGGTAAAAGGGCGCGGTTCTGCCTGTTGACTGGAAGGCTCAGATGTTGGAAAATGAGGACATAAGAACAGCTGTTAATCGGTTAAATCGGAATTATTATGCTTGCGGAAACACTTTTTTACGTTAGCGGTACGGTATTTTTTTCTTTGTTCACGGTGATCTTGTTGGGAGTTCTTTTCTGCTCGATGAAGTTTTTCCAAGCAGCCTTTGCTTTGAAAGCGAAGATAGAGAAAGTTGCTGAAGAAGTGGCGTCCAAGACGGCGGCTTTTTCCTTTGGTTTAGCCAGCATAACCTCTCTGTTGGAAAAAATGATCCGTCCGAGCCAGAAAAAGAAAAGGCAGGAAAAGACAGAAGATAAAAAATAATAGAGGATAGATAACAAATTAATAATAATTTAAGATAGACAACTCTATGGAAAACAAATTCAAAAAAGGATTGATATTAGGCGGATTACTTGCGACGGCTGCCGCGATCGGATTGGCGATGACCAAGACCGAAAAAGGCAAGGAGATAACCAAAGACCTTCAGGAAAAATTTAAAGATCTTTCCGCGATAGTTAAAGAACGTTTGGTCGAGATGGAAGACGTCACAAAAGAAACCTTTGAGGCGATAGTCGATAAAGTGATTGAAGAATATCAAGAGAAGACGCAGATAATCGCGGAAGAAAAAGACGCTATAGTTGCTGCCTTGAAAGCAAAATGGGAAGAGATGGAGAACGGCATTGCGAAGAAATAAAACTTCAGAAGCCCTCGGCCAGCGATAGAAAAAGGAGCTTATATCCTAATTTTATGAAGCCGATAAATGTCATATTAATGGTCGCCGGAGGAGCCATATTGGTATTGGCTCTTTTGGTATTATTCGGTTTTAATTTTTTGAAAGACCGCGTTTTTTCTCCAACCGCCGATTCTTCAAGCATCAATAATTTCGAGCAGTGCGTTGCCGCAGGGAATGCGATCTTGGAAAGCTACCCGCGGCAGTGCAAAACTTCTGACGGAAAAAACTTTACTGAGGACATAGGGAACGCCTTGGAAAAACAAAATTTGATCCGGGTTTTTTATCCGATGCCGAACGATCTGGTCAAAAGTCCCTTGACCGTTAAAGGCGAAGCGAGAGGAACTTGGTTTTCTGAGACTTCATTTCCTGTTAAGATCTTTGATGCCAACGGCGTTCAGCTTGGGTTGATACCGGCGCAAGCCAAGCCCGACTGGACGACCCAGGATTTCGTTGAGTTCGAGGCGGTTCTTGATTTCCAAACGCCTGCGACGGCTACGGGGACATTAGTGATGGAAAAGGATAATCCGTCGGGTCTTCCCGAAAATACGGACGAGCTGAGAATACCGGTTCGCTTCGGTAAATAAATGAAAATAGAATTGAAAAGAGCGGTTATCGCGGACATTGATAAGTTTCTTGGCCTCGAAAAGCTGGCGGCCGGAACCCCTATTTATTCCGCGATGACGGATAAAGAAGACGCCTTTAACGAAATATCCAAGAATACGGTTTATTTCATAGAAAAGGACGGGGAGACGGTCGGAAATATTTCTTACGAGATTAAGGAAAGCAAAACGGCTTATATAAGCGGCCTTATGGTGGATCCACGCTTTCAGGGGCAGGGCATCGGCAAACAGGCGATGGCCATGATCATAGAGGAGCTGAAAGACATGGAAAAGATCGAACTGGTCACGCATCCGCGCAATACCAAGGCGCTGATGATGTATTTGCCGCTTGGCTTCGAGATAGATAAATGGATAGATAATTATTTTGGCGACGGCGATCCGAGAGTATCGCTGGCAAAAAAGAAATGAGCGTTTTGAATTTCGAGATCTTAAAATGCGACGATAAAACCAAGGCCAGGACGGGCATCATCAAAACTCGCAACGGGGATATCCAGACACCGTATTTTGTGCCGGTCGCCACCCTCGGATCGGTCCGTTCTTTGGACTCCGACGATCTGGAAAAATTAGGCGTTCAATGCAGTCTATGTAATACGTATCATTTGCATTTAAAGCCGGGCGATGAGACCGTCAGAAAGCTGGGAGGCATGCACAAGTTCATGAATTTCCCGAAGCCTTTGTTTTCGGATTCGGGCGGTTTTCAGGCGTTTTCTTTGGGATTCGGCCGAGAGCACGATATAGGCAAGATCGGTTTTTTCCCGGGAGAAAAAGTTAACGGCGAATTGGCGGAAGAGATAGAAGAAAAAGAAGCTTCCCCCAAATTCGATCCGAAAAAGAATTTGACCAAAATAACCGAAGAGGGCGTCGAGTTCAAATCCATTTACGACGGCTCTTGGCATTTTTTGGATGCCAAAAGATCGATGGAGATCCAATCCAATCTGGACTCGGATATCATTATGGCTTTTGATGAATGCACTTCACCCTTGTCCGATTACGAGTATACCGCCAAGTCGATGCAAAGGACGCATAATTGGGCCGAGAGATCGTTGAAGTACCATAACAAGGAGCAGGCCCTATATGGTATAATCCAGGGAAGTTATTTTGAAGATCTAAGGGACCAAAGCACCAAATTCATTTCAAATCTGCCTTTTGACGGTATTGCCATCGGCGGTTCTCTCGGCAATTGCAAACAGGATATGCATAGAATTTTGGATTGGGTTATTCCCAAGCTTGACGGCCGGCCAAGGCATTTGCTGGGCATAGGCGATATAGAAGACCTTTTCGAGTGCGTTGAGCGGGGTATAGATACCTTTGATTGCGTTTCGCCGACGCGCAACGCCCGCCGCGGAAGTTTGCTTCTTGCGCCGCGGTCGG
>JBBABQ010000059.1:0-5594 GCA_041657565.1 Minisyncoccota bacterium | reverse complement strand
TTGGCCGCGATCCTCAAAGCCTGGAAAACTCTGGTTGCGCAATGCGTTTTTCCATGCTGGTATCTTTGCGGCACCGCTGCTTTTATTTCCTCCACCAGCTGCAGCGTGCTCGTTATCGGTTTTTTTCTTCTCGACCCTTCGATCTGCCGGGCGATCTTTTTGCTGAACTTTTCCTGTCCGTACTGGCTGAAGATCATTTCCAGATCTTCCTCCGGCCACTGGTTCACTATCTGTTCTGCGGTCAAACCGTCCGGCGCGTAATTCATCAGCAACGGCTCGTCTTTTTGGAAAGTGAATCCTTTTCCGCTTTCATCGACATGCCAGCTCGAGAATCCAAGATCGAAAAGTATTCCGTTTATCGGACCGATATCGTTCCGTCCGGCTATATCTTTCAGGTTGGAAAAGTTATCCATGACCAGTGCGACCCTTTCTGCAAAATCTTTTGTCCTGTTCCTCGCCGTTTCGATCTGCTCCGGCGTCTGGTCTATCCCCAACAGCCTGCCTGAAGGCCCCGTCCTTTCCAATATCCTCAAGCTGTGGCCCGCGTGTCCCATCGTTGCGTCGATAAAGTTCTCGTTCGATTTGGGATCCAATATCTTTAATGTCTCTTCTTCTAAAACCGGTATGTGCATTTTTGGATTATATTCCCATTTCTTTTAATCTTTCCGCTATGTCTCCCGCTTGGCTTTCGGTCCTTTGCGCATACTCTTTCCATTTATCTTCGCTCCAGATCTCAACGCGGTTGTACAATCCTACGACAACTATCTTTTTGCCGAGATCGGCATAACCTTTCAAATAATCGGGGATCAGTATCCTGCCCAAAGCGTCTATATCCACTTCCATCGCTCCTGCAAGCATTATTCTGGAAAAACCTCTGGCATCAGCCTGCGATAACGGTAATTTGCTCAATTTTTCCGCCTGCTCCTCCCAATCTTTCTGGGTATAAAGGAAAAGACAATTGTCCAAGCCCCTTGTGATAACGGCTTTTTCGCCTAAAATCTTCCGGAACTTAGGCGGCACGGTCAGTCTCTTCTTCGCATCGATAGTGTAAGAGTATTCGCCGATGAACATTGCGGAAGCAATTTCTAATTCTTAATTTCTAATTTCTAAACCCTTAAGTTGTTATCTGGGATATCTCGGATGCCGGCCAGGCAATTCCATGGCTTTACCCGATAATGGCAATCTTTTCTCTCTTTAGTCCGACTTATCCACCTTTTGCCTTAGTTATCCCCACTTTTATCCACAGTTTTCTACTACACATATAATTTACCCCACCCCAGCCCCACTGTCAAACACTCCAAAACACCTAAAAAACCCTTAAAATGGGGGTTTTTCCACTACGAATCCACAAAAATCTTAAAAATACGTTCTAAAAACCAAAAAGAGCCGTTTTGCGGCTCTTTTTGATAAATGATCTTGTATCTCTGCCCCGCCCGCTTACAAGATGTCGGCCTATGATCGATCCCTGCCTTCTTGATCCCGGCCGTCCGAAGAGGAAGCATAAAAATATCTACCCTTTATGGTATTGATCGTTCCAAAAGATATTTTTTTATTTTTTACATTATTTGTTACGACCTCCTTGAAACTTTCGAAAGTCAAAAAAGACTCCCCCTGATCGCCTAAAAAATGCACATAATACCAATTCCATATTTTAGCAAAAAAACCGGACCGGCTTGGGTCTTCGATATCTATGATCACAAGCTGATCGCATAAGGCCGAAAGATTTTTGATCAACTCCGCCTGCGCGCCGGAAGGTATGTGGTGGAAAGTGTTTTTGAATATCGCCAGATCAAACTTTTTTGCAAGCGGCAGGTCCAAGATGTCATGGTTGGTGAAAATTATTTTCCCCTCTTTGTCCTTTTCTTTTATCAAGGATATCAGCTTCCAGGAGATATCATTGGCCAAACAGATATCGGGAAGGTATTTTTTCCCCAGATCGAAAATAAGATCATCATCGCCGCAAGAAAGATCGGCTATTGATCTCGGGCTCCCTGAGATCAATTTTAATATCTCTTCTTTTATACGGTTGGAAGAGAGCCTTCCGACGATGCTATTGATAAAATATTTGTTGAAAAAATGCGGCAAGAAAAATTTTTTACTGCTCTCTATCTCTCTCGTTGTCGGACCGATAAACTTACAGCTTATCCGGTCGATCGATTCTTGAAGTATCCTTCTGTTCTGATAAGCCATTTTTTCAGGCGCGCTCTTAGAGTACGCTATTTTTATATTCTCCATCTGGGGCTTGACCTCTCCTCTGGCCCTGGCGGTAAAGGCAATACCGCAATGGCATACAGCGCTGCCGCCGCATTCGAAGCTGTTGTTCACTAAAACGACCGGTTGCAATTCGTCTATGGACAGACCCGTTTCCCTCAAAACTATCCTGTTCACGCCGTCTTCCAGCCTTTCATCGTCTTCCAGATATCCTCCGATCAGCTCCCAGCCTATATCCTTATTAAGATCCCTTAACAAAAGAAATTCCTTTTTTTCGTTATATATGCTTATTACTATAAATTTATAATTTTCCCGGCATGATCTTAAAAAATCAAGGCTAACCGCTTCTTTATGGGACAATTCCGGAAGATCGTAAAGCTCCTTATATATCTTTATAATATCTTTCCTCATAAAAAAATAAAAAAGCCTAATTTTAATAGTAGGAATAAGGCCTCTCAAGGCCGTTAATTAAAGTTTTTCTATCGTAAAATAATTTTTATATCCAGTCAAATCCGCGGCACATTCCGTACAAAAACAGAAAAGAGCCGCTTTGCGGCTCTTCTTGGAATATTTTTCGTAAAACACCTCAATGATCTTAGTTGGCGTAAGAACTCGCCGGACACTTGAACGTTCTGCCGTCGCAATAGCCCTTCTGGCTTGGATCCTGATCGGATCCGCCGGCAAAACCAGTGCTGTCAATGCACCAATATTTATAATCAACATAATCAGTATCCCTGCCGCCCGCCAACAACTCCGTATAAACGCAATAAGATTGCTTGGAAACCTTCGAAATCAATGTCCTCCCCGCTTTAGATCTCATATCGTCCGATATCGTCTTGAACTCTTGATTATCGACAAGGCCGGTATAGCTGTTCGGATCATTGTTATTATAAATTATAGATGCGATCGACTTTATCTGGTCCATATATAACTTGATATAGGAATTTTTATAATCTTCCTCGGATTTGACCAAACTGGCCAGAGTCTCGATCTCTTTGTCTTCCGCTTTTTCAAAATCGCCGGGGATCTCTATTTTGACCTCTTTATCGTAATCCGAGAGATCTATTTGGAGTTTCAGAGTTATCACGGCATCCTCCAGAAAAGAAGAGAAATCCATTAAGCTCTCCTCTTCTTTTTCGTAAGCATCGGCCAGGTCATTGTAATCCATCTTCTTTTCCATTTTAAAACGGTAAAATAAATTGTCCTTCTTCCCTACCCAGATATCCCCTGAAAATTCTCCCGCTCCTGCCAAAAACTTTCCGATACTGTCGCTGTCCATAGGTTCTTTCCCTTCTTCCGACTCCGTTTGGGCAATGTCCATTAAGGCTTTTTTAAAATTATCGTTGTTCAAAGACACTTTATAGTGATAAACTTCCACGTCTCCTATTTTCTCATCCGCCAGTTCTTCGGCCACTTTATAAATTCCGGCATTTGCGATAATTTCCGTAACCCTCTCTCTCGTCTGCTCGTCGGTATCTTTTTCTTCGTCTTTGGCGGCTTCATCCCTGTATCTCTGGACGTCCTGATCCGACAGCTGCAACTCTTCCTTCCTTTCTTCCAGCGTTTTTACAAGGTCGGATCTCCAATTCTTGGCGTATTTTATCCATTTTTTGGTGTCGGAACCGGAAGGATCGGCGCCGAACATAGCCAGCAAAGAACCTATGCTGTTCAATTTCACGTAAGTATCCCCTTCCGCTCCGGCAACTTGAACTCCAAAATTCATGCCAGACCCTTCTATATCGAACCTGGCGCTCAATCCCAAGTCATATTTAGGATTTTCTTTGTCGGAAATATCTATATCTCCGTCATAATCAGCCCCTACTTCCATACTGCCTTCTTCGGTTGAAACGGCTATCGAAAAATTACCGGCGGCGTGGGTCGTTTTAAAATTCTTCTGACTGACAGCCATTTTTGCCAAAACCTCTTCCGGGCTCGGCCTGAACGGGTTCCACATCGGATCCCAAACGCGGAAGGCCAAGGCGGCGGCCGCGGAGGCCGTAGAGATAAAAACTATCGTCAAAAGACCGCCCCCCAAATATACCGGCCACTTAGGCTTAGAATTTGGCATCGGCGAAGGCTGGACTCCAAGCGCGCTGGCCATACTGACTATTTTTGGAGCGGGCATCGGTTCCTGGGCCGCCGCCCGGGCAGAACCAAGATCGGAAGGATTTGGCATTGGTTCGGGAATGTTCGTGCTGGGTACTTCTGGCACTGGCGTATTATCGGCAAAAGGCTGACCCGGGATAGGATTTTCCATAGAATAAAAAACCGTTTAACTGTTATGAAATTTACTTCTTGTTTTTTAACGAGATACTATTGATGACCACCTTATATATGCCTTCCAAAATATCGCCGCCGGCATAGCCGATGATAAAAGCCAGCCCGGGCGAAACGTATTCCACCCCTTCTATAAAAAAACCGGCGTTGCTCACGGCAACCGCCGTCATAACTCCGACTGCCCCCGAAATAAAGGCCATCACTAAGAAATAAGGGACATTGAAACCGACATTTTTATAGGAATATTGGTGCTTTATATAGCCGAGAAGGCCGCGCGCCATTCCGCCGCCAAAACCGGCGGCCAAAAGCGAATAATAAAACATGTCCAAAGATCTTGGTTATTTTTAACAAAATAATAGGGACCTTTTAACGATATTTTATAATTATTCCCCTTATCCGGCAACTTAAAGAAATCCACAGCTTGACAATGTTGTCCGTCTAATTATAATGGGAGCTAGTTTAAAAAATAAACTAGGTTCCGGGCCCGCTAAAATATAATAAAATGGGCCCTAAAAGGTCGATTCCCCTTATCGGGAATAATTAGAAAGATACCCTGCCTTTAGAAATATCCGCAGGGGAAAATAAACATTAAATATCATGAATTCCGAAGAAAAAATTTCACTCCCGTTCGCGATGGAAAAAACCGAGAACAACTATGAAGACCCGGATGACTTCAACAGCGACGACACGGATGAAGACGGATGGGAAGAAGACGATGATGACGATGATGATCTGGACGAAGATCTCGACGACAGCGATGATGATGGCAACGAAGAGGAAGAAGAGGAAGAAGAAAACGAATACGGAAAAGACTGGTAACGAGCAAAGACATCTAGCGGCTAAAAACCCCTTTATAAAGGGGTTTTTGGTTTTATCTGAAAGGGACTAGCCCCGTTAGAAATGTTATTTCTTAGGATAATTGACAGTACCGTTGTTCGCCCATCGAACAATGGTTTTGCTAAAAAACCTCAAAATTTAACATTTCTAACGGGGTTGACTTCAATCTTTAAAATGTTAAAATTACCGCATAATAAATTAAAAAATGACCAATTTTCACATTCGCACGGACGGATGGGAAAGAAAACCAATATGGAGAACACCAACGA
>JBBABQ010000058.1:0-5663 GCA_041657565.1 Minisyncoccota bacterium | reverse complement strand
GTTAAGCTACCACCAGCATTCCCAAGTCCAAAAGACGGACCAGATAATCGAACTTTTGAAACAGGATAAGGCCATCGCTTTGGTTTCCGATGCCGGAACTCCGGGGATATCCGACCCGGGCAACAAATTGGTGGAAGAGGCCTTGAGATCGTTGCCCGACCTAAAGATCACTCCTATCCCCGGTCCGTCGGCTTTGGCCGCCGCTGCGAGCGTTTGTGATTTCTCTATGGATAAATTTTTGTTCATGGGGTTTCCGCCGGTCAAGAAAAAAAGGAAGAAATTTTTTGAGGAGCTTCTGGCTTCGGAACATCCGGTTATTTTTTATGAATCAACTTACCGGATAATAAAAAGTCTGGAAGAACTGGCGGTCTTGGAGGAGGAAGGCGGAAAAACAAAGAGGCGGGTCGTGGTCTGCCGGGAGCTGACCAAGAAATTCGAAACGATCTACCGGGGGACGGCGAAAGAAACCGCTGAACAGATCAAAAAAGACACAGACAAAGGGGAATTCGTAGTCGTGGTCGGAATTTGACCCCGGTTTTTACGATCGATCGCCAACCGGCTTTCAAGCCGGTTTTTTTAATGGAGTTTTGCAAAGGATTTTGGCTTGTGCTAATTATAAGTTATGGATCTAAAGAGATTCTATATCACTACTACCCTGCCCTACGTGAACGCCGCTCCGCACGTGGGTTTCGCGCTGGAGATCGTCCAGGCGGACGCGATAGCGAGGTTCCGGAGAAAGGCGGGGGAGGAGGTCTTTTTCAACACCGGCACGGACGAGCACGGCTTGAAGATCTATCAGAAAGCCATAGAAGAGAAAAAAACTCCCCAAGAATACTGCGACGAGTATGCAGCCAAATTCGGGCTGTTAAGGGAAAAGCTGGCCCTTTCTTATAATAATTTTATCCGCACGACAGACCCGCATCATATCAAAGCGGCCCAGGAATTTTGGAAAAGATGCGAGGCAACCGGCGATATCTATAAAACAAACTATAAGGCCAAATATTGCGTCGGTTGCGAACTGGAGAAGACCGATTCGGAGCTGGTCAACGGACGCTGTCCGATCCATCCCAACAAGGACCTGGAAATGATAGAAGAAGAAAACTATTTTTTTCGCTTTTCGAAATACCAAAAGCCCTTGCTTGACCTTTACGATGCCAACCCGGAATTTGTTGTCCCGGCGACCCGCCAGAACGAGATCAGCAGTTTTGTTAAGGGAGGATTGCAGGATTTCAGCGTTTCTCGTCTGAAAAGCAAAATGCCCTGGGGAATACCGGTGCCGGGAGATGAGGACCATGTGATGTACGTTTGGTTTGATGCTTTGGTGAATTATATCTCGTGCCTTGGCTGGCCCGCTTCCGCCGAGATCTTCGGCGGCGCAGAATCTTTTTTTGAAGAATTTTGGGGGACAAAAGAAGATCGGAACGCTATCCAGGTCGCCGGCAAGGATAATTTGAGACAGCAGACCGCGATGTGGCAGGCCATGCTTATGTCCGCCGGATTGCCTAATTCCAAACAGGTGTTCATCCACGGATATATCACTTCCAATGGCCAAAAGATGTCTAAGAGCTTGGGCAATGTTGTCGATCCGATAGCCTTGGTCGATAAATACGGCACTGACGCCGTGCGCTATTATCTTTTGCGCGAAGTGCCGGGCTGGGATGACGGCGATTTTTCCAAAGAAAAATTTGAACAAAGATACAACGCCGACCTGGCGGGAGGATTGGGAAATTTACTGGCCCGGACCTTGGCCATGGCCGGCAAGCTGGGCGCGCAAGAGGAGATATCCGACAGAGAGCTGAAGGCGGCTATCAACGTAGCCGAAGAAAGATCGTCAAAAGAGATCAATTCATACAAGTTCAACGAAGCCTTGATGGTCATTTGGGACTTGGTGGCTTTTTGCAACAAGATCGTCGAGAGAGAGAAGCCCTGGGAGCAGGGAACAGAGGACCTGGCCGATAAGAACCGAAAAGTGGTGGGGAATTTACTTTTTGCTTTGGAAAAGATAGGAGAAATGATCGAACCATTCCTGCCTGGAACTTCTTTGGCGATAGCCGGCCAATTAGAGTCTAAAACGTCATCACCGCTTTTTCCGAGGATCAACGGTTAGAGGGAAACAGTGTGGATAGCCTGTGGAATCGCAGTGAATTTATTGAGGCCGGCCGGTGCCGCTTCCTTTTTTAATTGATCAGACTCTTTTACAGAAGCAGAAGCAAAAATCAGGATCGTTCCCGGACAAGCGCTAAAATTCCCTCCGAGAATTTTAGCTTAGTCCTCGGCTGGCTCGTCCCGCCGCGGGCGTGACTCCCTGGCCGCCAGCCTGCGGATATTGCCCGGGAATGATCCTGATTTCTTAAATGGATATTTCCGGTGGAGCGATGGATCTTTGTCGCTTGACACGTTTTTTAAGTTTTGTTAGCCTGATTATGTAAAGATCTTATGAATACCGCGACCAGACAATCCAGTTTATTCGTCGTCGTTATTTTGGGCCTTCTTCTTAGAAGGGCCCGTCTTTCGCGTATTTAGTGGAAAAGTAAAATTTTACTAAATATTTCAAAGAGGGCCCTTCTTAAAAAAGAGGGCCCTTTTATTTATGACCGATTGTCGTTTTGGATCTTCTCCTTAAGCTGCGGCTTAGAGAGAAGATATGAGGCGATAATAATATCCGGCAAAAGAAAGGTAGTTTAACCTTTGGGCGGCCCGACACCAGGGCCTAACCCTTCCGCAGTCTTCCCAAACATGGAAGCTGCACCAAAACACCTTGGCCATCATACCAAGGAGATGGAAGCGCTTCAGCTTCTCCTCTCGTCTCCCACAAGGAGATCTGCCCGAGATTATCATGCCCCATGATCGTTCTTTTATGGATGGCTGGACCTTGCGTAGCAAGAGTTTCCAGCCATCCTTTCCCTTTTTATGTCGTTTTGAATTTCCCTCTTAGGCTCGCTTAAGAAGGAAATGTGAGGCGATATATCCGCGGCAGCTAGGCAAAGCAAAAGAGTAGTTTAACCTTTGGGCGGCCCAACACCAGGGCCTAACCCTTCCGCAGCCTTCCCAAACATGGAAGCTGCACCAAAACACCTTGGCCATCATACCAAGGAGATGGAAGCGTTCATGCTTTTCCCTCTCGGTCTCCCAAACATGGAAACCGTTGCGTTTGCCAGCTTTGCCGGATATGATAACCTTGCAATCGCTCTTTTTCAGTTTTTCACAATGGTAAGAGAGAGGAGTTTACCCTTCATGCCTCCTCTCTCACATCACCCCCATGTAAAGAGGAATGATCACTATTATTCTCCTTTACCCTTTGAGGTCTGCCTTTGGCGGACCTCTACTACTTTATGGCCGGAGGGCAAAAAGGGGCTTGCCCCGTTAGAAGTTTGGTATCGGTTTTGTACTTCAAAAAGTTAAGCCGCAAGGCGGATTCGCCCATAGTCCTTCCGATAGGGCAAAGCATCTATGAACTTCTTGGGCTTGCCCCGTTAGAAGTTTGGTATCGGTTTTGTACTTCAAAAAGTTAAGCCGCAAGGCGGATTCGCTCAAGGCCATTCCAATGAGGAGAGACATTTATGAACTTCTAACGGGGGGCTTGTATTAAAATCTTTGAAGGGATAAAATAGTTCAGGGTAAAGCGCTTTGGCGCTTGCTTTTTTGGAAAAATGAACAAAAACCAGTTGCAAAATAACGAATGGCCGGAAATGATAGATACTCACGCGCATCTGAACATGTTCGATTTTGACGTTGACAGGGAGGAGACCATCGCAAGGAGCTTTTGTAAAAATATTTTCATGATCAATGTGGGCACGAATCTTAACAGTTCGCAAAAAGCAGTAGATATCGCCAGCACTTATCCGGCTGGCGTTTTTGCGGCCGTTGGATTGCATCCGACCAACATCGATTACAAGGGATTCCATCTTTTTTCGGGAACTGGCCAAAAAAGGCCGGAGAATATTCTGGAGAACGGTTTTGATGCTTTGGAGTACAAGAAATTAGCCGGCGACCCTAAGGTCATAGCAGTAGGAGAGATAGGGTTTGATCACCATTATATGCCCGAAAAAGAGGAGGATATCCCTTATTACAAATCCAGGCAGAAAGAGGTATTCGAGGAACAGTTGTTTTTTTCGGAGGAGCTGGGCCTGCCGGCGATCATCCATTGCCGAGATGCCCACAAGGAAATGATAGAAATTTTGGAGCAAAAAATAGGGGCCGGTTCTAAAATAAAAGGAGTGATCCATTGTTTTAACGGCACTTGGCCGCAGGCTGAAAAATATCTGGACTTGGGTTTTTTCATTGGAGTGAACGGCATAATTTTCAAGATGCGGCTGGATGAAGCGTTGAAGAAGATCCCATTGGGCCGGATCGTTTTAGAGACGGATTGTCCGTTTTTGGTCCCGCCAGGGGCGGAGAGAAGAAACGAGCCCTCTTTTCTCCCGGATATCGCCCAAAGACTGGCAGATATAAAGGGTTTGGATCTCAAAACCGTTGCCGAGACCACCACCAAAAACGCCAAAAAATTATTTCATATAAAAGTATGATGAGCGCCCGCCTCTTCCCGTTCCAGGAAGAGACCTTTTTTAAGAAGCGGAGAAGATAAAAAATATTAAATAAAAAACAGTATGGCAGACAAAAACATGATAGTAATTTCTTTAGGGGGGTCTTTGATCGTTCCTCAAGAAGTGGATAAGGAATTTCTCAAGGGTTTTAAAGCCCTGATCGTAAAATGGGTCAAAAAGGGCAAAAGATTTTTCATAGTCACGGGCGGAGGAAAAACGACCAGGAATTATCAGCAGGCGGCCAGGGAAATGGGTATCAACGACAAAACGGCTTTGGACCATATAGGAATATATACCACCTATGTCAACGCGGAGCTTATCAGGAATTTGTTCGGCAAGCTTGCCTGTTCGGAGATAGTCAAAGATTATTCCAAGAAAATAAAGGGAAACCCGAAGATAATCGTCGCTCCCGGCTGGAAACCCGGCTGCAGCACCGATTTTGACGCTGTTTTCGCCGCCAAGATATATAAAGCGAAACGCGTTATCAATCTTTCGAACATAGACCTTCTCTATGACAAGGACCCAAAGGTTTATTCAGACGCCACTCCCATAGAGCTGATAAGCTTTGATAAATTGATGAAGATAACCGGCAAGGTTTGGCATCCGGGAGCGAATATGCCGTTCGATCCCAAGGCTTCCCAGCTGGCGAAAAAACATAGTTTGGAAGTCATCATCGCCGCGGGAAAAGACCTCGCCAATTTGAACGACCTTATCGCGGAAAAGCCTTTTAAAGGAACCGTCGTTTCCAACGAATTTTGATATTTTTTAGCGTTTCTTTTCGATATCCGCCATCCGAATGATCATATCCGGCGAGGTTTACTTTTAGACTGAAATGCGTTATTTTTAAAGAATATAAGCCTAAAAAATACGATCAAAATTATGGCAGAAAAAAATGCGTCCAAGAAAGACCAGGGGCTGTCGTTCGAGAGAAAATTCGCTTTCGACGAGTGGGATGAAAAAACCGCAACAGAATGCTTTGATTATTCGGACGGTTATAAAAAATTTCTTGGAGAAGCGAAAACCGAAAGACTGGCCGTAATTTTGGCCGAAAAAGAAGCGAAAAAATTCGGATGCCAAAAATTGGAGCATATCGGTAAAAGCGGGGAAAAGGGATTTCAG
>JBBABQ010000057.1:0-5731 GCA_041657565.1 Minisyncoccota bacterium | reverse complement strand
GCATTCAACTCATAAAGGAAGTTATAATCGCCTCCATCGGACCACTCCTTCTCGATATCAATAATTGTCTTTCCTCTTATTTCTTTTATTCCCAGCGCCTTTAAGCCGTTAACCGTCATCATTTTGACCGCTTCTTTGGCCGGGATCTTTGTCGGATCATTGGATATTCCTTTCTGTAAAAGGGAAGCTATCTTTCCCGCCTCCCAAATATCCAAACGATTTGAACTGGCGGCTCCATCGGTGCCGATAGCCACCGTTATGCCCCGCTCGAGCATTTTGGCAACCGGCGCGACCCCTGATCCGAGTTTTAAATTGCTCAAAGGGCAATGGACCACTTTAACTTTTCTTCTGGCTAAGATCTCAATATCTTCATCGGTCAGCCAAACGCAATGGACCAACACTGTTTTATCGTCGAGCAATCCTAAATTTTCTAAAAATCCGACTGGAGTAGCTTTGTTTTTTTTCAGGCATTCTTCAAATTCCATTTTGGTTTCCGCCAAATGAATATGGTATATAGCCCCGTATTTCCTGGATAATTTTTTCGCCTTTAGAAGATTATCCGCGGAAACGGTATAAATAGAATGCGGAGCGACCGCCACGGAAACGTATTCGCTGCCTTTATATTTATTTAAAAATTCTTCCGTGATCTCTAAGGCTTTTTGCGGAGTTTTAATGCTTGGCGTGGGAAATTCCAACAACCCCTCGCCGATAACAACTTTCATTTTCAGCTCTTCCGCGGCTCTCGCAACTTCATCTTCAAAAAAATACATATCGGAAAAAACCTCTATCCCGTTCCTTCGCATCTCTTTTATAGCGGCTTTTGTCTGCTCGTAAACAAAAGACCGATCAGCCTGTTTCCTCTCGGCCGGGAAAATTCTTTCATCAAGCCATCTCTGCAGCGGCAGGTCTTCGGCTGTGCCCCTAAAACCGACCATAGCCGCATGAGTATGGGCGTTTACTAACGGTAGAATAAATTTCTTTTTCATATCCCTATCAAGCGCTCCAACGTCTAATTACGGGCACTGCCGGCACTGGCCCACCCAGGTCGTAAAGATCTTGTCGGGACGGTTGCCTAAAGTAAAGCAGGCATCAACATTGATCTTTTTTTCCTCGGAATAATAGCTTCCGTTACAGCGCCACAAATTGCCGCACCCGGTGGGGATGCAGGTCGTACCGCCGCCGTTGCTCCCGTTTCCCCCGTCCCCGTTATCTTTTCCGCTGAAAGTCGAATAGAACCATTGGCATGTCTGGTCCCCGGTGCCCGGGTATTTGCCGGTGGCGCAACCGTAAGAATACCAGATCCAGCAAAGCAGCAACCCCCAAAAGATCAGCTGAACGATCGAGCCGATGATCACGATAATAAAAGGCTTGGAGCGGACAGGGTTGGCCTGCGCCGGAGCCGGCGGTGTTTCGGGCTTCGGCGCCGCCGCCGGCGATCCGGCCGACTCGGCCAGACCCGTCCCGCAATTCCTGCAGAACCTATCATCCGGTTTATTCTCCTTGCCGCACTTTGGACAAAAATTTGCCATATTTTTTATTATTTACTGATGAAACTTTTTAAAAATTATTTTTCCGGCTTAAATTATTTTACCTCTTCATCGCCTCAATTTTCAAATTTTTCGGCATCAGCTCTATCGCGTACCTCAAAGCGGTCCGGGGCATCGTTTTTTTGTTTTTGGCCACGTAATCAAAAACTTCCTTCTGGTGCAAACGGCTCTCTTCTTTCAACAGCCAGCCATACCCCTTTTGGACCATATCATCCGGATCAAGCATCAAGATGTCGGCGATCTCAAAAGACTCTTTTAAAAATTCTCCCTTTTTGGCCGGAACTATCAATGATACCGCCGCGGCCCTTTTCAGCCAGCGGCTGTCCGACCTTGCCCAATTTTTCAATTTTTCGGCCTGGCCGGGGTATTTCCCGATAAGGCCGCCGACGGTATGATTGCAAAAAGTGTCGCACTTGGCCCAGTTGTTAATATATTTCCCGATCCAATTTTCAAAAACCGCGAGATCTCCCGGATCAAGATCTGCCTCCAGATCAGGAAGCCATTGGGCGGCAATAAAAGCCTCTTCGCAATAATCCGATCTAAAAAGCTCTTCGCACAAAGAGAAGATCTCCTCTTTCGGCAGCCCCTTCACCTCCGGCCAGTATTTTTTCCCGATCTTCCCGACGTCGACAGACTTGGCGCCATACATTTTCACCGGCTCCTTGAAAAATCTCTTGCCGCTCTCCCTATTTTTCTCGCTGGCGGCCCCTTTCAATTCTTCTCTGATCTTTTTGATTATTTGGCTCATTCCTTTGAATATTACCAATTATAAAATTCCCCGGCCGGCGCGGAAGCAACCATATCTTTTCCCGAGATCATCCATATTATAATTTCTTTTAATCAGCCGGAACGGCTGGAACCGTTTTTTCGGTTTCGAATTCTTTAATGTCTTTGAAAAAATCCGGATCGATCGTGGTTTGGAAGCAGGTCCTCTCCGCTCCGTGGACCCATTTCTGCGGAACTGTTTTTAAACCGGCTTGGACGTAATAGTAATACATACCCTTTTCGGCATCCTTTTCGCTTAAAACGGTTTTGAATTCGGCGCAGATCTCAAAGGATAGATCGCCGGTGACGGAATATTCGTAAGGCTTGCCGGTTTCCTGATCTTTAGAAACCACGTAGCCCATAAAGCTCAATTCGCTCAAATCGGCCGGCAAAACTTTTTTCTGTTGCCAATAACTGGCCACGCTGTTTTGAATTTCTTGAAGGTTGCCGACACGCTGTTCGTCAAAACGGCTATCTCTCTGTTTCGCCGGAGAACCGAACAGAGAAAACCCGAAGACAACGCTGGCGAGCATGACCACGGCCACGGCCCAAGCGATCTTTTTCGGTTTATCGCTGGGAGAGTTTCTTTTCCTTAGATCCCAAAGATAATATCCGAACACCGCTCCGGCCGCCGCCAAAACAACGACCAGCTTCAGAAAAAATTGAGTGCTTAGATCTCCCCTCAAAAAATTGAATATCAGAATTACCAGATCGATGATCATCGTGATCGCCGAAACGAACAAAGTAATGTACCAAAGCCATTTGCGGACGCCAACTTCCCGCTTGGCCGGATTGGCCCGCATGTCTTTGCCGATGAACCAGGAAACCAATATATGGACCGGAAAGGTCACCGCCAGCATCGAAGTCGCCCAGATCATGGTCATGTAAGTCCCGCTGCCGTTCTCCCATTGGTTCAATTTGTCGGGAACCAAAAAATTGACGATCTGCCACCACAAAGCGATGAACCCGATCACGCTCATATAGATCGTGGCCGCGGACAAAAGATGCAAGAACGCATCCTTCGCCGTTTCCTTGCCCGTGGAAACATTTGAGTTTTCCATAGTTTTTCTATTTTTTAATTAGTTATATGCTCCATTCTACCAAAAAGCCCTGTCTAACGATAGACAGGGATCCCATAGATCGCGGAAGCATGGTTCTCTCCTCCATAGTCCTTATGGCCGTATTTCTTAAGCTGGTCTTTTGCCGTCTTGAGGAACTTCCCGAACTGGCGCTCTTTTTGCTTTCTTTCAAGATCGGTCGCTTCGTAGTATTCGGCTTCTTTTTTCATGCCGGCGTAATTATTATATTGGGCTTCATCCAGTTTGCCCGCCCTTATCGCGGCCAGTACTTCGCATCCGGGCTCGCTGGTATGAGTACAATCGGCATATTTGCATTTTTTGGCCAACGCGGTTATCTCGTCGAATATATTATCTATGCCGGCGCTTGCGTCCGCCATTCCCACTTCTCTCATTCCCGGGTTATCCACTACTATGCCGCCATTTTCCAAAAGATACATCTCTCTGCCGGTGGTGGTATGTCTTCCCCGATCGGTGCGAAGGTCAATATCTTTTGTCTTGATAGCCTCTCTGCCGATCAATTTATTTATCAAAGACGATTTCCCCACGCCTGACGATCCGAGAAAACAATAAGTTTTCCCTTTCTCTATATATTCCCTTAACTTGGCCAGCCCCTCTTCGGTCACGTTGCTGGTAGGGATAAGATCTATGCCGCCGAACCTGTCTTTTATCTGGCAGATCTTCGATTCCAGATCTTCTTTCGAGATCAGATCTATTTTGTTCAAAATAACGGCTGGCTTTATCCCTCCGTCGCTGGCAATGGCGAAATACCTTTCAAAACGGTTCAAGCTGTAATCCCCGTCGATCGACTCGACGACGAACGCCACGTCGATATTGGTCGCTATTATTTGGATCTCGTTCTTACCGCTGCATTTCCTTTTTATCATTGTCCTTCGGGGAAGGACTTTATGGATCACCGCTCGTTCTTCTCCCAGATCGGTGATCGAGACCCAATCTCCCACGGCCGGATAATCTTCCCTGGATAAAGCATTGAACATCTGTTTTCCGGTTATCTTCGCCAAATATTCTCCGTTCTCGTTTTTGACCCTGTAAGCCTCTTTATACTCGGCAATGACGCGCGCGACCGAAAAACCGCCCAATTCCAATTTGCCGCGTTCAGACTCAAAAAATCCGTCATACCCCAGATCTTCGATTTTAATTTTTTCCGCTTCGCTATTCATACTGAATATTACTCTACCAAAAAATCGCCTTTTGGGCGATCCTTTCCAGATCTGGCCGCCATTTCTTATTTAAAAAACAAATACCAAATCAAGGCTAAAAGCAAAACTGCCAGCAATCCTATCGCCCGGCCTATGAAAAATTTTCTAGGGCTCATAAATAAATTTTAGATTACAATCTTGCGCTGTCCGCCTGGAACGAATTTGGAGCGGCGCTCATTCCAAAAGATCATTTTGTTTCGCTTTGGGAAGCGTCCATTTCCGATCTAAGTTCCTCAAGCGCTTTTTGGGTATCCGGCGCGGATTCATCTCTTTCGGAGCCGCCCGATAACGCCTTTTCCAAGTCCGAGGCTTCCCCGCCGTTTTCGGGATCGTTCATTCCAGAAAGATCTTTATCGCGGGTGTTTTGCAAAACTTCTTTGGTTTTTATCTCGTCGCAAACATTTTTAGCCTGATCGTAATCAATAAGCTGGCACTCAAAAGAAAAAATGCCATCGTAGGCGCCGCTGACGTCTCTTTCGGCGCAATCGCGGTCAACCGCCGCCATTCCCGTTCCGGCCGGTATGTCCGCTTTCCCGGCCGCATTAAGCGCGTAAATTCCCGCGCAACCGGTGCGCGCCGCGGTCATTTCGGTTTCCTCTCCCATATGCGCGTATACCCAATTGGCGGTTTTTGTCGTCGGATCGGTGGCGATATAATTATTTGCGTAGTCGATCCGGATAGGCATTTCAGCTCTTGAATACGCCTCGCTCAAGGAGCCTTTTTCTTCTACCGGCACGATTACCGACATGTCTCCCATCATTGAGCTGAAACTGCCGCTATAACTATATTCTATCTCCCTTGCCATAACATAGAGCTTTTGCGATTCTTTGTTATAAACAAGCAATTCCCGCGAATCGTGTTTCAACAACCCGTTTCCGTCCAAGATCGAATCGGTATAAGCGGTCTCTATCTTGGCGGAACCCAAACAAAACGAATATTTATCGCCGTCTCTCAACTCATCCCAATAAAGCTGTTCTATCTTTTCTTTATCGGCCGGGTCGATTGGCGCGTTTTGGCCGTCGTCAACGGCATTGCGGTTAATTTGTCCGGAATACATCAGCGCGCCGCCGATAATGCCAGCTGTCGCGATCGCGCCTGCTCCAAATATTATTTTTTTATTGAT
>JBBABQ010000056.1:0-5893 GCA_041657565.1 Minisyncoccota bacterium | reverse complement strand
TACGGGTCGGCTTTGCAATAGTTCACCGGATCGAAGGACCACAACATTGTTTTAAGAAGGATGGCGATAGACAGGGGTTTGAAGCTGTCGGAATACGGATTGTTCAAAGGCGCTGAGATGGTCGAAGGGGAAACAGAGGAGGGAATATACAAGGCTCTTGGGCTTGAATGGATCTTGCCGGAGCTAAGGGAAAATAAAGGGGAGGTCGAAGCGGCCAGGAACGGGATCTTGCCAAGGGTCATTAAGACAGAAGATATCAAGGGCGATCTGCATTGCCACACTGTTTGGAGCGGCGGGAAGAACACGATAGCCGAGATGGCGGACCGGGCGCAAGAATTGGGTCATTCCTATATCGGCATAGCCGACCACACAAAGTTTTTAAGGATCGAACACGGCTTGGACGAAAAAAGACTGTCGAAGCAGAGATTTGAGATAGATGAGGTCAACCGAAAGTTTCAAGTTTCAGGCTTCAAGTTTCAGGTTATTCAGGGGGCAGAGACGAACATTTTGAAAGACGGTTCCATTGATATTAAAGACGCCGCTTTGGAGAAATTGGATTACGCCATAGGCGGGGTCCATTCGCATTTTAAGATGGAGAAGAAAGAAATGACGGAGCGTATTATCAGGGCGATGAAAAATCCGAGCGTAAAGATCATCTCCCATCCGACGGGAAGAATATTGAAAAGGAGGGACGAGTATCAAGTCGATTTTGACAAGATCTTGAGGGCGGCCAAGGAATTCAACGTGGCCTTGGAGATCAATTCTTATCCGGAAAGGCTGGACTTGAACGATATCAACATAAGGAAGGCGAAGGAGGCCGGAGTGAAAATGGCTATCAATACGGACAGCCACGCCAGAGACCAGATGCGGTATATGGAGCTGGGGGTGTTTCAGGCAAGGAGGGGGTGGGCAGAGCCTAGGGATATTATCAACTCTTGGCCGGTAGAGAAGCTAATAGGATATTTTGAAAAAACATGAAAGATATTTTTTGTTGCCCGCTCGTCTGCTCCTGCGGCAGACTCGCTAAGTCCTCGATAAAATTTTTGGCTTTTGCGAAAGCCAAAACCGAGCAATTTTATCTGCGGATGCAACAAAAAACATCTTTCATTCTCGCTTAAATTTGTTTAAAAATTGATTCATTGGAAATTTAATGATAATTGAAAATTAGAAATTAGTAATTTATTAGTTGTTATGCCCAAAGAAAGATCCGCCGGGGCGGTGATATTCAGAAAAGAGAATAATGAGACCTATTACCTGCTTTTGCATTATGCCGGGGCTTCGCCCAAGGCTAAGGGCTATTGGGACCTTCCCAAGGGGCACTTGGAGGGGGAAGAGACGGAAATGGAAGCGGCTTACAGAGAAATAAGAGAAGAAACGGGTTTAAAGGGGCTGTCATTCTTTCCCGGTTTCAGATGGCCGATCAAATATTTTTTCAGGGCCAAAGGCCAGACCATTTTTAAAACGGTCGCTTTTTTCCTGGCCGAGACCAAGCAGAAAGAGGTGGTCATCTCGGATGAGCATATCGGCTACGAATGGCTTCCGTTCGATCAGGCGTTCAATAAGATGAAATTCGCCAACGCAAAGAACATTTTGACCAAAGCGAAGAATTATTTGATGAAAAACGAAAATGCCTAAAGCGATCCTGCTTTTTTCCGGAGGATTGGACTCCCTGCTTTCCTTCCAGATATTGAAAAAACAAGGGGTTGAGGTCGTTCCTGTTTGCTTTGAAAGCTATTTTTTTGGTTGCGGCCAAGCGAAAAAGACCGCCGGACAGAACGGTTTGGAGGTAAGAGCCGTTAACGTGGCCGAAGACCAGTTGAAGGTTGTCAAAGTGCCGAAACACGGGCGCGGACAGCACTTGAACCCCTGCGCTGACTGCCATCTTTTGATGTTGAAGAAAGCAAAGGAAATAATGATCTTAGAAAAAGCCGATTTCATCGCTACCGGCGACGTTTTAGGACAGAGGCCGTTTTCCCAAAACAACAATACTTTCCAGATGATGGAAAAACAGGCCGGATTGGAGGGGCTTATTTTGAGGCCTCTTTCCGCCAAGTTTCTGCCGGAAACGATCCCGGAAAAGCAGGGATTGGTAAAAAGGGAGGAACTTTTTGATCTCCAGAGCAAGTCCAGGAAGGGCCAGCTTGAACTGGTGAAAAAATTCGGAATTGAATATTTCCCCCAGCCAGCGGGCGGGTGCGTGTTGACCGACCCGCAGTTTTCGGAGAGGCTTGGAGAGCTTATGAAAAGGGATCCCGGCTTTGACGGCAATGATATCCAGGTTTTGAAAAATGGCAGGGTCTTTTTTGAAGATGGGTATTTTGTGACAGTTGCCCGCGATCAGATCGAGTCGGAAGAGATAACAAAGCTTAGGAAGGAAGAGGACCTCTTATTGGAGCCGGATAATTTTGCCGGCCCAACGGTTTTGATCAGATATTTCAACGGCATTTCGCAGGAGGGGAGAGGCCAAGCGATAGAAAGAGGAAGAGAGCTTTTACTGCGGCATTCCAAAAACCCGCCAAAGGAGGCAGGAGCCAAGGTCTCTTGAATCCTGTTATCGGACGAAAATCCAAACAAAAACCCCGCAATTTGCGGGGTTTTTGATCTATTTTACTTTCGCGACGACTGCTTTGAAAATTTCCGGGTTCTTGGCTGCGAGTGCCGACAAGACCTTTCTGTCCAGCTCCACATGGGCTTTTTTCATGGCCGCAATGAATTTGCTATAAGACAGTCCTTCTTCCCGAACGGCAAAATTGATATGGGTCTGCCAAAGCGTTCTGGCTGTTCTTTTCCTGACTTTGCGGTCGCGGAAAGAGTATCTTCTGCCTTTCATCAAAGCCAGTTTGGCTGATTTGAACTTTGACTTTCGGCCCCATTTGAACCCTTTCGCCGCTTTGATCGTATTTTTTCTTCTTTTGTTGGCGGCTACGCCTCTTTTTACTCTCACCATATTTTAGTAGGTTAAAACTCTTTTTATTTTCTTAACTTCGTACGGGGAAACTTCGACCCATTTTTTCAGGCTTCTCTTCTTTTTAGAAGATTTTTTTGATAAAAGGTGGTTCTGTCCCGACGGCCTTCTCAAGATCTTTCCGTTTTTGGTTATCTTGAACCTTTTTGTTATTGATTTTCTTGTTTTTGCCATATTATTGTTTTTTCGAAATGATTATAGTGAGAGCCCGCATCTCTTTTTTCAGCTCCCTTTCGACTTTTATTGGCACCCTGGCGTTCAGGATCTCCAAGTATTGCTGGATCTTCTGTTCGGCGAACCCTCTCAAACCTTTTTCTCTGCCGCGAAGGATCAGCTCAACTTTTATTTTCGACCCGTCTTTTAAAAATTCTTCAGCTTGTCTGGCCCTGGTCTCGATGTCGTGAGTCCCGATATTGAACCCGAGTCTGATGCCTTTTATCTCTCCGGTCTTGGCGCTGCCAACCTTTTCTTTCCTTTCTTTCTTTTGGATGGAATAAAGGTATTTGCCGTAATCTCCGAGCTTGCACACGGGCGGCTCTACCTTTTCGGTGATCTGGATCATATCCAGATTCCTTTCCTGGGCCATTTTCAAGGCTTCGGCCAAAGGCAATACGCCCACTTGCTTCCCAGTCTCATCTATCAGCCTGACATTGGGCGATCTTATTTGATTGTTTATGAATACTCTCTTAATAAAGTTGTAAATCGATTATATTTTTGATCTTCTTTTTTTAAATTGAAAAAGGTGTCCCCCGTTAGAAATTTTACATTTTAGAATATCGGTAAAACTGTTATTCCCTTCAGGAACAACGGTTTTTTTAAATACACCTTTAATCTAAAATTTCTAACGGGGTGGAGGCGGGGGTGTTGAAACCCCGTCCAAAAAGTTCATCCAAAGTTTTCTACAAGCTTAGCCTGTTTTGGTTTTTCGAAGAATTAAATATAGAGCAGGCAAAACTTTAATTCTTCTATTCCAGTGCCTCTCGATAATTGTTCTGGAAAGCGCAATTATCTATCTCGAAGATCGACACCCGTTCAAGCCTTACGAGAATAAGCTAGGCGGATGGCATTAAGCTAAAGCTAATGCGGGTTGTTTGAATAAGTTGGCACTTATAGGTTCGATAGGACGGATTAACGAGCGGACCTATCATGCTCGGCTTGCTTTTTTTGAATGAGGTTTTTTGTCGAAACAATTCGCCCCCTCAAGCTATCTTGCAAGGGCCCTCCTTATCTCGCGTTCGGTGTCGCGGGTCTTCAAAAGTTCCTTCTTATTGAACTTCTTCCGGCCCCTTCCAATTCCAAACTCGAGCTTCAATTTAGCGTCCTTAGTATACAATCTTAAAGGCACTAAAGTCAAGCCTTTTACCTTGATCTTCCCTATCAAATAATTGATCTCTTTCCTGTTCAAGAGCAGCTTTCTCGGCCTTTGGATGTCGTATCCCGACATTATATTCCCGGGCTGGTAGGGGGGGATGGTCGCTCCAAGCCAGAAAAATTCCGGTTTTGACTGGTATTTGTCCTGCCTCAAGACTACATAGGTTCCGTTCAAGCCGGCGCCGTTCGTCCTTATGGATTTTACTTCCTGGCCGTTCAAAACAAGGCCGGCTTCGAACCGGTCGACGATCTCATAGTCGAATTCCGCTTTTTTGTTTTCGGCGATAACTTCCATGGATTTATCTTAGACCGGCAGGCGCCGGCTTGTCCACAGTTTGCGGTTGTCTTTAATAATAGGAACAAGTAAAATAAACAAAAGTTATAATTTTAACTTAATTTTTTGTTAAGATGGCATTCAATCCTTTTCATATTTCTTCCCGCATCCTGCCTTTGACCGCGGCCGTGGCGATCCTGTCCCTTTCGGCCGGTTATTTCGCAATGGCCTGGTCCGAACCGTCCGGCCCTATGCCGGTCACGGTTGACGCTCCAATCAACACGGGCGGAACCTCTCAAATCAAAACAGGAGATTTATTTTTGGAAGGTGATTTCAAGGTCGAAAGTTTGATTGATTTTCCGACCTCGATCGGAAGCACCTTTTTGGGGTACAATGCCGGATCGTCAAATATATCTGGCGCGAGCAATACTTTTGTGGGTTATCAGGCAGGGTCATCTAACGATATGGGTAATGGTAACACCGCCAATGGGGCATATGCCCTCTATTCCAATAATTTCGGCGAACATAATACCGCCATTGGTTCACATACCCTTTACTCCAACATCACCGAATCCGAATCTGCCGGTTATGACAATACCGCCATTGGTTATTACGCCCTCTACTCCAACAAGAGCGGTTCTCAAAATACTGCCAATGGCTATCTCTCTCTTCGCTCCAACACTAGCGGCTACGACAATACCGCCAATGGCGCGTATTCCCTTTATTCTAATACTACGGGAACCAACAACACCGCCAATGGGTATGCCGCCCTCTTCTACAACACCACCGGTGTCAACAATACCGCCAATGGGTATTTCTCTCTCTTCTACAACACCACCGGCTACAGCAATACCGCAACCGGATATTGGGCTCTTGGCCGGAATACAAAGGGTTATGACAATACTGCTAACGGATTCCAAGCCCTTGTTAATAACACCACGGGCGCCGGCAACACAGCCGATGGCTATGCGGCGCTTGCTTCCAATACTACGGGAACCGACAATACCGCCAATGGCGCGTATTCTCTTCAGCGTAACACCACGGGCAGCAGCAATACTTCCAATGGAGCGAATTCTCTTCAGTTTAACACCACGGGCAAATATAATGTCGCTGAGGGATGGGCTGCTCTGATGGACAACACTACTGGAAGCGGTAATAGCGTCGTTGGATACAACGCTGGCGCTATTACAGCGGGTAACTATAACACGTTCCTTGGTTATATGGCAGGGAACAACGCTTTGCAGAAAGTAGATGCCGTCAATTCCATGGCCCTCGGCAACGGA
>JBBABQ010000055.1:431-5911 GCA_041657565.1 Minisyncoccota bacterium | reverse complement strand
CTTAAGGGATCTATCCAGTCCGAGAGCCTTGGTCGTCAGAGAGGGGGTTCAGTACCGCATTGCCGGCAGAGAGGTAGTTGTCGGAGATATCGTTATATTGCGCGAGGGGGACCGCGTTCCTGCCGATGTTGTTATTTTGGAATCCAATAATTTGATGATAGACGAATCGCTTCTGACCGGAGAATCATTAGCGGTTGCCAAAACATCTGAAAAGGACCCTGCCTCTGAAAAGATCGAACAGCCTGGAGGGGATGGGCTGCCTTTTGCCTATTCGGGAACTTTAGTTGTCAGGGGGCACGGATCGGCCCGGGTTGCCGCGATAGGCAAGAACACCGAAATGGGCAAGATAGGAAAGACGCTGCAAACCATTGGCGGCAAAGAGATGCTTCTCAGAAAGGAAACGAACAGACTGGTCCGATTTTTTGGAATGACCGGGCTGGGACTTTGCATTTTAGTGGTAGTTTTTTATATTTTGGCCAAAGGCAATTGGCTTGAAGGATTTCTTTACGGTTTGACCGTCAGCATGTCTATGCTTCCGGAGGAATTTCCCGTTGTCTTTTTGATATTTTTGGCGCTGGGAGCTTGGCGCATTTCAAAAAGAAAGGTGCTTGTCCGTAATACTTCCGCCATCGAAACATTGGGAGCGGCTACCGTTTTGTGCGTTGATAAAACCGGAACTCTTACTTTGAACCAGATGAGGCTGGAGGTCCTTGCCATCGGCGGACAGACGATAGACACAAAAGACCATGACGATAAGATCAAGCCTTTGCCGGAGCAATACCATTCCCTGTTGGAATATGCCGTTCTGGCCAGCCAGCAAGATCCTTTTGACCCTCTTGAAAAGGAGATAAAAAAGACGGGGGAATTTTTATTGCCTTCAACGGCCCATTTGCACGATTTTTCGAAATTGGTCAAAGAATATCCTTTTTCAGGAAATGTCCTCGCGCTTTCGCATGTTTGGGATTCGGCAAAAAAGGACCGCTACATAGTAGCTTCGAAAGGCGCTCCGGAGAGCATAGCTGACCTTTGCCATTTTTCGGAAGATCAGAAAAAGGAAATGATAGAGCAGATGCAGCCCATGCTTTCGCGCGGATTGAGAATGATCGGCGTGGCTGTCGCCGATCTGCCTAAATCGGATCTCCCCGCCCATCAGCATGATTTTTCTTTCAGGTTTGCCGGCCTTTTGGGGTTCGCCGACCCGATACGTCCCTCTGTTCCGAAAGCCCTTATAGAATGTTATAGCGCCGGTATCAGGGTTTGCATGATCACTGGGGATTATCCCGGGACCGCTCGATACATAGCGAAAAAGATCGGATTGAAAAATTGCGAAGAGTTTATTACGGGAGACGAGCTTCAAAAATTGAGCAAGGAAGAACTTTCCCTGCGAGTGGCAAAGACCAACATTTTCGCCCGCATAGTTCCCGAACAAAAAATGCTGATAGTGAACGCGCTAAAAGATAACGGAGAAATAGTCGCTATGACGGGCGACGGGGTTAACGATGCGCCAGCCCTGAAAGCGGCTCATATCGGCATTGCCATGGGCGGCAGAGGGACCGACGTGGCTCGCGAGACAGCGGACCTTGTTTTGCTCAACGACGATTTTTCTTCGATCGTCCAGGCGGTTCGCGGAGGCCGCAGCATTTTCGATAATTTGAAAAGAGCGATCGCTTATATTTTTTCGGTTCACATCCCTATTGCCGGGATATCTTTTCTGCCTTTGATCTTCGATATGCCTATTATTTTTTTTCCGGCGCACATAGCTTTCCTGGAATTGGTCATAGACCCCGCTTGTTCTCTGGTTTTTGAAGCCGAACCCGAAGAGAAGGATATAATGAACCGTCCGCCCAGAGATCTGAAAAAACCTCTTTTCGATCGCCGGGCTGTTATGATCAGCGCGTTGCAGGGGATAGCGGTCTTGATCGTATCTTTCGGGGTGCTGGCCGGATCTTTATACATCGGCCTGAGCGAAGCGGAAGCGAGGACCATTACTTTTGCCACTGTCGTTTTTGCCAATCTTATGCTTATCACGACCAATCTTTCTTGGTCGAGGGATTTTTTTCACATATTGCTTAATGGCAATAAAATGCTCCGCGGGATATTATTTGGCACTTTGGCCATGCTAGCCCTTATCTTATCGGTTCCCGCCCTGATCGAAGTTTTCCATTTTGCGCCGATCGGTTGGCAGGGAGCATCGGCCGCTTTGCTTGCCGGAGTTTTAAGCATTATTTGGTTCGAGATCGGAAAATTCTTTAATATCTGGCAAAAAAGAAATTTCTAAATAAATTTTATGTCTTTATATTTTATCACCGGCAATAAAAATAAGCTTGAAGAAGTTAAAGCGATCTTGGGAGGGGTCGAGCAATTGGATATCGACCTTCCGGAGATCCAAGATCTGGACGCCAAGAACATCATCAAGGCTAAATTGGCGGAGGCGATGAAGCACAAGAAAGGAGAGCTAATTGTTGAGGACACTTCCCTTTATATGGAATGCTTGAACGGATTACCCGGTCCTTTCATCAAATGGTTTCTAAAGTCTATCGGTAATGACGGCCTGGCAAGATTAGCCGACAAACTCGGGAACGATAAGGCTGAGGCCAAAACAATAATCGGTTACGTCGGACGCGAAGGGAATATTCATTTTTTTGAAGGTTCGATAAAAGGCAAGATCATCGCGCCAAAAGGGGAAACCAGTTTCGGCTGGGATCCGATCTTTCAGCCGGACGGTTTTGATAAAAGTTTCGCCGAAATGGGCAAAGAAGAAAAGAACAAGGTCAGCATGCGCCGGATCGCGCTGGATGAGTTGAAGGGATTTTTACAGGACGGAGGCAAAGGATAGCTATTGACAGAATATTATATTTATGTTATTATTTAGACATCGAAGCTGAGGAGTCGGGAATCGAATATCTGGATCCGTCTGGATATCTCGCCCGATCCTCGGCAAAGAAAACACCCCTTCAAGGGTTGTTTTCATTTTACAGCGTCGCGCCGCAGCCCCGTACGATTGCAGAGCGGAAGCGGGCGGAACAGATTTTGTTGATAAATATGGCTAAAAACTGGCAGAGGCCCGGCCTCTGCCAGTTTTATGTCGGACAGGTGTGGTTGTTGGTTTGACGTTTTGTTATAAAAATGGTATAAAATAAGCATCTTTTACAATCTCTGCTTCTGCAAGTTGCGAACCAATGCGATGCCGCCATGCGGCGTTTACGGTTCGCTCCAAGCATTAAGCGGATTTATAAACCTATGGATACTGGATCTATGAACGCAGTAGAAGTTTTGAAGAAACTGGATTCCTTGGTTTTTCCAGGCAATCCGTGCCAGATAGTGGCAGGGGGCAGGGAGTTCCCGAGCATGATGGATTTTATCAATTTTTTCGATACGCCAAACGAATCAGCCAGCTATCTAGTAGAGAGAAGTTGCGCCAGCGGCAAGATAATGAGAGAGTCTTATTATCTTAAAGGAACTCCGGGCAATCCGATCTCTGTTGCGGCCGGACTGGTCAGGGACAGGTATCGGGAGATGTATTTGGCGAAGAGGGATTCGCGGTATTATAAAAAATTCGGATCCTATGAAGTGGGGGGATATTCCGACATCATAAAAAAAATCGATATTCTGCTCGGAAAGATTTTAAAGCCCGAAGGAGTTTCTTGGAAGGACCTTTTCCTTTCAAAAATAAGCAACCGGTCTCTGGACACGATATGCATCCGGCAAATTATTGAAAAAAATAACTTGTCGGTTGAAGAATCGGCGGAATTGATCCAAGTCAAAGGGATTGTGGGTTATTTGGAAAAAAGAAGGCAATTGGCAGCATAGGTTCAAATAAGAAAGAAGAGGATTCCTCTTCTTTTTTCGTTCTCGGCGGCATTTTTGGAAATTTTGACAAATTGGGCGTTTTATTTTTTATCCACAGACTTCTATTGATTTTTTTGGTATAATAGGAGTAAGCTTGCGGCTAATAAGAAGGCCGCGGATAAATAAATAATAAAGAGAATATAATCAAAACTGATACGGCGGGATCTTCGCCTCTCGGCTTCGGCTGATCGGCGGCGGTGTTGCGTAAAGGTTTTTAATAAAATGGACCAGAGCTGGTACATCATAACCAAGGACACCTTAATGCAGGTTTGGAGAGATTTTTTAGCGTTTTCTCCAAAACTGATAGCCGCGTTATTTATTTTTGTCATCGGCTGGATCGTTTCTTTGGGGATCGGAAAGCTTATCGCTGAGATCCTCGGCAGATTGGGATTCAATAAATTGTTCGAGAAAAGCGCCTGGAAAGAGGCGATGGATAAAGCGGAACTGAAAGTTTCTCCGTCCGATTTCATAGGTGCAATTTTTAAATGGGTTTTGATCATCGTCACGTTGTGGATAGACTTGATCATTTTGGGATACGGATCGTTCGAGTTCTTCCTCAGCGGCATTTCCGAATTGTTAATGAGGATCGTAGTGGCTACCGTTATATTCATAGTAGCTGTCGTTATCGCTGACATATCCGAAAAGGTCATCAAAGTTTGGGTAAAAAGAATGGGCATCAACCACGTCGATTTTATAGGGGGCGTGGCGAAATGGTCCATCTACATCTTTGCCGGCATGGCCGTTCTGGTCCAGCTTGGCATTGCCGAGACCTTGATCGAAACAGTGATGACGGGCATTGTTGCCACCATAGCTTTGGCCGTTGGTTTGGCTTTCGGTCTGGGCGGAAAAGACGCCGCCGCGAGAGCGATCCAGAACGCCAAAGACAAGCTTTCCGGGAAATAAATTTTTACTTTTCGGAGGGAATTCGACATAAGACAGTAGCGCTATTGACAAACTTTTTTTCTCTGCTAAAATTACCGATGTTAATGTTAAGCAAAGAAGGAAAAGTTAATACTAGAAAAGCGAGCGGTCAATAGCACAAACATTCTTATGTTTTGCTAAAAACCGCTTAAAAGCGGTTTTTAGTTTAACCCCTGCGATAGAGACGGAAGATAGGACGAGCAATTTTACATAGTTTTGAACAAAATTCAAAACATTCATACAAGACAAAAATTATTAATTACTAGTCAAAGGAAATTATTTAGGGGCAGATAGAGGATGCCTCGAGACCAGAAGCGATGAAGGACGTAGCGTAGCTGCGATAAGCCTCGGGAAGGTGCTGAGCAACCTGCGAACCGGGGATTTCCCAATGGGGCAACCCGTTTTGGCGAAAGCCAATTCAATCCGTTTTATTACGGATAGCAAACCCGCTGAAGCGAATCATCATAGTAAGCGGAGGAAACAGAAAACAAACCGTTTTTAACGGCCATTCCCTTAGTAGTGGCGAACGAACAGGGAGGAGCCCAAACCGCACATTTTTATGTGCGGGGTAGTAAGAATTTAACGTCGGGGGCATTTCTCATCCAAATAGTCGGATGAGAAATGTTCTTGAGGGAGAAAATTTTGTCATTTTGGTTAGTCGAAGGACCCTGGAAAGGGCCGCCATAGACGGTGATAGCCCGGTAGGCGAA
>JBBABQ010000055.1:0-421 GCA_041657565.1 Minisyncoccota bacterium | reverse complement strand
ATGTGCTCCTTGTTATTTATCTTGAGTACCATCAGGCCAGGATAACCTGGTGGGAAACAGGCAGGACTAACCTGCCAAGGCTAAATATAATCTGGTCATCGATAGTGTACAAGTACCGTGAGGGAAAGGTGAAAAGTAGGGGGGTGACCCCGGTGAAATAGAACCTGAAACTATCCTGCCCACAAAAAGTCAGCGCCCTGTTCCAATTTTGACGCACAATAGTAATCTTGAGGCTTTTTCCGTTTGGAAAAGTATTTTAAGCCCAAGATCTATCGCGCCGCAAAATTGGAACGGGGTCATGGCGTACTTTTTGCAGAACGAGCCAACGAGTTTATCTTTTCTCTAAGTCTAAGGGCTTATGGTCCGCAGGCGTAGGGAAACCGAGTGTTAATAGCGCGTCTAAGAGAAAAGATAAGACCCG
>JBBABQ010000054.1:0-6064 GCA_041657565.1 Minisyncoccota bacterium | reverse complement strand
AACTAGCTGATGGGACGCAGACCGCTTCCTCAACGCCTTGCGGCTTTAATCGCTTTAAGGGCGATACCATCGGATATTACCCCATCTTTCGATGGGCTATCTCCGTTTGAGGAGTGCGTATCTACGCGTTACTAACCCGTTCGCCGCTGAACTAACAATTGATGTAATCACATATTAGCCCCGCACGACTTGCATGCCTTATCCACGCCGCCAGCGTTCATCCTGAGCCAGGATCAAACTCTCAAAAAAATAACGAGACAACTCTAAAAAATCATCTAATAAACCTTACTATAATTTATTGTGTTTTACGGTTCGTAGTAGTTAAATAAATAACTACTTTTTATTAAGTTTTAAATCTGCTTTCCTTATGGCCTCGCAAACTTGCGGAAAGAAAAAATCAGGTGGCCCTGATTCTGTATCTTTGCTTCAGTGCACGATCTTCAATTCATCCACAACAATTTTTTAATGCTTGTTGTTTTTGGCCATAAAATTTTAATGAGTACTATTATTTATTACTCTATTCTTTTTTTTATGTCAAGGGTTTTTCCACAAGCGGGACGATACTGCCGAAAAATCAATAAAAATAAGGCAAAAACGATCGTTTTGACAAAATTTTTATGGTGAAAAAACGCGCCGCCGGGCGGGCCCAAAAAAAGATCAAGGAAGCAACATCGCTGCCAAACCCAAAAAAGCTAAAAATCCTAAAACATCTGTCGCGGTCGTGATGAATATGGTCGCCGAAGAAGCCGGATCTTTGCCGAGCTTTTTCATGAACAACGGGATAAGCGTTCCGAAAAAACTTGCCACTATCAAGTTGATCACCATGGCCAAAGCAAGAATAAAAGCGATCATCGGATCGCGGTTAACGATAAGGACCACCGCCGCGACGATAATTCCGTTTATAACTCCGTTTATGATCCCGGCTGATACTTCTTTTTTAAGCACGTACAACGGCGAGCTGAGATCTATCTGTTTGAGAGTGATCCCCCGGACCATTACCGCCATTGTCTGCGTGGCGGCATTACCGCCCATTCCGGCGATTATCGGCATATAGACGGCAAGAAGGACATATTTCGAGATCGTCGAATCGAAAAGGCTGACTATGAAGGAAGCTAAAAAAGCGGTACCCAAGTTGATGATCAGCCATTTATAACGGAATTTTACTTTGTCCATTGTTCCGTCAAGAACGTTCTCCTCCTCCGAAACTCCGGCAAAATCGTACAAGGAGGCGGATTCCTGCTCTCTCAACAAGCGCAGAACGTCATCGGAATAGATTATTCCCAGCACCTGATTGGTCTCGCCCAGCACCGCCATTTTCGCGTGCGGATAATTCCGAAAAAGTTCTATAACGTCTTCTCTCGAAGCGGAATAAGGGATCGTGGTTATCTTGTGCACATATTTTTTCACCTTGTCTTTCGGATAAGCAAAGCCGAACTCGTGGCCGGGAAGAGATCCCAAAAGTTCTCCCTCTTTTTTTAGAACGATTATTGCCGGAAGTTTTCCCGTTCTCTTCTCGTGGATCTTAAGCTGTTTGGCGGCGCTGGCAATACTGTCATCCTCGTTCACTTGGATATAATCGACGTCCATCAAACCGGCCGCGGTTTCCGGATCGAACCGGATAAGCCTCTCCACCGATCTTTTTATCTCTTCGCTCATTATCTTTAAGAGCTGGCTTTGTTTTTCTCTGGAAAAAAGCTGAAGAACGTCTGTGGCTTCATCCGGGTCAAGATGCTCCAATATCGCCGCCAGATCATTATTAGAAATATTCGAAAGAAGGCTGTAAACAAGGTATTTGCTTAACGCCAAACACGATTGCGCCTGCTGGTTTAATGGAAGGCTTCTAAAAATGGCAAGCCTTTCTTCCGGGCGCTGTCTTATCTTGTTGAGGGCTATCTGAAAATTGTCCAACTTCATTTGATCTAAATGATTTTTACTGATCTTCAACGCCATTATAACCGAAAAATATATATCAACAAAATCTGCCAAGAAGACTGTTAGAACTTTCAAACTAACGCGATACAGTTGCCCTATCGCCCGATCAGACCTCAACCTTAAGACTCGTCTGACATCTTCGGCGGGAATGAACCATTGACAATATATGGTATAATGTTGTATAGAATATAAAGTTCTTCTGGGGGAAGTCAGTTTGTTTTTTCGCGAGGAAAAGTCATTCCTTGCTAAATTAAAAACTGAAACATCCCGAGAAGGATGATTTCAGAACCTTAACAATGGATAGAATAAATTGTTTCTTAGTTGGAAAAAGCGGCATCTGTAAAATTCACAACGCTTCCCTTCAAAAACACGCGGAAGCGACTAACAAGGAAAAGGAATTGGATCACAAGCACCGGACAGAGCGCGAATCCCTGTTTTACACCAGGCAAACGGCGGAAGATAAAAAAAACGCCGTCGCCCGTTCTAAAAGATTGATTGAAGATCTGCAGAAAGATCTTGCCGTCGCCCTCCAGGAGGCGGATGAGGCAGAAGAGATTCTCGCTTCAAAAGAATCTTCCGCAAGGGATCTTGCCAAAAAGCTTGCACGCGTCCAAAAAGAAAAAAAACGCGAAGAGAAAAAGGCAGACGCGGCGAAAGCCATCATCGAGACCGAAGATGAAATATCTTCGATCAGGCGGAAAAGAGAAGCCTTGGAACAGCAAGAAAGAAATTTACGGAGTTTTGTAGCTTCAAAGCGCATAGCGATCATGCGCGCCTAAACAGTTTTCCCCCAGAAGAAAACTGAATACCCTCCCTCCCATCACGGCGAGGGAGTTCTGTTATATAAAAAAAACGGGCCTTTGCCCGTTTTTTTGTTTACCTTGGAGCCTGAAGTCGGATTTGGACCGACGACCTACTGTTTACAAAACAGTTGCTCTACCACTGAGCTATTCAGGCTTATTATCTTTCCCCTAATTTTAAATAATATTGCTTATCCTGGCAGTTGCTCCCTGCCTACCGCAGGAAGGCCTGCCTGCCGGCAGGCAGGTACCACTGAGCTATTCAGGCGAATAATCCTTCGTCCCGCAAGCGTGCGGGGCTTCGACAGACAAAGAAAGAAAATTAGCCCTGTCAGGCTAATCGTCTTTTTTAGATTGAAGAATTTGCTTTTTCTTGGCTTTTCTTGCCCTGCTCTTGCGCTTGATGGAAACGGATTCTTTGATATCTTTCCAATAATTATCTTTATCCTTATTTTCTTGGACAGGCTGCTGGGGGCGGCTGAACGGGCTTTTTTCTTCCGGAAATATCTGATGGAAAAAGTTGTTGTTCTTTTTTTCTATCCTCTTGCCTAATGTCTGTATCCAGTCCATGGCCTTATTGTCGGTCTTAAGAGACAAGATCCTTACTTTGGAAAGTAATTTCTGCAAAAATATCTCCGGCTTGGTTCCTTTGAGAGGATTTACTTCCTGAGCTTTTTTCTTTAATTTCAAAAGATAGCCTTCCTGGTCTCGGCCGGCATTTTCAGGTAATTGAGAAAGGGCGGGGATCTTCTTTCCTATGATCGCGATCATCCCCAAAAAACTAAGAACAAGAGCTGTTTGGGCTGCTAGAAGCTGAAAGCTCATAACGAACAAACTTTTTCGGAACGATATTCTCCCCCAATTTTGCGACATATTCGTTAACCAGATCTTGGACCGTCTTGCTCGGATCTTTCACCCAGGGTTGGGAAAGGAGAGAATTCTCCGCTTTATATTTATTTAATTTACCTTCAATGATGTTTTTAACGATATTCTCCGGCTTGTTCGATCCTTTCACCTGCTCAAGGGCTATTTCTTTCTCTCTGTTCAAAATATCCTCCGGGATCTCGGCTTCGCTCGCGTACATAGGAGAAGAAGCGGCTATCTGCAAGCACAGCTCATGCCCCAATTTCACAAAATCTTCCGACAAAGCAACAAAATCCGTTTCGCAGCGAAGATCAAGCAATACCCCCACTTGGCTTCCGGGATGGACATAGCTGGTAATGATGCCGGCGTTGGCCGCGCGGCTTCCTTTTTTTTGCGCTATGCTTTTGCCTTTAGCTCTCAAAACGTCTTTAGCTTTTTGAACATCGCCTTGAGCTTCTTCCAGGGCTTTTTTGCATTCGGTAATGGAAACCCCGGTTTCCTCTCTTAATTGTTTGATTTGGTCGATTGTAACCATATTCTAAAATATCTAATTTCTAATTAACCGGATATCTTAAGATCGACATCGGGCTGTTTTGTCCGCCAGATGGCGAATCAAAAAACTATTTTTTTTCTTCGGTCTGAGGTCTTGTGCTCGGTCTTACCTCTAAAACAGCTTCTTTGACCTTTCCCAAAAGATACCTCACTGAAGAAACGGCATCGTCATTTGCCGGGATCGGAAAATCAGCTTTGGTCGGATCAACGTTAGTATCGGCTAAAGCGATGATCTTGATCCCCCTCTTCCTGGCTTCGCTGATGGCAATGGCGTCTTTTTTCATATCCAAAACGAACAAAGCTTCGGGAAGTTTATCCATATCCTTAATGCCTTCGAATTTAAGCCTCAATCTGGCGATCTCCTTGTTCATCATCGATCTTTCTTTTTTGGTATAGTTCTTTTCAAAATCAGCCTCTTTGGTCTTTGCTTCCAGATCTTTGAAATACTGTATTCTTTTTCTGATCTCCTCAAAATTAGTGAAAGTTCCTCCGATCCATCTTTCCCTGACATAAGGAAAACCGCATTCTTTGGCAGACTCTTCCAACATATTGCGCAGATGGACTTTTGTCCCGACCATCAAAACGGTTTTGCCGTCCATTAGTATCTTGCGGATCAAATTCAATGCGTCTTTCAGCGACTGGGCGGATTTTTCCAAGTCGATAAAATGGACCGAATCTCTCACCTTTAATATGTAGGGCTGCATCTTGGGATGAAGGCGGGAAGCCTTGTGTCCGAAATTAACGCCCGCTTGGGACATTTCCTCGATCGATATTTGAAAATCTTTGGTATCCATAGTTGTTTGTTTTATTTCTGTTGCCATAATGCTGGGATTATAGCAAAAGTCAAAATAAAAATCAACCCCGTTAGAAATGTTAAATTTATGGTTTTCAGTCAAGCCGTTGTTTTACTGGTAAGTAATGGAATTGCCGACTGCCCGTAATGTAACATTTCTAACGGGGTCAACCCCTTCAATTTTAGAAATGTTAAATTTATGGTTTTCAGTCAAGCCGTTGTTTTACTGGCAAGCAATGGAATTGCTGGCTGCCTGTAATGTAACATTTCTAACGGGGCTATCCCTTCAAGACCGGTCAATAAGACCCTGCCGCGTTAAGAAGCAAGAAAGAAAAACCGAAAGTTTTTACGTAGCTATGGGCTCCGTTTGAATAATAAGTATACTGAGGAACCAAATCGGCTTTATAAATAACGTTATCGTAAGGGATCTGGTCTCCCGTGTTAAAAACGCTTATTCCTCCGATCGAGGGTATGGAAACGGACGTCCCGTGCTCGACAATCGACGCATTGCCGCTGGAATCAAAAGAGATCTTCCATTTATAGGTTCCTTTCGCCGCATAAAGATAATTCCCGTCGCTGCCAAGAGCGGTCAGCCGATCTCCGCTTGCGCCAGAACCCGGAAGAGCTGGATATCCCTTCTTTATGCAATAAGTATAATTTTCCAAACAATATTTGGTCGTTTTTTTGTCTTTTGTACAAATTAAGATCGGCTGGTTGTCGTATTCCTCGTAAGAGGTGCAAAAAACATTTCCCACGTGGACGGCCTCTATCCAGTGAAAATAGGGGTCCGTCTTGCCGCTGATATCCGTGATAGTCGGGTTGGACAAGCTGGAGTTTGCATCCACTATTTTCCCGGTTCCTTCCTCTTCGCATATTATGCTTAATTTCTTGGAAACAGGGTCCCAATTTTTATTACAAGTATTGACCATGTCTTTATCTCCGGCATTGTTGTCATAGCGATCGAACAATAAAACAGGCACCAGAAATTGGGGTCCGACCGAACCGATTTCTCCTCCCGAACCGCCGCCCCCGACGACCGAACCGCCGTTGACGGTAAGGCTGCCCGTAATGTTGACATCTCCGTTGACAGACAAAGTGGAAGTCGGATTGTTAGTTCCGATAC
>JBBABQ010000053.1:0-6092 GCA_041657565.1 Minisyncoccota bacterium | reverse complement strand
TGTAGAGGTTTTGGACCCCCAAAACCTATTGTTCATCTTGAAAAACAATAAAAGCGGCAAGACCGGCTATTACTACGTCAATCTGCAATCCCAGTCCTTGGCCGCCCAAAAGTTGGATTTTATCGGGGAGGGATCCGATAATTTCGCCTTCGCCAGCTCTTTTGGAGACAAGATCATTTTCTGGAGAGAAAATGAGGCCATATTTAAAAGGCTTTTAAGCTCGGACGGGATCTCTCAAAAATTCTCCGCTGAAAAAACGGCTGCCTTCTCTCTTTCCGAGGGATACTTTTACATGCTTTCAAAGGAGGGGATCCTTTCAAAAACAGACCAAAATAAAAATTTCCCAAGCCAGCGGCTGGCCGATCAGCCTTTGGAAATAAAAAATGCCGGAGATCTGAAAATATCCGTCTTCGCCGGCCAGGTTTTTTTGAAAGACGGCACCGATCTTTATCTGCTTGACGAAAAAGAAAGATCGCTTAAAAAGATATTCGAAGGGGTTAACGACCTGAAGATATCTCCCTTCGGAGACAAACTGCTTTGCCATCTGCAAAATGAATTATGGGTATACACGCTTAAAGACATAGACGCTCCCTATCAGGAAAAAGCCGGCACCAAAATATTCATCTTCCGCTTCAGCCAGCCGATCCAAAGATCGGATTGGATCGACGACAATTATTTCGTTTTTTCCACGGATAATAAAATAAAGATCAGCGAAATGGATATCCGGTCCAATATCAATACTTACGAAATAGCTGGGTTCGAAAGCTCGGACATCTGGTTCAGCCAGAAGAACAAAAGCCTCTATATATTAAGCAAGGAAACCCTTCTGGTCTCGGACAAACTGCTGTCCAGGTAAATACGAACCCTTCTTCGCCCCGCAAGCGTACGGGACTGGGGCGCGGCAAAGCAAACTTAAAGCGCCTATCTAAGGCGCTTTTTTATTTGTCTTGAACCAAAACGGAGTCTCCAAATTTTTTCAAATTTCTTTTTTCTCAGCTCCTTTATCTTTTTCAGGATATCGATAAATTCCTCCGGAAGATCCTGAGAGGGGATATTCGATATCTGCAATTCTATCTTTTTTATGATCTCATCGGTCTCTCTAAGGCTGAACGAAGCCAAGAACTCTCCCAGCATCCCTGAAAATTCACAAATATATTCAATGCCCCCTCTTTTAACCGTCAATTCCGACCCAAGGACATTGGCATATTTTTCCTGCACTCCTTCCAGCCTTCCCCGGGCTACGGCCAATCTTACACTAGCAATTTTGGATCTATCCATTTTTTTTTGTTTTACTTTATTCCGTATAGAGGCCCGACAGCCCCTTTTTTAAAAGACGCTTTTTAATTATTTAGCTCATAAGGTCCAACTTGTCAAAGACACCCGCCTTCGCCCCGCTTGGGGCTGCGGCGTGGCAACGAAAAAACGCACCGAGGGGTGCGTTTTTCGTACTGCTGTATCTGGTCTTAACGTTTGCTGAACTGAGGCGCTCTGCGAGCTCCTTTCAAGCCCGGCTTCTTTCTTTCTTTCACTCTTGAATCGCGGGTCAGGAACCCTGCTTTCTTAAGCCTCTTTCTGTAATCCACGCTGAAATCTATCAAAGCTCTGGCAATGGCCAACCTGATGGCTTCTGCCTGGCCTGTAAGGCCTCCTCCGCTCACTTTAACCATTACGCGGAACCTCTCCAAGGATTTCATCTTGTTGAGCGATCCGATGGCTTTCTGCTGAAGATCGAATGTTTGAAAATATTCCTTATAGTCCTTGCCGTTGACGATGAACTCTTTCGTTCCGCGGGTGAAAAGCAATACGCGGGCCGAAGCGCTTTTTCTGCGTCCGACACCGGAAAAATATTTGGCATTCTTATCGGTAGGCTCGGTGGTCATCTCTTCTCCATCGATGATGACCGTAGCATTTGAAAAATCAAGGACCTCCGCAACTGCCTCTTCGGCTTTCACTTCCGGCTCTTTTTTAGCTATGACCTCCTCTTTCTCAACCTTCTCGACTTTCTCGGCAATGGCCTCCGCTTTTTTGGCGGTCTTTTTGACGGTCTCCTCTTTCTTTACCGAAGCTTTTTTCTTGGCTGTTGTTTCTTTTGTTTTAGTTGGCATATTGGTCAGAAGATTACTCGACTTTAAGTCTTTTTATCTGGATCGGTCTCAATTTATTCTTCGGCAGCATTCCCGAAACGGCTCTCTTTAAAACTTCGCCCGGATTCTTTTCGAAAACCTCGCTCATCGGCTGCTCTCTGTCATTACCAATGTAACCTGTATGTATAAAATATTTCTTCTGGCTCAATTTGTTGCCGGTAAAAAGAATTTTTTTAACGTTTTTCACTATCACAAAATCGCCGGAGTCCTTGTTTGGGGCAAAATCCCGTTTCTGTTTTCCTCTTAAATAGATGACTATCTCTGTCGCCAGCCTTCCAAGAGGCTTATTGGTAGCGTCTATAATGTGATTTTGTCTTGCTTCCATATTTTTTTATTTTACTAATTCAATTATGGCCATTTCGGCTCCATCGGCTTTCCTGGGAGCGAGTTTCGTGATGCGGGTATATCCTCCGTTGCGCTCTTTGTATTTCGGTCCTATATCCTTAACCAATTTGGAAACGGCTCTTGCGCAAAAAAATCTGGCCAAGTAGCGGCTCGCGGCCACATCCCCTTTTTTGGCGCGGGTGATCTTCGGTTCGACGAATCTCGCAAGCTCTTTAGCTTTCGCTTCTCCCGTTTTTATCTTCTCCTTCAAGATCAAAGAAGTAGCCATGGTTTTGAACATAGCCTCTCTCTGAGATTTTTCCCTATGAAATTTTTTGCCTGTGATCAGTTTGCGCATCTTTCTTGTGGTTTACCCTATTAAATTTAACAAAATTCGATTTATAATTTGAAATCTAGATCCATTTTCTTTAAAGCTTTCCTGACCTCTTTCATCCCCTTGTCTCCCATTCCTTTCAGGTTCGCTATCTGCTCTTCGGTCTTGGAAGTAAGTCCGGCAACGGTCTTGATCTTGTTATCGGTCAATACTTTCAATGTGCGGCTGGAGATCTTCAACTCGCTCAGGTCCTTATTTTCCGTAACGGGAGCCGACTTCTTCTCTTCGACTTCGGCTTCGGCCTTCTCTTCGGCCTGTACGGGCTCTTCGACCGGGACTTCTTTCTCTTCGGGCTTTAAATTCTCTTTAACAAATTGGAAATGGGCAAGCAGAATATCGAGGGCTTGCAAAAAAGCTGATTCGGGGTCGATGGTCCCGTCGGTCTCAACTTCTATTTCAAGCTTGTCAAAATCGGTCCTTCCGCCCACGCGCACGTTTTCAACTTTATAATTGACGCTCTTGATCGGAGTGAAAATAGCATCCAAGGCGATAACTCCTATCTCGGGCTTTTTGTTCTTGATCAGCTCCTGGGAAACATAGCCGACCCCCTTCTCGATCGTCAATTCCATTTCCAAAAAGATCTTTTTGTCGTTGATGGTCGCTATGACCAGCTCAGGGTTGGCTAACTCTACTTGCGGGTTAAGAACGATGTCCGATCCCTTGACCTCTTTTTCTCCCTGAACGCTTAAAGTGACCTTCTGGGGCTCAACGGAAAAGCTCTTGAATCTCAATCTCTTCAAGTTCATCAGAACCTGCAAAGCATCCTCGGAAACTCCCGGGATCACGGAAAACTCATGGGAGACGCCTTTGATCTTCACCTCGGTAACGGCAGCTCCTTCCAAAGAAGACAGAAGCACGCGCCTTAAAGCGTTGCCCAAAGTGGTGCCGTATCCGGGCCACATGCCTTCTATCTCGAAGAAAGCATAGTTCTCCTTGATTTTTTTAACTTTGAACGATTGAGGCAAGGGAATCATATTTTTTGATTTATTGTTATAATTTTTGGCCCGGAAACTTGTGAAGAAGCTTCCGGACAATTAGCTGAATGTTAACTATCTGGAATAGAACTCGAAAACAGTGGTGATCTCGGCGGGCAATTGAGCGTCCTCCAATATGGGTTCTTTTTTCACTGTTGTCTTGATCTTTTCTTTGTCCAGGTCCATCCAAGCGGGGGCGTTATATTTTTTGATGTTCAAGGCCAGATCTTTGAAAACTCCCGAGTTTATATTTTTGATAGAGATCTCATCTCCGATCTTGGTTTGATAAGAAGGGATATCCACCATTTTGCCGTTTACCAAGAAATGTCCGTGATTCGCCAGCTGTCTTGCTTTGCTCCTGGAAGAAGCAAACCCGGCTTTGAACACGACGTTATCGAGCCTCTTTTCGATCTTGGATATAAGGCTATCGGCGACATTTTCGCCGGATTTTCTTTTTTCGATGGTCTCATTGACGTAATTGGAAAATTGGGTCTCGCTCAGCTTGTACCAGCTCTTAACCTTCTGCAACTCGTGCAATTGTTTTCCATACTCGGACGGAGCGGAAGTCTTTCTCTTTCCTTTTAATCCCGGGGCGTACGGTCTTTTAAGAACGGCGCATTTCGGAGAATAGCAACGCTCGCCTTTCAAAAAAAGCTTTACTCCCAATCTTCTACAAATTTTGCATTTTAATTCTTGCATAGAGTTGATAAGCTGATAATTTAATTCCTATAATCTCCTCGGTTTCTTGGCGCGGCATCCATTGTGCGGGATCGGCGTTTTGTCTTTGATGGCAACTATATCGAATCCCTGGTTGGCGATCGATCTCAAAGCCGATTCTCGCCCGGACCCCACCCCTTTAACGTCAACGGCAATCCTTCTGATCCCAAGTTTGATTGCTATCTGCCCAAGCATCTCAGCCACTTTCGAAGCGGCGAAGGGCGTAGACTTCTTGCTTCCTTTGAATCCGATGGCGCCGGCGCTTTTCTGGGCAAGGACATTGCCAAAATTATCAGCCAGAATGATGATCGTGTTGTTGTAAGAGCTGAAGATCGATATCTTTCCCTCTTTTACCATTGGAGCCTTGGCTAAGACAGGCTCTTTTGACGCAGCCTCTTTGACAACGGCCTTTTCAGCGTTCTCTTTTTCTTTTACGAGCTCTTCCGGAGCTGTTGGAGTTATCTTTTTTTTACCCATAGGAAATCATTAAATGTATAAAAACGAATAAACGGTTTGTCCGATCCTTAGGTCGGGGTCGGGGCTCCTTTTCTGCCCGAACCGACTGTCTTTCTGACATTGCCTCTTACGGTGCGGCTATTGATCCTGGTGGTCTGGCCCCTTACGGTCAGCCCCTTGATGTGGCGGTACCCTCTGTAAGATCCGATGTCTTTGAGCCGCTTGATGCTCATCATCACGCTCCTTCTTAGTTCTCCTTCGACCTTGTGCCTCTTCTCGACAATATCTTTTAAAACGGCTACTTCTTGCTGGTCCAATTCTTTCGCAATCTTGTTGCCGGGGATCTTGGCTTCTTCCAATATCTTCTTGCTCAAAACGCGGCCTATTCCGTAAATATAGGTCAAGGCTATCTCTATTTGTTTGTTTTCTGGGAGGTTAACTCCTGCAATACGTGCCATTTTTTTGGAATTTTTTAATTAAAATTAACCCTGTCTTTGTTTGTGTTTCGGGTTCTTCTTACAGATCACATAAACATATCCTTTGCGTCGGACAATTTTGCAATCGTTGCAAATTTTCTTGACTGATGGTCTTACTTTCACAAAATCAAAATCCCAATGGACAACCCAAAATTATCCGGTCGATAATTTTGAATTTGGGCCATTGGAACTTAATAATCACCTTCCGCGGTAAGTTATTCTCCCCCTGGTCTTATCGTAGGGGGTTAGTTCCACTGTAACTTTATCTCCTGGTAAAATTTTAATGCGGTTGATCCGCAATTTTCCGGCCAAATGGGCAAGAAGGATCGAACCATCCTCGTTCAATGATACCCGAAAAGTGGCATTTGGCAAGCTTTCGATCACCACCCCTTCTTTTCTGATTTTTTCTTCTTTATTATCCATTAAGTTCAAAGCAAAAATAGTTTAACAAAAATCCTAATTTTGGTCAACCCCGTTAGAGATTTTAAACACCGGCATAAGCCGAAACCATTGTTTCTCTATCGAACAATGGGCAAATTTCTGGCCCTGGAATGTAAAATCTCTAACGGGGTCAACCCCTTCAGTCCAAGGATTTTAAACACCGGCA
>JBBABQ010000052.1:0-6184 GCA_041657565.1 Minisyncoccota bacterium | reverse complement strand
CGATCTTTCAAGATTCGAGAGAAGCTAAGGTTATAAGCACGGTACAGGAGAACTCGCCGTCGGTCGTCAGTATTACCGTTTCCAAGAACATGCCGGTTTACGGTTATTCCGATCCCTACCAGGGCTTCTATGGAGACCCTTTCGGGCTCTACTTTGAAACTCCTCAGATCAAGGGTTACGAAATGCAGAAGATCGGCGAAGGGTCGGGGTTTATAGTATCGGAGGACGGTTTGGTTCTGACCAATAAACATGTAGCCAGCGACAAAGGCGCCGAGTATACAGTGATAATGAGCGACCGGAAGGAGTATGCGGCCAAAGTTTTGGCCGCGGACCCGGTCCAGGATATAGCCATTTTGAAGATAGAGGGGTCCGGGTTCCGGCCGGTCAAGTTTGGCAGTTCGAGCGATCTTCAGATCGGCCAGACGGTCATCGCCATCGGCAACGCTTTGGGGGAATTTCCGAACACGGTTTCTACGGGCGTCATTTCCGGATTATCCAGGACCATTACCGCTTCGGACGGCCAAAGCCAAAATGCCGAAACCCTTGATAACGTCATCCAGACCGACGCGGCCATCAATTCCGGCAATTCCGGAGGTCCGCTTTTGAACATATCGGGAGAGGTCATCGGCATCAATACGGCCATGTCTTCGCAGGGCCAAGGGATAGGGTTTGCTTTACCGATAGATTTGGCCAAGCGCGATATAGAACAGGTTAAGAAAGACGGCAAGATCTCTTATCCGTTCCTGGGAATACAATATACCTTGGTCGATGCGGAAGCGGTCAAAGAGAACGGTCTTTCCGTCGATTACGGCGCTCTTATCATAAAAGGTTCGAAAAACAGTTCGGCTATAATAGCAGGGTCGCCGGCCAGCAAAGCCGGGCTGAAAGAAGGGGATGTCATCTTGGAGTTCAACGGCGAGAAGATCTCTGAAGAAAATTCTCTTTCCAAAATTATTTCCAAATTCCTTCCGGGAGATAAGGTGAATTTGAAAATTTTAAGATCGGGAAAAGAAATGCCGATTAGCGTGACCTTGGGAGAGTACGGCCAGAACTAACGGGGGGAGCCATAATTAAAAATTAAAAGATCCGCAATTTCGTTTGCGGATCTTTTATTATGGGAATGGCTGGCCCCGTTAGAAATGTTAATTTTATAATTTTTTAGCTAACCATTGTTTTGCGGGCAAACAACAGTCTTGCCTTTTGGCCGGGATGCAACATTTCTAACGGGGTTGACCTGCGGCTTTGGGTTGCTTATAATACGTTTTCCCGCGAGAATGGCTGCGAAGGAAAATAAAAAAGCGCGGGGAAGCGTATTTGCTTATGCGGGCATTGTGAATAAATCGTTTGCCTTCGTGAGTTAATTATTATAAAATTTCAAATATATGGATGGTTTAAATTTTACGAACAGGGCGAGAAAAGTTTTGATGGACGCCCAAAGGCTGGCCAGCGAAAAAGGCCAGCAGCAGATAGATGCGTTGCATCTGCTTTTTGCGTTGTTGACGGACGATGAGAACATAGTGTTGAATTTGCTGGAAAGATTGAGGGTTAATATCGATGAGTTGAAAAGGAAGACCAGAAACGCTCTCGGGCAGATCCCGGCGGCTTCCGGCTCGCAGGCCTTCGAACAATTCTATCTGACCCAGGATATGGCCAAAGTGCTTAACAGGGCTCACGATGAATCGATCCAGATGCAAGACGATTTCATATCGTTGGAGCATTTATTCCTCGGGCTTTTGGCTTCGCCGGGCAGAGCGAGGGATATTCTGGCCAAAGTAAATTATCTGGACAGGGCGAAGGACGGAACGGAGACAATCGGTTTAGAGGGGGCATCGGCGGAAAAGCTGGATTATGCCGCTGCCAAGAACATTTTTGACCAATTAAGAGGCGGAGAGAGAGTGACCTCTCCCGACCCGGAATCGCGCTATAAAGTGATCGAAAAATTTGCCCGCAATCTGACCAATCTGGCCAAAAAAGGCAAGCTTGATCCGGTCATCGGCCGGGAAGAAGAGATCCGCCGCTTGATGCAGATATTGTCCCGCCGCACGAAGAACAACCCGGTTTTGATCGGCGAGGCTGGCGTTGGAAAGACCGCGATCGTCGAGGGACTGGCCCAGAAGATCGTCAAAGGCGACGTTCCGGAAAGCTTGAAGAACAAAGAGCTTATCAGCTTGGACCTTGGGTCTTTGATCGCCGGAACCAAATATCGCGGCGAGTTCGAGGACAGGGTCAAAGCCTTGCTCAAAGAACTCAAGAAATCCCAAGGATTATACATCCTGTTCGTGGACGAGTTGCACACCCTGGTTGGCGCCGGCGGAGCCGAAGGAGCGATAGACGCTTCCAATCTTTTGAAGCCGGCTTTGGCGCGCGGCGAGCTAAGAACGATCGGCGCCACGACCTTAAAGGAATATCAAAAATATATTGAAAAGGACGCGGCCTTGGAGCGCCGCTTCCAGCCGGTCATGGTCAGCGAGCCGTCCATTGAGGACGCTGTTGCCATTTTGCGCGGTTTAAAAGAAAAGTACGAACTTCATCACGGTTTGAAAATAAAAGACTCGGCCTTGATCGCCGCCGCCGAGCTTTCGGCCCGCTATATCAGCGACAGGTTTTTGCCCGATAAAGCGGTGGACCTTATGGACGAAGCCGCTTCCGGCCTTCGCCTGGAGATGGAATCCGAGCCGGTGGAATATGAGGAGCTTGCCAAAAAGATCCAAAAATTGGAGATAGAAAAAGAAGCATTAAAAAAGGAAAAGATCTCCGCTCCGGAAAAAGAAAGAAAAGAAATTTTGAAAAGGGAAAAGGTCATCGAAAGAGAATTGGCCGAACTTCACGAAGAAGCCAATACTTATTCTTTGCGCTGGAAAACGGAGAAAGAGACGATAGGCAACATCAAAAGGCTTAAAAAAGAGATTGATGTCCAAAAGTATGAAGAGGAAAAAGGATTGAAGGACGGCAATTTGCAGAGGGTCGCCGAGATAAAATACGGGACGATGCCGGGCCTTTTGAAGGAACTGAAAAAATATGAAAAGAAACTTGTTTCTTTGCAAAAACAGAATCCTATTTTAAAACAGGAGGTTTCGGCCGAAGAGATCGCCAAAGTGGTTTCGCGCTGGACCGGCATCCCGGTGACCAGGCTTTTGGAATCCGAGGTCAGAAAGCTCGAAAAAATGGAGCAGGCGATGTCCAAAAGGATCGTTGATCAGGATGAGGCCATCAAAGCTGTCTCCAACGCCATCCGCCGCGCCCGCGCCGGAATATCCGAAGAATCGCGCCCGCTCGGGTCATTCATCTTTTTGGGCCCGACCGGAGTAGGAAAGACCGAGACCGCCCGCGCTTTGGCAGAATTTTTGTTCAATGACGAGAACGCTTTGATTCGCGTGGATATGTCCGAATATATGGAAAAGTTCGATGTTTCCAAAATGATCGGCTCCCCTCCCGGCTATGTCGGTTATGACGAAGGAGGGCAATTGACCGAAAAAGTAAGGCGCAAGCCCTACAGCGTCATTCTTTTGGACGAAATAGAAAAGGCCAATCCCGAGATATTCAACATCCTTCTCCAGGTCTTGGAGGACGGGCGGCTGACCGATGCCAAGGGCAGGGCCACCTCTTTCCGCAATACGATCTTGATAATGACCTCCAATGTCGGCTCCGACGTTATAGCCAAAGAATCCACTCTTGGGTTTTTGGCCAGCGAAGAAAAGATCAGCCAGAAAAAAGACTTGAAAGACAAGGTAATGTCCGCGTTAAAAGAAAAATTCAGGCCGGAATTTTTGAACCGCATCGACGAAATAGTCATCTTCGATTATCTCGGGGCGGCCGAGATCAAAAAGATCGTCAATCTTGAGATCGAAAAAGTGAAGAACCGGCTGAGAAAAAAGAAGATCAGTCTTCAGGTTTCCGAAAAGGCCAAAGAGGTTTTGGCCAAGATCGGGTTCGATCCCGCCTTGGGCGCAAGGCCGCTGAGAAGAGTGATCCAAAAGGAAATACTCGACCCGCTGGCTTTGAAGATCGTCATCTCCCAGATAAAAGAAGGAGGGAGGGCTATCGTGGATGCCAAAGACGGAAAGATCGTTTTCGTTGACCCCTTGTTTTCTCCAAAACCTGTCGGCCAAGACCTGCCGATCCGATAATTTTTCGCTAAGGGAAGGGCGGCATTTTTCCGCTGATAAAAATTTATGATAAAAAGATCTCTTTACCTTTTAGCAATGGTCGCGGCCGGGATGGCTGGCGGCTTTTTGTCGCAAAAGCTTTGGCCCGCCTCGAACGGTTATGTCCAAAATTATCCCGTTTCGAACACGGAGCAAAAAATAACGGAAACGATAACCATTCAGGAGAACGATGCTTTGAAGGACGCTTTCCAAAAAAGGAAGAGCTCCATACTCGGGATAAAGACAGTTGGCGCGGACAAAAAAATTTTGATCGGTTCCGGTCTGATCTTGACCTCCGACGGATTGGCCGTTACCTTGGCCGAGTTGGTTCCGGCAAACGGCCAGGCGATCTTTTTCATTGACGGCCAGAACGTCAGTGCGCAGATCCTGAAGCGCGATCTGAAGCAGGATCTCGCTTTGATAAAAATAGACAAGACCGGCTTGTCCGCCACCGGATTTTTTATGATCGACCAGCTTGAACTGGGAGAGCGCGTTTTTTTGGCCGCCCAGATATTCGATCAAAAGACATCCGTTTTGAGTTTTTTGGTGGACGAGGGGATAGTCAAAACATTTAGCGCCGATTCGATAAAGACGAGTATCGGACAAGATGCTGTTCTGGGCGCGCCGGTTTTCGACATCAAAGGCGACGCGATCGGCCTCTCATATATATATGAAGGATCGGTGATGGTTTTGCCGATAGGCAAGATCAAGGCGTTCGCCGGGCTATAGATCTTTAGCGTAAAATTAATAATTTTTTAAAAAACTATTTTAAGCCATGGAATTTAATCTTTCCAGATTATCCGCCTGGTTCATCGTTATTTTCGGTCTGGCCGTTATCGGCTGGGCCGTTTTTTCATCTTACGGTTTTTTCACCGGCCAAAAAGATTTTCCGGAGATATTCAAGTCTTCTGCCGTACAGACGGGACAAACGCAGGCGGTCCAAAAGACAGAAGCTCCCGCTGTTATTAAAGACCAGGCGGCCGCGCAAGCTGCCGTTCAAGAGCAAATGTTACAAGCGTTCAGCGGAAAGCTTTCTGAGCTTTTCCCGGCCGACTCCGTTTTAAAAGTTTCCAATATGGCGGCTTGGATAGCGTTCGCGACGTTCCTGGTTTTTGCCGGAGGGCAGATAGCAGGCATAGGCGTCAAAATTTTGGTAGACATAGACAAGGCATGATCGCCATGGCCGGGAGGAGCGTTTTTCGGATGTTCGGATCTTTTGCGGATATCGGCGGCCAAACCGTTGAGCCGATGTTGATGCTTAACAAAACTATGCTTTTAGGTTATAATGCCAATTATGAATTCGGCAGCCTTATTTGCGTGCGGCCGGCTCGAAAAGATATGACCAAAGACAATATTTTCAAACTCACATTGGCTTTATACCGGGTGACCGCGCTTTTTCCCAAAAAAGAGCCTTTGAAATTTTCTTTGCGCCAAAAAGCCTTGAAAATTTTTTCTTCCCTGTCGATCTCGAAAGGATCGGCAAATCTTCTCTCTTCCGCTGAAAAAGCCAATATTTTGAAAAACAATATACTATATATAGACAGCATCAGATCCCTTTTTGAATTGGCCAAAAAACAGGAGTGGATCGATAACCGCAACTTTTCGATCCTGGAGGCGGAATACGGGAGGCTGGACCAGGTTTTGAGGGCGCGTTATTCCCAGATGACCGAACCTTTGGCATTGGCGGCCGGATCGGTTTTCAAGCAAAGTTCCGAGACGGATCGCCAGCCCGCTGCGATAATGGACCTGGCCGAGGAAGAGCAGAGGGGGGATATCGAGATCAAAAGGGATTTTTTTGAGAAGAAGGACGAGGTTTCTCTTTTGGAAAAAAAGATATTGGAAGCTTTGAAGGGGAAGGGGAGGATGAAATCCGGCCAGTTGAGGGAAGTTTTGCCGGATCTTAACCGCCGTTCGATCTTGAGAAAGCTGAACGAGCTGAAGGATAAGAAAATGGTAGATACCTCCGGCACCGGACCCAATACTTTTTATTTTCATAAGAGTTAGGACAACGGAAAAGGGATGGAAGGAGAAATAAAATT
>JBBABQ010000051.1:0-6194 GCA_041657565.1 Minisyncoccota bacterium | reverse complement strand
ACCAGGATTATAGGATTTCTAACGGGGTTGACTTCAATCTTTAAAATGTTAAAATTACCGCATAATAAATTAAAAAATGACCAATTTTCACATTCGCACGGACGGATGGGAAAGAAAACCAATATGGAGAACACCAACGAAAACCAGGCGAACAATATCGTCGAGAACACCCCCGTAGAAAGCGTGGAGACCGAAAAAAACGCACAGCCCAAAGAAACTAAAAATATCGATTGGAAAATAACCGCCATCATCTTGGCCGCGGGTTTAGCAATAGCTTTAGGATTGTTGGGATTCTATATTTGGAATCAAAACGCATCTGCCGCCGGCAAGGAAAACCAGACAAAATTAACCGCCCAGGATGCCAGCAAAATGGCCGTGGACTATATTAATAAATATTACGCTCAGGAGAACGCCCAAGCTTCCATATCGCAAGTGAAAGAAGGAAAGATCGATGGACTTTACGAGTTCACTATCGATATGCAAGGCCAGAAAATAAATGCTTATGTTACGGCTGACGGAAAAATGCTGTTCCCGACCGATCCCATCGACCTCACCATGTCTCCCGAAGAAGCTGCCGCCAAAGCGCAGGCCGAAGCGGACGCCCAGAACCAGACAGCGGCCCAAACAACCGTTGAGAGCCAGCCGAGCCAAGCCGTTGACGGTAATTTTACCGAATTGACCAGCGCCGAACCCTGCCAAGAGAACGGCAAGCCGATCATCTATTTCTTCGGATCCGAAAGCTGCCCGCACTGCAAATGGGAACAGCCTGTCATCTCGGCCGTAGCCAAGAAATTCGGATCGGCGATCAACTATCACGAGAATGTAGACAACGGCAAAGAAATGGATGTCTTCAGCCAATACAGCGATGGCGGAGTACCGACCCTGGTACTCGGATGCAAGTATTACCGCGTCGGATCGGGTGAATCTTCCGGAAAGGATTCGGAAACCGCCACCCTGACCAAGCTGATCTGCAACCTTACAGGCAACCAGCCCGGAGAGATCTGCGGGAAATAAGGCCAAAAACAAAAAATAACTAAAAAGCCTCTTCGAAGAGGCTTTTTAGTTATTGGTGCGCCCTACAGGGATCGAACCTGTGGTCTTTCGAATGTGAATCCCTGCCTGCCGGCAGGCAGGGAACGCTGAGAAGTCTATGATGTGGGCGATACAGGACTCGAACCTGTGGCCTTTGCAATGTGAATGCAACGCTCTAACCAACTGAGCTAATCGCCCAAGCAACGAAAGTAGTTTAGCATTTTTCTTTTCCGAAGAAAAGCATATAATACAAGGGTAATATAAAGAAAAAACCAAAAAATAGATGAACGCTTTCGAACTTTATTTCAATCCCAGAGCTAAGAAAAACCTCGTTTTCGAGACTTTTTGTTTTGAACCGGAAACCGCCCGAGAAAAGGAGCTTGGCAGTTTGTACCTGGCAGGGTTGATACGGGGTGTTGAACCGGGGAATGAAGATCTGCTCGACGAATTAGCGACCCTGATAAAAACCGGCTATTACCAGCAAACGGATGCGGGAAGCGATGCCGAGACCGCTTTCAAAGCGATCCTTAAACAGGGAAACGAACTGCTCTCGAACCTGGCCTCGAAAGATCCTTCCTCTTCTATCAGTTTTTTTGCTCTGAACTCGAAAGAGAACGAGTTGAATTTCAGCCAATTCGGCGGGAGAATAAACACCGTCTTCTATCAAAATGGAAAACTGGCCGAAGCGGGAGGCGGCCGGCCAGACGAAAACGCAAGCTTCAAAAACATGATATCCGGAAAGATATCTCCAAAGGACTGTATTCTTGTATTAAGCGAAGATATCTTCCAATTCCTGCTGAAAAAAGACGCCCTGAAAAATATCGCTTCGGCCGGGGAATTCCGGAAGGCCGAAAAGATCATATCTAAATTTAAAAAAGAAACCTCTTCCCTCTCGGGATTTTGCCTGTTCCTTTATCCGGAAGAAGACCGCTCTCCTCAAAAAATAACACCCGATTTTAGCCGCATCAGCAATAAGATCCCTTCTCTGGGTGCTCTCAAGCTAGTCCTTAAACGCTTCAAACTGCCTTTCCCCACAGGCAAAAAGCCAAAACAAGGAAAAACGGCTTTCCGATCCGCCAAGCCGACAACTATCGACGCCGCATCTGTCTGGCGCAGAATAAAAGGGACTGTATTGTCCTTAAGAAATGCCTTCAACGATGCTCCAAAATGGCTCTGGACCGAAAGAAAAAACGCTTCGATCGTCGTCCTTTTGATCTTGGTGCTCATCGCCGGATGGTTCATTTCCCAAACAAGCAATAAAGAAAAGCTGGATACGGCTCTGAAAGAGATAAACAATGCCGAACAAAAAATGGTCCAAGCTGATTCTTTGTCGAACCGGGGAAAAACCCAAGAAGCGAATCTTCTGCTTCAGGAAGCGCTCAGCCAAATATCCTTGAAGATCAGCAAGAACAATACTGCCGACAAGGAGGCGAAACAATTAAAGTCCGAGATCGAAGAAAGGCTTTTCCTGATCAACAAGCTGGAAAGAGGCACCCCGTTCGAGACGGTATATGAATTCCCCTCCGGCAAGGGAAGCCTCATCCCGGGAAATATGATATACCAAAACGGTAATTTCTATCTTTTCAACCAATTATCGGGAAAACTTTCGGTTTATGATCCCCAAGAAAAAAGCTATCTGTCTTTTTCGCATTCGGATAATATCTCTTTCGCCGATTCCTTCGGCAAAGACCAGATAATTTTCCTCGACAGCCAGAACCGCCTCATATTGTTCAGAGGGAAAGAGTTTCAAGACCTGGGCCAGATCACTATGCCTCACGAAAAGACCTTTCTGGAAAGCTTCAAGATCTTCAAAAATAATCTTTATTTTTTAAGCTACGATTCCGCCGAAAAATCCCCGAAAAAAGAGGTCGTCAAATATGACTACTTGGGAAACTTCGAATGGGACGGGCCGAAAACCTGGCTGGAAAAAGCGCCGGAAGAAGCCGTTTCGATCGGAATCGACGGGCTGGTCTGGGTGCTGGGCGATAATAACTCCGTAAAATCTTATTATTCGGGCATTTTTCAAAACGAAATAAAAATAGATATCTTTCCGGTTCCCCAGGCAATATCCAAAATACTCTCCTTTTCAAACTCTTCCTATCTTTACCTTCTGGAACCGGCCCAAAAAAGGATCATTATTTTGGATAAGAACGGAGAGCTTGTAAAACAACTGCAAAACAACCAATGGGAAGGGGTTTCAGACTTTGCCGTTTCTCCGGACGGAAAAACAGCTTATCTTCTCCTTTCTAAAGCATCCTCGATATTAAAAGTTTTCTTGGACCTATAAAGCTGGTCTGAACAAAAAAACCCGCAAAAAGCGGGTTTTTTGTTAGTATTTGAAAGCGATCTCTTATTTGAGCTCGACTTTGGCTCCGGCGGCCTCCAATTTATTTTTGAGGTCTTCTGCTTCTTCCTTCTTGGCTCCTTCTTTGACCATTTGGGCGGAAGCGGCGGCGGCATCAACCAAGTCCTTCGCTTCTTTCAATCCTTTTCCGGTCACGTCTCTGACGACTTTGATGACCTCGATCTTCTTGTCGCCGACGGCTGTCAGCATGACATTGAAGCTGGATTTCTCCTCAACGGCTGCTCCTGCGGCGGCTGCCGGGGCTGCTGCCATCATCTGAGGAGCGGCGGACACGCCGAATTTCTTTTCCAAAACCTTGACCAATTCGGCCAGGTCCAAAACGGAAAGGGTCTCGATAGACTCAACCAGCTTTTTAAATTTCTCAGGAACCTCAACGGTTTCTGTCTTTTGGGTTTCTTCTGCCATATTTTTTTATTTCGGGTCGAAAGGTTTGAAGAATAAAATATTTTACGCTTCGATCCTCGGGATCCGTTGAATTATTAAATTTACTTTTTAATATTGCCTAAAACGCACACTAAACCTCTTAAATTGCCCTGCAAAGCATTGAGGAATCCGGTCAACGGGGCGGCAATGGTGCCGACGGTTTGACCTATCAATTCCTTCTTTGTCGGCAGTTTGGCCAAGGCTATAATGTCGTTCTCAAACAAAAACTTGTCTTTGGCGCTTTTGATATACCCTCCGATGATCTTGAAATTCTTCTCCGTTTGAGAAAATTTATAGATCGATTTAGAAGGGATAACTTCGTCGCCAAATCCGAAAACCACAGCCATCTCCTTTTTGATCTCTTTCAAAGGATTTTGGGCATAACCGTCTTTCATCGCCAGATTGAGCAATGTTTTTTTGGCAACGGTCATTTTCGCATCGGCCTTTTTCAGATCTTCCTTGATCGCGTTGATCTTGTGGGTTTGAACACCCGCAACTTCGACGAAAACCATGGAAGTCTGCTTGCCAACGCTATCCTGCAGCTTGCTTAATATCTGCTTTTTTTGCTCCAGTGTCTTTGGCATAAACAAAAAATCCGCTTACCGCAGATCTTCAAACAAAAAAAATGATTTTTTTGCCTGAATGGGACTTATCTTTGTGCCCATTTTCTGCGGCTATTTGGTTGATTATGTGATCAATATAGCAAAAAAAGACTAAGACTGTCAACCCCGTTAGAAATTCGGCAAAGCTTTTTGCATCGGAAGGCTATTAAGCGGACCCGCCTTACGGCTTAGCTTTTTTTAGCGCAAGCTTAATATAAAATTTCTAACGGGGCTGGCCGCTTCCATTTTATACCCTTATCATCTGGGGACGATCGAAAACAGACATAAAGGTAAGCCCGGGATATTCGTTCTCTTCGAACTTATCCTCGCCGGTTTTTACGAACTGCCAGACAGAAGTTCCAATCACCGCGACTATCGTTCCTCCGATCGCCAGCTGCTTCTTCCAGGTTTCGGGAAGTTCCTTCAAGGGGATGCAAGATATGATCTTATCAAAACCCGACGGCAAGTCGGTACGGCTGCCCATTAATGGATAGCCCTTTGTGCCGTCTGCGCAAAGGAACTCGACCATATTCTTTTCGATAAAACCGTATTTGCCGATATTTTTTTGAGCCAAATTTTTAAGATCGGGGATCGCCTCCAAAGCAATGACCTTCCCTTTTTTAGACTCGACCTTCGGATTATCGCTGGGCTGGACAATGGTCTCCAACAGCAAGGCCGTAACCCATCCGGAACCGGCTCCCACCTCCATAATGTTTTCTCCGTTCTTCGGCTGAAGCCTTTCCAACATAAAAGCCGCCATCAGCGGCTGCAAAATATTCTTTCCCCACCCTATCGGAAATACCTGGTTCATTTCCCCGTAATCTTTGAATTCTTCAGGCAAAAAATCAGCCCTGTTCACTTTCCTGAAAGCCCTGATCAACCTTGGCGTTTGGAGCCAATTTTGTTTTACTAAATAATCTACCAGCATTCCCTGGGCTGTTTGATATTTTTAATATTTCTCTTCTTTTTGGGATACATCCCCGCTATCATTATCCCTCTTTTTCCTGAGAAATCCAAGGGCTAGCAAAAAACCTCCCAATGCCAAAATAAAAGAAGCCAGCGTCCAATGCCAAAAGCCCGACAAGATGACATTTTTAAGCAAAACCATCGCCGCGCCAAAGCCAAAAGCTATTCCGGCGGAAAAGAAATAAAATATTTTTAAAAAGTTTTCTGCCATATTTTTTAATTCAGCAGGGGCGGAGGGAATCGAACCCCCATCCATGCTTTTGGAGAGCATCATTCTGCCACTAAACTACGCCCCTATTCCTGCCGTTTTTTTTGGGTGAGACTGTCCCGTCTCCACCCGCTGCTTTGATCCTCTCAAATTCCGAGGTCTTAGTCAAAATACCCAGCAGCCTGCCACAAGGCAGGCTGTAAGAATTTTTATTTTTTTGATTCTTTGTGGGCGACGTGTTTTCTGCAATGTTTGCAAAATTTGCTCAGTTCGATCTTCTCCTCCGCTTTCGGGGACTTGTGGCCGTAATAGTTGGCGCTCTTGCAAGATGAACAGACAAGCTTGACCATTGTTTTCTTTTTTGTTGCCATAATTTCTTTTTACTTGATTAATATAAACCGGTAAACAATGAGCCGGAGGCGAGAATCGGACTCGCGCTCTTCCCCTTACCAAGGGGATGTTTTACCACTGAACTACTCCGGCATCGTCCCGCCGTAGCTTTAGCGAAGGCGGACATCGTCCCGCCGACTAAGGCGGACATCTTTTGATCAAATGTAAAAAATTAAAGAAAATAATTTTATTTTCATCGCGTCCGCAG
>JBBABQ010000050.1:0-6535 GCA_041657565.1 Minisyncoccota bacterium | reverse complement strand
GAGGCGGTGGTGGCGGCGGCGGCGGAGTCGGACATAAACAGCTTTTCACTTCCGGCGGTAATTTTACCGTTCCGGCCGGCGTTACCAAAGTTTGGGTTAGCATAGCTGGCGGCGGCGGAGGCGGTGGAGGCGGTGGAGGTGTCATGGGCGGAGCTCCCTGCTGTACTCCCAGTACTTCCGGGACTTCCGGCAGCGCTTCATCTTTCGGCGCTTTTATTACGACTCCCGGAGGGGGCGGAGGCGGCGCCAGCGGCGGAGAAGGATCTGCCGGCGGTTCGGGGGGAGAGGCCGGAGGATATGGTATCAGTATCAACGACAATAATTGCAATGGAGGGAGAGGCGGTTGGGGAGGAGACAGTATTTTTGCTCCCTCTTACGGGAAAGGCGGCGCCGGAGGAACGAGCGGCCATTATTTTGGAGGAGGAGCCTGCAATCAAAATTTTGGAGGAGGCGGCGGAGGAGGAGCGGCCTCGGCAATGGTTCGGGAATTTTCCGTATCAAGCGGGCAAGTAATAGCGGTGACCGTTGGCGCCGGAGGAACAGGAGGAATAGGAAGCCCGAACCCTCTTGGGGCAGGACAGAACGGTAAAAACGGCTCTCCCGGTTTCGTGCTCGTTGAGTGGTAAAATTTCTAATTTGCAATTTATTCAAAATACGCGGGTTTAGGCCCGCGTATTTTTAAAACTTTAAATTTGGGAAGAAATCCGTTAAACTCAAAGAATATGAATTTGAAAGACAGATTGTTTAATATTTTGGCGAATTCGGTCGGGTTTTTACAGGCGCAAGGGATCGTACCGGCTGGTTTTGATCCGGCAAAGATTAAAATTGATCATCCTGATCACGGCCGCGGCGATTATGCGACCGGTTTGGCTTTGCAAATGGGCAAGTTGATCGGTAAAAACCCGATGGAGGCGGCGGAAATTTTAAAGCAAGAGATCGAAAAACAAAAGATGCCGGAGATCGAAAGGATCGAGATCGCGGCGCCCGGTTTTCTTAATTTTTTCGCTTCCGAAAGATTTTTATCCGGCGAGCTGGAAAAAATATTGAAGGAAAAGAAAAATTACGGCCGCGGCAAAAAAAATGGAAAAACCGTTTTGATCGATTATTCCGCCGTGAACATTGCCAAGCCGTTCGGCATCGGCCATTTGCGTTCCACCATTATCGGACAAGCGGTCTATAACCTTTATGAATTTTTAGGCTGGAAAGCGATCGGCGACAACCATTTAGGGGATTGGGGCACGCAGTATGGCAAATTAAGCTACCAGCTTTTTGAAAAAAAATTGAAAGGACTGTCCTCTAAAGAGGCGGCAAAAATATTGAGCGGTCTGACCATCGCGGAACTTGAAAAGATATATGTCGAGTTCCATCAGGAAGCGGAAAGCAAACCGGAAATGGAGGATTCCGCCCGCCAGTGGTTTAGAAAATTGGAACAGGGAGACAAGACGGCCAAAATGATCTGGGACGCTTGCGTGAAGATCAGCTTGAAAGAGTTTGAAAGGATATACGACCTGCTTGGCGTAAAAATAGACTACGCGATCGGAGAAAGTTTTTATCTGGATAAAGCGGCGGCGGCGATCAAAGAAGCCAAAGAGAAAGGACTGGCCAAAGAAAGCCAAGGCGCTTTGATCTTCGAATATCCGAACGAGGCTCTGCCTCCGGCCATGCTTTTAAAGTCGGATGAATCTTCCATCTATTTCACCCGCGATCTGGCCGCTATCAAATACCGCATCAAGCGATGGCATCCGAACCTTTTCATCTACGAGGTCGGAACGGAGCAGAGTCTGCACATGAAGCAGCTTTTCCTTGCGGCCGAACTTTTGGGGTGGCTCCGAAAAGACCAGCTTGTCCATATAGGACACGGGCTTTATCGTTCGCCGGAAGGAAAATTTTCAACCCGCAAAGGCAACACCATCCACTTGGAGGAAGTTTTAGGCGAGGCAATAAGCAGGGCCGGAAAATTAGTAGAAGGATCGGCCTCCGCCAAAGATTTGAAAGCCAAAGAAAAAGAAGAGATCGCTAAAGAGATCGGCGTCGGCGCGATAAAATACAACGACCTTTCCCAGCACTATTCCAAAGAGATAGTTTTCGATTGGGATAAGATGCTGAACCTTAGAGGTAATTCCGGCCCTTATTTGCAATACGTCGTCGTCCGCTGCCAAAGTATACTTAATAAAGCGGGAGCATCTTCGAAAACGTCTGGTTTTGGAGATTTGGTACTGGCCGCAGAAGAAAGAGCCGTTTTGAGCTTGCTTTCCAAATTTCCGGAGATGGTTGCCGAAGCGGCGCGGACATTTTCGCCAAATCTTTTGTGCAACTACGCTTTTGAGCTGGCCCAAAGCTATAATTTGTTTTACGAAAAATTGCCGATCCTGAAAGCCGAGAAAGAAGAACAAAAAATATTTCGTTTGGCGCTGACCAAGGCCGCGGCCCAAGTTTTGACGAATTCCCTCAACCTTTTAGGGATAGAAGTACCAGAGAGGATGTAAACACCTGCAAGGGTCTAATCCTTGCAGGGCAAAACAAGCGGGAGTTGCACAGGTGCCACCTGTGCAGTTATTTTTGGGTTTTTATATTAAAAAACTGGCGGGTTGGGCCAGTTTTTTTGCAGTTGTTAGCAACTTTTAAGAGTTCTCAGATATTTCAGATATCCTTCGATCTCTCTTAATGAAGGGATCTTGAGGGTATCTTTTTGTTCTGGGAGCTTTCTTCCCCTGTCGATGAGGATAGTAGTTATTCCCATCTTTTTGGCGGGATAGATATCTTCTTCAAGGCTGTTTCCGATCATGACCGTCTCTTCGGGTCTGACCTCAAAATGGTCGAGGACCGATTGGAACGATCTTTCATCCGGTTTTTTGTATTCGGGGTAGAAAACCTCGAATTTTTTATCGAGCTTCGCCGTGTCGACAACCCATTGGCTTGCATTCGTAAGGATAACCTTTTTTATCCGCAAGGAGGTTATTGCTTTGACGTCTTCAAAAGATTTAAAGACGATATTCTCCCTAAGCAACTCTATCAGTTCGCCATCCAGCTCCCTGCTAAGGGAGGCGGCAACCCTTTGAGACAGATCGTACAGATCATACGATTCAGACATCCCTCTTTTCAAGAGATCAAGGATCCTTCCCTGTTCGCCGTCTTTAAGCCCGAAAGAATTTTTTAATCCTTTGAGAATGGTTGGGATATTTTTCGTCGGTTCTTCCGCCAATGTTCCAGAGAAATCAAAAATTGCAAGTTTTATATTCATTTTTTTATTTGTTAGTAGAAAAATTGCTGCTTCAATTTTTCGACCTTTGTAAGCAGCTAACCGCCTACCTTCGCTTGAGAGAGGAGATAGGCGATCAGCTGCTTACAAATATTTCCATATTCATTTTTCAAAAAGCTTCTTAATATATAAAACAATTTGTTTATTTTGTCAACTAAAAACAGCCGCAAAAGGCTGTTTTTTAGACGATCTGTCAGCCCGGCAAAAATGCCAGACAATTCAGATGGTTGCATTCGGGCTCTTTCTCGATAGAGAAAGAAGCCTCTTTCACTTGGAAAAAATCCTTTCCAAGATTGTCGGAACAATAAGACCCCGCGAATTTTTTTCCCATTTCACTCGCGATCTCTTCGGCCATGCTCCATGGGTTCTGGTCAAGCATTTTGCCGAGGCTGTTTATCCCGTATCTTTTGATCAGGTTCTCCATCCTCAAGACCATCTCCTTGCCGAGCGTTTTTTCGCATTTGGAACTCGAAAATGGCAGGGAATATTTGTGCATCAAAAGAAGAGAGAGGTCGGAATTGGTGTCTTTGGCCGCTTGCCAGGAAAATTTTGTTTTCCAGAACAAGCTGGGGTGAAAACGGGGGCCAAGCCAGACGGCGGCATACAATCTATTGCAGGGGGAGGCCGACCTTTCGGTAAGATCGAAACAAAAGTTTCGGGCGATCTTTTTCGGCTGTTCATATCTGTCCAGAAAAATTTTATATCCGGGATGGTCGCTCCATGCCCGGACTTTCGAGAGGATGGCTTTATCGTGTGGATTATCCATATTATTTTTTAAAAAGACCGAACAGCTCTTTTTTAATGCGGCAGACAAACCGCGGAGAGCAGAAACAAAATATAAAATAAAAAGAAATTTCCGTCAACCCCGTTAGAAATGCTTGATCGCAGGTTGTTCATATAAACCGTTGTTTGCAAAGAGAGCAGCATGATCGCTATTCCTCTGGAATATAGCATTTCTAACGGGGTCAACCCCTCCAGAGCAGAGATGATCTATCGCAGAGTCGTTTTTTACAAAGAGAGTAACATGATCGCTGTCTTCCTGGAATATAAGGCGGGCCTGTTGATAATTTTCCGATTGAAAGAAATGCTTAAAAATGTTAATGCACTTAATTAGAGGAGAAATAGTATAGGCTTACATCTTAGTTTCGTTTTAGCGCAATCTAAAGCATGGATTTTAACCTTTCTAAAACAGAAAAGCAGATTTTGAGATTTTGGAAAAAAAATAAAGTTTTCCAAAAATCCATAGAAAATAGAGCGCCTTCGAAGAAAAAGTCAAGACGTGATTTTGTATTTTACGAAGGCCCGCCCACGGCCAACGGCAAGCCGGGCATCCATCACATGGAGGCCAGGTGCTTCAAGGACGTCGTTTGCCGCTATAAAACGATGCAGGGGTTCAGAGTGCCGAGGAAAGCCGGCTGGGACACTCACGGCCTGCCCGTGGAATTGCAGGTGGAAAAAGAATTGGGGCTGAAGAGCAAGAAAGATATAGAGGCTTACGGGGTGGCCGCTTTCAACCAAAAATGCAAGGAATCGGTCTGGCATTACAAAAAAGAATGGGAGTTGATGACGGAAAGGATGGGGTATTGGATAGACCTGAAAGATCCGTACATCACTTATGAGAACGATTACATAGAATCGGTTTGGGCGATCCTGAAGAAGATCTGGGACAAAGGACTGCTTTATAAAGGCTACAGGGTTACGCCTTATTGCCCGCGCTGCGGAACTTCTCTTTCCAGCCACGAGCTGGCGCAGGGGTATAAGACGGTCAAAGAAAATTCCGTTTATCTCAAGTTTAAAGCGAAAGACGATGATAGCGCCAATTTTTTGGTTTGGACAACAACCCCCTGGACCTTGCCCGCGAACACTGCCTTGGCGGTCGGCGAGAACATCCAGTATGTGAAAGTCGAGTTCGAGAATAAATTTTTGATCCTAGCCCAAGAAAGGCTGGCGGTTTTGGGGGAGCACTATCAGATCGTCGAGACTTTTACCGGCAGAGAACTTATAGAAAAATATTCCGGCGGATATATTCCTCCCTTTGCCGAGGTTTATCGCGACGCGGAAGGCGGAGAGGAAATGAAGCAGAGGGGCGCGTGGAAGATATACGCGGCCGATTTTGTAACGACGCAGGACGGTTCGGGAATAGTGCATATCGCGCCCAGCTTCGGCGTGGATGATTATAATCTGTCGCAAAAATACGGATTTCCCGGGATTTTTACCAGCGTTGACGAACAGGGGAAATTTTCGAGCGACTTGGCGAGGAGCAAGAACGCGGAGATATTGGTCGGTAAATTTGTTAAATCCGCCGATCCTTTGATCATTGAGGATCTGAAGGGCAGAGAAATTCTTTTTAAAGAAGAGCTTTATGAACACGACTATCCTTTCTGCTGGAGGTGCGGGACCCCTTTGCTCTATTATTCGAAAGAAAGCTGGTTCATCAAAATGACGGAACTGAAAGACCAGTTGATCGCGAACAACCAGCAGATAAATTGGATACCGGAAAGTTTTAAAGAGGGAAGGTTTGGCGAATGGCTGAGAGACGTTAAAGATTGGAACCTGTCCAGGGAGAGATATTGGGGAACGCCAATGCCGATCTGGGAATGTTCCGGTTGCGGCAAGAGGATCTGCGTCGGCAGTTTGCAGGAATTGAAAGACCTGTCCGGAAAAAAACTTAAAGATCCGCACCGCCCGTTCATCGACGAGGTCGAGATCCATTGCGAGTGCGGCGGAAAAATGAAACGCGTCAGTCCCGTTGTCGACTGCTGGTTCGATTCGGGCAGCATGCCTTACGCCCAATGGCATTATCCTTTTGAGAACAAAGATAAAATAGATAAAAAAGATTTTTTCCCGGCCGATTATATCGCGGAAGGGATAGACCAAACGAGAGGCTGGTTTTACACCCTGCTGGCCATTTCTACGGCCTTGGGCCTTGGGCCGTCTTATAAAAATGTCGCTTCCGTCGGCATACTTTTAGATGAAAAAGGGTTGAAGATGTCCAAGTCAAAAGGGAACATAGTCCCTCCGATGGAAACAATGGAAAAGTACGGCGCCGATCTGGTCAGGCTGTATCTTTATACGGTCAACCAGGTGGCGGAGGCCAAGATGTTCGATATCAAAGGGCTGGAGGACCTTTATCGCCGCTTCTTTATGACTTTGTTGAACTCGGTCGTCTTTTTCGAGACTTACACCAAGGGGGTAAAATTCAGCGCCGATGTTCCGGCCGGCAAAAATCCGCTGGATAAATGGATACTTTCAAGGTTCAACGGGCTGGCAGAAAAA
>JBBABQ010000049.1:0-6710 GCA_041657565.1 Minisyncoccota bacterium | reverse complement strand
TATGTAAAATATTGTATGAAATTGTAGATTCCTAAGCAGGAAGTGAACGGGCCCTAACGCTCTTTTGCTTTCTTGCCAGGGAAAGCAAAAGAGCAAGCTCGTTCACAAAAGAATATTATGACGCAAGCAAAACACGCATTGATAGTTTTTTTCCTTTTGATCGGGATCATCGGCCTTATTATTTTTTTAGCCCCAAAAGGCGGGAAAAGCGATACGGTGAAGGCGGTCGAATCTACTGCTAAAGAAGTTTGTTTGGCGAATTCAGCTAATTCTTCTTGGCTCAAGGTGGAAAGATCGGTCGGCCCGATGCCGATAAATCAGGATTGGCTTATCCGGGACGATGAAGTTGAGGTCGGATCGTTCAAGCTGGAAGCTTCGAAAGATTCGAAGATCAATATAATAGAATTGGGAATCTATTCCTCGGCTTCGGTATCGAACATCAATGAATCCGTATCGGACATAGTCATATATGATGTCGACACGAATAAACCGATAACTCGGCCGAAAATCATTTTAGAGTTTTTTGATTTTGCGGTTTTTTATCTCCCCGAGGACATAGACCAGGATTATTTCCTGCCTGCCTGCGAAGAAAAAACTTTTAGCATCCGGGCTAAGGTTCATTCTCCAGTTTCTATCAGATGGAGGATCGAAGATGTCTCGGTCCGAGACAAGAATTCTTCGACATATGGTGTTAATCCTTACACGTTGATTCTGGGGAGCAATATCGGCAAGGGAGATGAAACGGGGACCTATTCTTTCAAAGATTCGGTTGTAAGAATAGAGAAGGCTGTTTCTTCTCCGGTTGGAGATATTAAAAGGGGCAGAAGGAATATGGCTACTTGGAATTTTATTCCGAAGGGAGAATCTAGGCATGGATATTTGGAATCGATATCTTTCAGGTCAGAAACGCCATTACCCGACAAAGCGAATGCAAACGATTTTCAGCTAGTAGATTCTGAAGGAATGTTTACGGAGATTGCTGCAACTATAAATCAAGATAGCTACGGTAATTATGACCCAGGGCTAGTTACTTTTAGTTGCGCTCAAGGGTTGATGATTGATTATATAAGGATCAACTTCCCTCAGTTGTATCTGGCCGACGTATATAAAGATGAGACTCTTACTCTATCTTTACTGGTAGATACCAGCGATGCTTCGGTCTGGCCGACCGGTTTTTCCACGAAGTGGATGGTCGGCGGCCCATCTGAAGAATGGCCGAAAAGGGGGGTACGCATTAAAGATGAAGAAGGAGGCTATATCGGCGTGGGGGACGGTACATTGCCTTCCACTAGCGATACTGTAAGGGTCGTGGACTAACTGCGTCATAAATAGTTTAAAAAATCAGGGCTTTCATTAACTGGCAGATGAAGCCCTGTTTTTTTTGACTCAAGGCCTAAAATTCCATAAGATTGTCATATATGGCGACCCTGGATGAAATAAGGCGGACCGGCCTGAATGGGCTGGAAATTGCCAAGAACGAGCGGTTCGGCGGTTTTCAGTTTGTTGTTTTGATCGTTTTGCCGTCCTCCGCCGGCGGGCGGAAAAATTACCAAGCCCGGAGGGCATAAAAAATAAAATAATAAATCATTAGAAAATTTTCCATTTTGATTTTTAAATTTTAAATTATCTATGATAGACATCAAAATCATCCGGCAGGACCCGGAACTTGTGAAAAAAGCTTGTGAGAATAAAAGAATGCCCGTCGATATAGACAGGCTTTTGGAAGTAGATAAGGCCAAATTAAAAAACCTGCAGGCGGTCGAGGCCATCCAGGCGCAGAAGAACAAAGCATCCAAAGAGGTCGCCGGAGCCAAAGATAAAGAAGCCCGCGAGCAAGTTATCGGGCAAATGCGAGAACTTGATAAAGATCTGGCAAAGCTGACCGAAGAGCAGAAGGCGGTAGAGAAGGAATTCAACGACCTGATGCTTTTGATACCGAACATCCCTTCCGAGACCGTGCCTGTCGGCAAAGACGATTCCGAAAATGTGAGCATCAGGCAGGTCGGAGAGAAAACAAAATTCGATTTTGAAGATAAGGATTATCTGACAATTGCCGAAGATCTCGACTTGATCGACGTTAAGCGCGCCGGAAAGATCTCGGGTAGCCGTTTCGGATTCATCAAGAACCAGGCCGCTTGGCTGGAGTTCGCCATAGTCAGACTGGTTTTCGACGTGGCAACCAAAAAAGGTTTCCAGCCGGTCATACCGCCGGTAATGATCAAACCGGAAATGGCCATGGGAATGGGATTTTTGGAGAAGATGGAAGGGGACCCGGAAGCCTATTACCTGGGCGAGGATAATTTGTATCTCATCGCCACGGCCGAACAGCCTTTGGGCGCGATGCATGCCGATGAGGTTTTTAAAGACAGCGAACTGCCCCGCCGGTATCTTGGTTTTTCGACCTGCTTCAGAAGGGAAGCCGGTTCTTACGGAAAGGACACAAAAGGAATTTTGAGGGTTCATCAATTCGACAAGCTGGAAATGTTCTCATATGCCAGGCCGGAAGATTCAAAAGCCGAGCATGAGCTTATACTGGGAGTTGAAGAAGAATTGATGCAGGCACTGAAGATTCCTTACCAGGTTTTAAGGATCTGCACTGGCGATCTGGGACGTCCGGCCGCCGCCAAATATGATATCGAAGCTTGGGTTCCGAGCGAGGGTAAATACCGCGAGACCCATTCGACCTCGAACTGCACCGATTTCCAAGCTCGCCGCTTGAACATCCGCTATCAGGATAAGGCAGGCAAGATGAATTTCGTTCACACTCTTAACGGCACGGCTTTTGCCATCGGCCGCATCATTATCGCCATCATCGAGAATTATCAGCAGAAGGACGGTTCGATACTTGTGCCGGAAGCTTTGCAAAAATACCTTCCGTTCACGGTCATCGAAAAAAAATAATAATGGAGGAAAAGAAGGTTGCCATCGGAGGGGTCGAGGTCAATTACAAGGTTGAGGGAGAAGGCCGGCCGGTTTTGATCTTGCACGGATGGGGAGGGTCATCGGACTCTTGGCTAAAAGTACAGGAAATATTGGCCGGAAAAGGGTTTCGGGTTCTATCTTTGGACTTGCCCGGTTTCGGAAAAAGTTCCGACCCCTCCCATTCCTGGAATATAGACGATTATATCTCTCTACTGTTGAAATTTGTCGAAAAGACCGGTTTGGAAAATTTTTCCCTTGTCGGCCATTCTTTTGGCGGGGGGCTGGCGATCAAATTAGCCGCGGACCATCCCGAACTGGTGGAAAAACTGGCGATCACCGGCGCCGCCGTTTTTCGTTCTCCCAAGCGTCTCAACTGGCGGCAAAGAACCTCTCTGTTTCTGGCGAGATCCGGAGCTTTACTCAAAGGGATCCCTTTGGCGGATAAAACCGTTTATCCCTTTGTCCGCCGTTTCGTTTATCGCTTCGCCGGAGTTAGCGATTATCAAAAGGCCAACGAGGTGATGAGGGCGACCTTCAGGCGGGTGAACGGAGAAGATCTTGGGAAATATCTTCCTTCGATAAAAAAACCTGTTTTTGTGATCTGGGGAGGAAGAGACAGGACAACGCCGCCAGCCGATGCGTTCGCCATTCAAAAAGCGATCCCGGGATCATGGATAAAGGTAATTGAGGGATCCGGCCACAGCCCGCATTTGAGCCACCCGGAACTTCTTGCCGGATTGCTTGCCGGATTTATCGCGAAGAGACAGGAATAAAAAGAAAAACCTTCCACATTCTAAGCCCGGGCTTTTTCTGCTAAAATAAATTTGTTTATGGATCTATTGGCTATAACGGTTTATTTGGCGATATTTTTTTGGGCGATAAAGCAGGCCAAAGCGGTTTTTTTCTGGCTCTATCTTTGGCAGTTGAAAAATTACCATCTTGGCCGGTTCATAGCGCATTTTTCCACGGCAAAAGGGCAGGAGATATTTCTGAACAAAATATTCGTTATAAAAATATCTCTTTTGGTACTATTCTTTTTCGCTTCGTCTTTCGGATTTTTGATTTGGTGGGCGGCGGCGCTGGTTTTGTTCTATGCCGCCGAGTCCGTTCATTCCGGCCTGGCCCTTCTTTCGGGAAAAGCAAAGAGGCCGATCTGGACCGGCAAGGCCTTGTTCCTTTCCGCTTCCACCTTTGCCGTTATTTTTTATTTCCCGGCATCGTTTTTTTATGTTTATAGCGCCGGTTCTATTTTCTTGGCCTGGCTTTTGTTTTTGGATATTTTAGCTCCGGCCATTGTTTCGGGAACGGTTTTGGCTCTTCAGCCCATTACAGCCTTTTTAAGGAGCAGGACCATTGCCGAGGCCAAGGCCAGACGCGCTCAATTTAAAAATTTGACGGTCATCGGCATCACGGGCAGCTGCGGAAAAAGCTCTGCAAAAGAGTTCTTGGCCGAGATATTGTCTAAAAAGTACAGGGTTTTAAAAACTCCGAAAAACCAAAACTCCGAAATAGGGATATCCCGGACAATTTTAGGGTTGTTAAAACCGGAGCACCAGATCTTTATTTGCGAAATGGGCGGTTACGATATCCAGGGGATCAAGCTTTTGACCGAGATCGCCAAGCCGCAAATAGGAATTTTGACATGCGTCAATTCCCAGCATCTCGCGACCTTTGGCAGCCAGGAGAACATCACTAAAGCGAAATTTAAATTGATAGAAAGCCTTCCCGGGGACGGGACCGCGGTAGTGAACATCGATAATGATCTTATCCGCAAGGAGCTGCAGAGCCACAGATTCGCCGTAAAAAAAATAAGGAGGTATTCCGCTAAGGGGGAAGCCGAGATCTGGGCGGAAAACGTAGAGATCAAGAAGGCTAAAACTTCTTTCGAGATATTTTCGCGTGATGGCGAATTTGCCAGGATCGAAATGGACATGCCGGGAGGATGGCCCATAGTTTCCAATGTTTTGGCGGCCGCGGCGGCGGCGAAAGAATTAAAAATGAGCTTGCCGGAGATCGGACGGGCCTGCCAGAAAATAGACGCGAAATTAGCGCCGGTGTCCGTTAAAAGGGGGATCGAAGGGTTGAATATAATAGACTCTTCTTATTCGGCCAACCCCGACGGAGTTATTGCTGATCTGGATTATTTGAACGTCTGGGTGGGCAAAAAGATAGTGGTCATGCCCAGCCTTATCGAGTTGGGAAAAGCTTCGGCAGGGGTACATAAAAATATCGGCGATAAGATCGGCCAGGTTTGCGATCTGGCCATCATTACTTCGCTGGAAGGAGTAAGAGATATCAAAGAGGGGGCGATGGAGAGAGGCCTTGGGCCGGAGAAAATTCTGTTCATGGAAAATCCGAAAGCGATAGTTGGAAGATTAAAGAAGGAATTACAAAGAGGGGATACGGTTTTGCTGGAAGGCCGGGTGCCGGAGGGAGTGTTGAAATTGTTGGAGGGGAAATAAATAAAAACTCTCTTTCTATTGAAAGAGAGCGAATACTTGCATGGCAGCCAAAGTGGCTGTCATTGCCGACAATAGTGTTGAGAGAAAAATATTTTTTATAAATTTCTCTGTAATGCAGACCATTACAACCAGAACTACGAAGAAGACAATGGCCGGGATAACCATCTCTAGCGGGAATGGGCTAGGGACATGTCCGTTGTCGAGGTAACAGGGGCCGTTGCATTTTGCGAATGGGAATGGCATCTTTTTCAGTCTATCTTTTAATTTTAAGATAGGCCGTGCTTATTAACGACATTTTATACGCCTTCCGGAAAGGGGAGATGTGCAAAATGTCGTTAATAAATATCCTTTTAAACGAGCTATTCTATATTAATATTATACAATAATGTTTAAGTATTGTCAAGAAAAGCCTATATCCGTCTCCTTGTCGCCCAATACCCAAAAAGACGATGTTTCGCTTGCTTTAAAGATGATATTCAGGCCGGGCGAGTGGCAAAACGGCAAAGCCATCAAAGAACTGGAAGAAGACTTCAAAAAATACCTCGGCGTTAAATTCGCCTGTTCTTTCAATAGCGGCCGCAGTTCGCTTGAAGCCATTTTAAATGCCCTGTCCATAAAGTCAGGCGACGAGGTTTTGGTCCAAGCCTTCACCTGTAACGCGGCGATAAACCCGATTTTAAAAGTCGGGGCCAAGCCGGTTTTTGTCGATATCGATCAAGCGTTGAATTTATCCGTTGAAGACCTGAAAAAGAAGATGACCCCTCAGACCAAGGCCGTGATGGTCCAGCATACTTTTGGCTGGCCGGCCGATCTGGCGGAGATCAAGGATTTTTGCCAGCAAAATAAAATATATTTGATAGAGGATTGCGCCCATGCGCTTGGCGCGAAATACGATAATAAGCTATGTGGTACTTTCGGCGACGCGGCATTTTTTAGTTTTGGACGGGACAAAGTGATCTCTTCCGTTTACGGCGGAATGGCCGTAACGAACGATCCGAATATCGCTAAAAAAATAGGAGAATTCTATGCGGCTATCTATTTTCCTTCATCGGCTTGGACTCTCCAACAGTTGCTGCATCCGGTTTTGATGAACAATCTGATCTTGCCCGCTTACAATTGTTTTAAAATAGGCAAAGCCTTTTTGAGCTTTTTTATAAACGCGGGCATTCTTTCCAAGGCGGTCACGAAAGGCGAAGGCAAAGGGATAATGCCCGGATATTTCCCGAAGCGTTTGCCTAACGCCTTGGCGGTTTTGGCGTTAAATCAATTCAAAAAATTGGAAGAGTTCAACGACCACCGCCGGAAGATCGCTAAAATTTATTCGGA
>JBBABQ010000048.1:0-7649 GCA_041657565.1 Minisyncoccota bacterium | reverse complement strand
CTGCCTACCGGCAGGCAGGCGGCATAGCCCCGCACGATTGCGGGGCGAAGGAGGGGCGTCGACCGCTTTATCGATTTCAAAAAAGCTGGCTGTTTTTTTGAACCGTTTTTTTGCCGCCATACGTAGCTAATATGAGGGAGCTGTTCCGATATTTTTTGTTTTTAACGGTTCTATTTGGGAAAATAAGAGCAAAGATTTAAACTGCAGATATCCAATTAAAAAATAATGCAGGATCTTTCCGATAAGGAATTAATAGAAAAATATTTAAAAGGCGACGAAAAAGCGCTGGAATTTTTGATATCCCGTTATTTAAAAACCGTTTACGGTTTTGTTTACAGGTTTGCCGGCAATGAGCAGGACGCGGAAGATATCACCCAGGAGTCGTTCGTAAAAGCCTGGGGGAGCATTAAAAAATTCGACAGGAAGAAAAGCTTCAAATCCTGGATATTCAAAATAGCGCGCAATACTGCGATAGATCTGCTTCGCAAAAAGAAGACCGTGCCTTTTTCCAAATTCGACGGAGAGGACGGTAAGAACGCCATTATCGAGACGCTTGCCGATACCGGGCCGCTGGCGCAGGAGATATTCGAGCGCAAAAGCATAGCTCAAGAAATAACGGTTGCGTTAAGCGAACTGCCTTTGAAATATAAGGCGGTTTTTTCTTTGCGCCATGACAGCGACCTCAGCTTTCAGGAGATAGCGGAGTCTCTGGACGAGCCTGTTAATACCGTAAAAAGCCGTTATCGGCGGGCTTTGATCGCGCTTAAAAATGTTTTGCGGGATAAACGATGAAGATAGCGGCAAAGCGCACCAAAAAGCTTGGCCGGTTCGTATTATTAACTGTAACAAAACAACTATGTTCCAAGATAAAGACTGCGAAAAAATATTGAGCCTCATTTCAACGCCCCAGCCCCAAGCGCCGCTTTTCGATAAAGTGATCGCCAGGATAAAAATGGAGCAAAGGGTCAGGGCGGCCAAAAGGCAAGCGGCCATCTTTTCTTTGGGCACGATCTTTTCCGCGGCGGCTTTTGTTTTTGCTTTTCAATCCGCCAAGACGGCTTTTACGGAATCGGGATTCGTTTATTTCTTTTCCCTGCTTTTTTCGGATTTCAGCGCGATGGCCTCTTACTGGCAAAGCTTCGTTTTTTCCTTGCTGGGATCTCTCCCGATAACCGACCTTTTGATGCTTCTTGCGATAGCGCTGGCGTTCATTGCTTCGGCCAAATACTTAATGAAAGACGTAAAAATAATAATTTCTTCGAATAAATTAGCCAATAATTGAATTTTATATGGAAACACAAAAAGATACGCAAATAGTTCCCGAGGACGGGTTGAAAGACCGGCAAAAAGCTTCTTCCTTTTCCGGCGAAAATTGCCAGCCAAAACGCAACCCGGATTTTTTCAAGATCTTTTTTCTCGTGATCATCGGGCTGATGATCCTCTTGTCCGTTTTTAAGCTTGGAATAGTGGTGGGGGAAAAGAAAGCGGATTTTACCCGCCAGTGGAGCGATAATTATCATATGAACTTTGCCGGCCCCAAAGAAGGTTTTTTCAAAAACCTTGGAGACAAAGATCTGATCGAAGCCAGCGGAACTTTCGGCCAGATAATAAAGATGGACGGATCGACCATCGTGGTCAAAGGGCAAAACGATGTCGAAAAAACTGTTATCGCCGGAGAAGGGATACAGATCAAACGTTTTAACGAAGACGTTGGAATAACAGACTTGAAGGTTGACGACCGCGTTGTGATCATCGGCGAACCGAACGAATCGGGACAAATAGAGGCTAAATTCATCAGAATAATGCCTCCGCCGCCCGAAGGAGGATCTTTTAACGGCGGCCGCCGGGAAAAGGCCGATCCCGCTTCATAAAAATATTCTAAAAAAATAATTTCTTGTCCAACATCATGCCAAACATTTTTAAGTTCGTAAAAAAACACAAAATACTGTCTTCTGTCGCGGCCGCAGTCCTTGCCATTGGAGGATATTACGGATTCTCAGCCTTTACGGGAAGTTCGACCCAGACCCGTTACGTTCTGTCTGCCGCCGAAAACGGTTCCATAATAACGGTTGTTTCCGGCAGCGGGCAGGTTTCAGCCTCAAAGCAAGTGGATATCAAAGCAACGGTTTCCGGCGACGTGGTCTATGCCAATGCGACGGTCGGACAGGAGGTAAAAAAGGGCCAGCTTATTGCCCAGCTGGATACTACCTCCGCTCAAAAAACCGTGAAAGACGCGGAAACCAGCCTGGAGTCGGCAAAACTTTCCCTTGAACAGCTCCAGCAGCCAGCCGAGGAGCTGACGATCTTGCAGGCCGAGAACAGCCTTTCCCAAGCCTATCAAACGAAAGAAGACGCTGAAAACAATTTGGAAAAATCTTATCAGGACGGAATTTCCGCGATCGAAACTATTTTTACCGGCCTTCCTAATTTAATGGTCGGACTTAAAGATGCGGTCATCGGAACGTCTTATCAGAATAATATAAATTACTACGTCAACGCGGGGAAAGATTACGATGCGAATATGGCCCAATACGGGGAAAGAGCCTTCGCTTCCTATGAAAAAGCGGCGGAGGAATACGAAAATAATTTCAACCATTATCTGACCGTTAACAGATCTTCGGACGGCGATGAGATATATCTTTTGATCGGAGAGACCGCCGCCTGCCTTAGCGACGTTTCTACCGCCATAAAGGACGACGCCAGTTTGATCTCTCATCTTTATGACGTAGTGCCCTCAACGCAGGAGCAAGCGGTCAGCGACGCCAATTTGACCGTTTTGAACGCCTATGCGGCAACCATAAAAGTTTATCTTGCCAGCGCCATCGCGGCGAAAAATTCCATTGAAACCTATGAAAGATCCGTTTCCAACGCGGACTGGACCATTACTGAAAAAACCGCTTCCCTCGCCAATTTAAAAGAGGGTCCGGACGAGCTTCAGGTCCGGGCGCAGAATATATCCATAGGCCAAAGAGAGGACGCTCTCGCGGATGCCAAAGAAAAGCTGAGCGATTATTACATCAGGGCGCCTTTCGACGGAGTGATCGCCGCCATGAACGTCAGCCAAGGAGATTCCATTGCTTCCATATCCTCTTACGGAACGATAGCCACCATCATTACCAAAAACCGCGTTGCTGAAATATCCATGAACGAAGTGGACGCGGCCACCGTCAAAACCGGACAAAAAGCGACCCTTGAGTTCGACGCGGTTGACGGGCTGACCATAACGGGGACGATCTCCGAGATAGATACGATCGGAACGGTCAGCCAGAATGTGGTCACTTACAGCGCGAAGATAGTTTTTGATACCGAAGACGAACGGATAAAACCCGGGATGAGCGTTACGGCCTCGATAATAACCGAGTCCAAACAGGACCTTTTACTGGTTCCGAGCGCGGCCGTAAAAAATTCCGGAGACACTTATTACGTCGAGGTTGTTGACTCTGGATCTGTATCCGGACAGGACGCGATCAGCACTGCCGGAGTTGTTCTTAAAACCGGACCGGTTAAAAAGACTGTGGAAGTAGGGTCTTCCGACGATACAATGGTCGAAATAACCAGCGGGATCAGCGAGGGCGACCTGGTAGTGATTAAAACCGTTGTCCAAACGGTAAAGGCCGGATCTCAAGCCCAGGGGCTGTTTTCTATGCCGGGAAGGAACTCTTCAAAATCTTCCTCTTCCAGCACCAAATCCGGCTCAAGCTCCGGCGGGGTAATGAATTCCGGCAATATGATGACCCCTCCAAGCGGAGGCGCCGGTCCGGGAATGTAAATTTATTTATTATGATAGAATGCAAAAATATAGTTAAAGCTTATAAGGCCGGCGATAGCGAAACAGTCGTATTGAAGGGGCTGGATTTCAACATTCAGAAAAGCGAATTTATCGCCATTATCGGCCCTTCGGGATCGGGAAAATCCACTTTGATGCATATCCTTGGAGCTTTGGACAAAGCCACCTCGGGAGAATATATTTTGGACGGAAAAAATATGTCCAAGCTTTCGGAGGACGAGCTGGCCGATATCAGAAAAAACAAAATAGGATTTGTTTTTCAGTCGTTCAATCTTTTGTCTCGCGCGACCGCATTGAGAAACGTGATGCTTCCCCTTGTTTACGCCGGGATGGCCAGAGAAGAACGTTCGGCCAGGGCGGAACAGGCTTTGAAGAATGCCGGATTGGATGAAAAATATTACGGCCGTCGTTCCAATCAGCTTTCCGGAGGGCAAATGCAGCGCGTCGCCATAGCCAGAGCTTTGGTCAACGATCCGTCGATCATCTTGGCCGACGAACCGACCGGAAATTTGGATACCAAAACGGGAGAGATAGTCCTCGGGACTTTCCAGGAGCTTAACGAGAAAAAAGGCCATACCATTATTTTGATCACCCATGAGCACGATGTCGCCGAACACGCCGACCGCATAATTTTCATCCGCGACGGAGAAATAATGGAAGACTCTAAAAATCCGAGAAAAATGATCGCCGGCAAATTAAATTACGCCGACTAAATAAAAAATAATGAAAATATCAGATCTCATAGAAGAAACATATTTGGCGCTGGTCTCCAATAAGGCCCGATCAAGCCTTACCATTCTTGGGATAGTCATCGGCATCGGTTCGGTCATTGCCATGATCGCTATTGGCCAGGGGACCCAGGCTTCGATCAAATCAAGCATCCAGTCTCTCGGCTCCAACCTTGTGATGGTCAGGCCGGGAGCGACAAGGAGCTCTGCCGTGAGTTCCGGCAGAGGGTCAGCTACGACCCTTACGGCGGATGATGCCAAAGCTATCGTTGAAAAAATATCTCTGGCCAAAGCTGTCGCGCCGGTGGTTAACGGGAGATACCAGCTTACCGGACAAGGAAACAATACCAATACCCAGGTGATAGGCACTACCGCCGATTATCCTGAAGTTAAAAGCGTTTCCGTGGACCTTGGAACATTTTTTACAAAACAGCAGGTCGAGAGCAAGGCAAAAGTGGCTGTCCTCGGACCGACCGTCCGGGACGATATTTTTGGCGAAGATGTCGATCCGACCGGCCAAACCATTAAGATAAAAGGAATGGAATTCAAAATTATCGGATTGACCGTTTCCAAAGGAGGATCGGGAATGGACGATCAGGATGACGTTGTTTACATTCCTTTAACAACAGCCCAAAGGTATTTTACCGGCACCGAAACGGTGAGCACCATCAACGTCCAGGCCATCGACGAAGAATCAATGACCGGTCTTCAGGAGGAAATAACCGCCTTGCTTCTTGAAAGGCATGGCATAGAAAATGCCGATGAAGCCGACTTTTCGGTAATGAACCAATCCGATATCGTTGCCAGTGCTTCGTCCATTGCCGGCACTTTGACATTATTGCTGGGAGCTATCGCCGGAATATCGCTTGTCGTGGGAGGCATCGGCATTATGAATATGATGCTTACCAATGTGACGGAGCGCACTCGCGAGATAGGATTGCGCAAGGCCATCGGCGCGAAAAGGTCGGAGATATCCATTCAATTTTTGGCGGAGGCCATAATGCTGACGTTTTTGGGAGGGATAATAGGAGTGGCGGCCGGTTGTCTCGTGGCCTGGGGGGTCACGCAATTCGGGAATATAGCCACTGAAGTTTCCACGTCTTCGATAGCCATGGCGTTCGGCGTATCGGCTTTGATCGGCATCGTTTTCGGCTATTATCCGGCCCAAAGGGCTGCCGCGCTCAATCCGATAGACGCGTTGAGATACGAGTAGCCGCGAATTTTTAATTTTTAATTTTTAAATAATTTTAAATTATGACCAAAAAAATAATTGCTATTTTTTTAACAACCGTATTGGCCGTGGGCGGGGCTTCCTTTTATGGCGGAATGGAATATGAGCAAAGCCAAAGCCCTTTCGCTAAATTCGCGAACAGGGGAACCGCCAATTTCCAACAGCCGGGAGCCAATGGAACCAGCACCAAGAACGCCCGCATGAACGGAGGAGGAATGATCGCCGGGGAAATAATAGCCAAGGACGACAGCAGCATGACCATAAAACTTAACGATGGAGGATCGAAGATAGTATTGATATCCGGGTCAACAAAAACCACCAAACAGGCGGACGCGACCGCCGATGATCTGGCTGTCGGGACCAAGGTCAGCGTCTTGGGAACAACCAATTCCGACGGAAGCGTCAGCGCGCAAAGCGTCCAGATAATAACGGGCGCCGCCATGCCGGGCTCTCCGGAAGGCGCCGCTCCTCAAGGTTCGGGATCCCAGCCGCCGGCAGCGAACTGAAAAGAAACAAAACGCCCCTTAAAGGGCGTTTTTTATTAGAAAGGGTCTAACCCTTTCCAAATGGGCGTTTTTATTTAAAAGGGGATTCCGGGCTGGACACTCGCCAAGGCAAAAAGTAAAATAAATATGCAAAAATTTTTATGCCTATTTCTACAAACAAAGGAGAGAAGTCTTCTACTTTGATCGAACTCCTTATGGCCATCTGGAGGCGGTGAACTTTTTATGTTAATATTTTTTATATGAAGTATAAAAATACCCTTCAAAAAGGAAACGTCAGATTTATTATTTTTCGAGAGCAAAAAGCGTGGTATGGAATATGCCTCGAATTTAATATTGTGGAAGCCGGAGACACTCCGCAAGAGGCGATGGTGCTTTTATATGAAGCGGTGGAGGGATATTTGGAATCGGCCCGAAAGGTAAAAGCCCGCCCCGGCATTCTCAACCAGGCCGCAGACGAGGAATATGAAAAAATGTGGGAAGATCTGCAGCAGCGAAAAAATATTCGAGCCAAGGAGGTCTTTTCTTTCGGGAATATCAATACTTCAAAAATGACCTTGGCCGCCGTATAAAAAAATGCCAAAAGGTTTTTACAACTGGACGGCAGAAGACATCATACGCCTTTTAAAGGCGTATGGTTTTAATTTGAACCATACCAGAGGAAGCCATTACTACTACGTTGCCCGCGTCAGCGGCTCTTTCCGGCAAGTTTGCGTTCCGTTCCATGGATCTCGCGCCATCAAACCAAGGACTTTGAAAGCGATCATTCGCCAATCCGGGATCCCAAAAGAAAGATGGATGGAGGGACAATAAAATTTATGGACAATCGGTCAAACCAAAAATGCATCTTTGCCGGCAGGTTCCAGCCGTTCCATAACGGCCATTTGGAGGCGATAAAATGGATACTGGCCAACCATTGCGGTGAGATACTCATCGCGATCGGCAGTTTGCAGGAATCTTCCACCAAAGAAAACCCTTTCCCGTTCAAGGAAAGAAAACAGATGATCGAAGAGGCTTTGGCCGGAACGGGGATAAAAAATTACAGGATCTTCGGCCTTCCGGATTTCAGAGACGACGCCATCTGGACCAATAAATTTTTACAACTGGCCGGCTCAAGTCTTGAGGAGGCTGTAGTTTTCAGTCTGAACCCTTGGACCAAAATATGTTGCGAAAAGGTCGGGATAAAAGTGGAGGAACAGCCGTCTTTTTTTGATGATCTTTCGGCGACTAAAATAAGAGAGAAAATATATAAAGGCGAAGAATGGGAAAACTTGGTCCCGAAAGAAGTTTCGGAATATTTAAAGCGTTCCGGCGGCGATCAAAAGATAAAGGGCTTGCAAACTCCCCCCGAAGAAAAAATAGCTGATTTTATAAAACAAAAAGTAAAAGAGGCGGGAGCC
>JBBABQ010000047.1:0-7736 GCA_041657565.1 Minisyncoccota bacterium | reverse complement strand
TTGGAGCAACGCAAGGAATGGAAGTGTCGTCTTGCTGACATATCGAAACATTCGCCATGCCATCCGTCATCAACACCTCGTATTGCACCGCTTCCAATCTTTTACTTGCCACTATCTCCTTGTTGGCTCTATTTATTCCGCAACTGATACAGGTCAGATTGTACATGGAAGGATTGGCCAAGACATCAATTTTATCTTTGACCGAAGAAAAAGTCGTGGTAGCGGCCGAATCCAAGGAACTGCCCGTCTGATAGGTAACCAAAGAAATCTGATCGTAAACCGGATTCATCACGTCGAGAAACACATTGGACGCTTCTTTGGCATAGTCCCACCTTGTTTTACCCGTAAAATTGGGATAATAAGTACTGCAGTTTTCGGGCGGACAAGCCATAGTGCCCGAGTAGTCTAAAACCATCGCCACGTCCGTGCTGATTCTGACGCAAGGCGACTTGTTCTCAACTTTTATCGTATAGGTCACGATATCTCCCGGAGATGCTTTTGTTTTATCCGCCTCCAAAGAAATATCGAATCCTCCCTCCGTAGAACTTTGGATCGTCACTTTTTGATAAGCGATCAGCCATGACCAGATCTTGACGTCGGGAATGAAAGGAATTCCTGATGTTATCACTCTTTGCCCGCTGAATTGGAGGTAAAAACGGGCCTCCCCCAAATGAGTGAATTCTTGAGGGATCTTTAAAGATACGTCGTATGTGGCCGCTCCCTCCGCCGAATCATAGAAAACGGGAAGAGACCCTATTTTCATCATATTTTTTTTGTTGTTGGCATTGTTTTCGTCTATCAATTTTATGCCGGACGGATCGGTCTTTAAGACCAAGGGCTCTAAATTGGCGACAAAAACGTCTATTTGGCTGTTCTCGAATGTTTTCCCCAATCCATGTTTTACTTTGACCTCTCCCGAAAATTTGACATATCCTCCAGCGTTATAAAAAAGGGGCATCGGATCCATCCAGTCCACGTCCAAAGGCAATGGACCCGATCCGACGATCGTTTCCGCTTTAACGCCTTGGATGCATCCCAAAAATAATCCGGCCAAAGCCAAAATAATGATCATTGCTCCGCCCAAAGGGGTTTTCTTTTTCTTGGAAAAAATAACAACCGCAACGGTCGCCAATATGATAACAACCGAACAGGCGACTATCAACCAAATGTTCGAATTTGTTTCTTCTTTATTCGGTTGAGATGTCGATGCTCCGCCTATCGGAAATTGATCCAATTGTTTGTTGTTTTTATCAAGGATGGTCACTTCTACTTTCGGATCGGAAACCCCTTTGGTAATAGGAACTGAGACGTTCACTTCTCCTCCCTTCAGATCAACCTCTTGCGTCATCTCTCCCACCACTTCTTTTTTTTCATTCATTATTTTTACAAGCACGTCCGCTTTTTCGGTTGTTTCCCCTTCTTGAGTTCCGATATCAACCGAAACGCTCGCCTGGTCTCCCGGATCGTATGAGGACTGATCGGTTTTTACCTCCGCTATCGCGGTCCCTCCCGTTTCCGATATTCCCCATCGGAAATAAATGGCATTGGACACGGGATCTCCGCTCTGATCGTGCATAACGACCTTGCAGATATAAGGGTTGGGATCGGCCACTTGGATCAGATCGGCCTTTTCATTCTGAACATATCCCGGGTTCAGATCGACGACGCTTTCTTCTATTTTTCGGATCGGAGTTCCGTTGACGTCGTCCCTGTAAATGGAAAGCACCGGATGAGCTTTTACGGCGGAAGAAGACTTGCTTAAGACATCAAATGTTATTTTCGGAGTTTCACCGGCGCTATACAGAACTTCTTCTCCCAGTTTTGCCCCGTTTCTTAAGAAATTGCCGTTCTGCAGAACTAAAACCGACCCTTGCGTTTTATTGATCGTTATCGATACTTTTTTCCAGACTATCGACTCTCCTCCCGGATTATAGACCTGGACCTTGAATTTATAATCGCCGGCCGCTAAATTCTTCGGCAGCTTATAAGTGAAAGATCTTCCAAGCTTTTGGCCGGAAGAAAGGCTGAGTCTGTCTCCGCTGGGCTGATCGTCCCAAACCGCAAAAAAATTACCGTCGCTGTCCTTTGCAAGCAGCTTAAACCTGTACGTCAGATCGGGAATAAAGGAATTTTCATAATTCCAAACGGTAAAAGAGCCTTTGACCTCTTCCCCCGGATCGAAACTGGCTTTTTCGATATTGAAATCGGTAAAATATATCTCGTAATCCGCCAGTGCCGGGAAAGCAAAAAAGGCCAAGAAAAAAGAAAAGGCCAAGCTTAAGAGCAGAAAGAAACCCCTCGGCTTATTTTTTAAAAGAATATTCATAATCCAGCCTTTTAATTATTAAAAGATTTTATTAAAAAATTGAATTTTTATGCTTGCTTTATTCTACTATAAAAACAAACCGGCCCGAAACTCTTTCTGTGGATAACTGCCGGGCCGTAAACCTTCAAATTTTCCTTATGGATCTTCGTCGGATAACCCTTATGCCGGGCAAAACCGTATTGGGGATATTTTTTATCCAGCCGGAGCATTATCCTGTCCCGATAAACCTTCGCCAGGATACTGGCCGCCGCGATAGAAAAGACCTTTTGGTCTCCTTTTATAACGGATTGCTGGCCGACCGGGGCAACGCCCGCCTTCGCTAAAGCTTCGGCGGACAAAGCAAAATTCCCGTCTATTACCAAATATTCGATTTTGGCCGGCCAGCTTGCGGACGGAATTTTTTGATCTTGCTTTTTTTGATCTTTTGATAACAGATCGGCGCACGCATTGACCATGGCCAGCCGGCTCGCCTCGAAGATGTTGATCCTGTCTATCTTCTTCTCCGAAACCCTGGCTATCCCCCACTTGATAAAACTGCTCCGGACCAGCACAGAATAAAGCTCTTCTCTCTTTTTGGAATTCAATTTCTTGGAGTCGTTGACCTGTTCTAAAAGATATGCCAGCTCTTTTTTCCGGCCGGAAGACGCTCTCTTTAACATAAAACGATCCACAGCCACAGCGCCGGCAACAACGGGCCCGGCCAAGGGACCCCGGCCGGCTTCGTCCAGCCCGACCACTGTTTTAAAGCCTTTCCGCCACAAATTTCGCTCTACTTGCAGGTCCATAGAAACTTATTTATAATTAATTGATCTCGCCCTCGATCCCTTGAAAATATCGATCGTTTTTTATTGAAGGCAGCACTGTTCCAATGATACCATCAAGCAGGGATTTCATAAAAAATATTTAAACCCCCTTCAGCCATCAATGCAAAAATTCACCCATCTCCACGTCCATACCCACTATTCCCTTTTGGACGGACTGCCAAAGATCGATGATATTCTGGACTACGCCAAAAGCCTTGGGATGGATTCCGTCGCCATCACCGACCACGGAGTTTTATACGGCGCGGTGGAATTTTACAAAAAAGCCAAAGCCAGGGGGATCAAACCGATCATCGGGGTCGAGGTCTACGTTGCCTTCGAAAAAATGGACCAAAAAAGGCCCGGCGTCGACGGAAAAAGATATCATTTGGTCTTGCTGGCCAAAAACGATGAAGGGTACAAAAATCTCGTTAAATTGGTGACCAAGGCCCACTTGGAGGGTTTTTATTATAAACCAAGAATAGACGAGGATCTGCTGGCCAAATACTCCAAAGGCCTCATCGGCCTCTCAGCCTGCATCCAGGGAAAGATCCCGAGGCTTTTGATCTCCAATAAGCCGGATGAAGCCGAAGCCACGGCCAAAAGATATAAAGAGATCTTTGAAAAAGACAGTTTTTATCTCGAACTTCAAAACCACCCGAGCATCCCCGAGCAAGCGAAAGCCAACGAAGCGCTTATCGCTCTCGCCAAAAAACTCGACCTGCCCTTGGTCGCGACAAACGATTGCCATTATTTAAGGCCGGACGATGCCGAAGCTCAAGATGTGCTCATGCTCATCAACACCGGCGCCGACGCCAGCGATAACGAAAGGCTTTCGATGCTTAAAGAGGATTTTTCGATGAGGCCTCCCAAAAAAATGATCGAAGATTTCAAGGACGTTCCCGAGGCGATATCAAATACCCAAAAGATAGCCGACATGTGCAATTTCGAATTCGTTCTGGGCCAGACAAAATTACCTTCCTTCCCTGTTCCTGACGGTAAAATGGATTACGATTATTTAAGGGAGCTTTGCGAAAAAGGGTTCGAAAAGAAAAAACTGGAAAGGGACTCCCAGACGCTCGAACGCATGAACTACGAGCTTGCGGTCATCGAAAAAACAGGATTTTCTTCCTATTTCCTGATCGTCCAAGATTTCGTCAACTGGGCCAAGGACAACCGCATTGTTGTGGGCCCGGGCCGCGGCTCGGCCGGAGGTTCACTTGTCGCCTATTTGCTGAACATCACGAATGTTAATCCTCTCGACTACGACCTGCTGTTCCAAAGGTTTCTGAACCCGGAAAGGATCTCCATGCCGGATATCGACCTTGATTTTGCCGACCGCCGCCGCGACGAGGTCATTAAATACGTTTCGGAAAAGTATGGTAAGAACCATGTCGCCCAGATCATCACTTTCGGAACAATGGCCGCCCGCGCCGTCATCCGCGACGTCGGACGCGCTTTGGGTTATGAATACAGCCTTTGCGACAAGATCGCCAAGATGATCCCCGTCGGCTTCGATCTTAAAGACACTCTGGAAAAAATAACCGAGTTCAGGGACGCCTACGAAAACGACCCGAAAATAGGAAGGCTGATCGATCTGGGAAAAAAACTGGAAGGCTGCGCCAGGCACGCTTCGACCCATGCCTGCGGAGTTGTCATCTCCAAAGACCCGCTGGACGATTGTATTCCCTTGCAATACCCGAGCCAGGAAGACCAAAGCATCATCACTCAATACGAAATGCACGGGATCGAAGACATGGGGATATTGAAAATGGACTTTTTGGGATTGAAAAACCTGACCATCATCGAAGACACTCTGGCCAAAATTTACGCCATCCATAATGAGAAGATCAATCTTGAAAAAATACCGGCCGGAGATGAAAAAACCTACAAGCTCTTGCAAAAAGCCGATTGCGTTGGGGTATTCCAGCTTGAGTCCGATGGGATGAGAAGATACTTGAAGGAACTGAAGCCGACCGAGTTCGAAGATATCATCACTATGGTCGCTTTGTACCGCCCGGGACCGATGGCTCTTATCCCCGAATACATCGCGGGCAAACACGGCACCAAACCGATCGAATATCTGCACCCCAAGCTTGAACCGGCTTTAAAAAACACTTACTCTATCCCTCTTTACCAGGAACAGATCATGAGGATCGCCCAAGACCTGGCCGGTTTCTCCCTGTCCGAAGCCGACACCTTGCGCAAAGCCATCGGCAAGAAGATAAAAGACCTTTTGATGGCCCAAAAAGAAAAATTCATAAACGGCTGCAAGAAGAACGATATTCCGGAAAAGACCGCGGACAAGATCTGGAAATGGATCGAGCCGTTCGCTTCCTATTCTTTCAACCGGTCCCACGCCGCCGCCTACGCCCTTATTTCCTACCAAACCGCTTATTTGAAGGCCCATTACCCTCTGGAATTCATGTCTTCTTTGCTGACCGCCGAAAGGGCCGATATCGACAGGATCGGATTCTTGATGCAGGCCTGCAAACAAATGGACGTTGATGTCCTTCCCCCGGACATCAACGAAAGCTACCGCTATTTTTCGGTCAACGCCAAAGAAGGCAAGATCCGCTTCGGGCTGACAGCCGTAAAGAACGTTGGAGAGAACGTCGTCGAGATGATCGTTGCCGAGCGCAAAGCCAACGGGCCGTATATTTCAATAGAAAATTTCATGTCCCGCGTCCCCTCAAAAGTTCTTAATAAAAAATCGTTGGAAAGTTTGATAAAAGCCGGAGCTTTCGACCAGTTTGAAGACCGCAAAAAACTTTTGAACAATCTGGACTTCCTTTTGGAATACAGCCGCGATTCGCAAAAGAACAAGACCAACGGCCAGAAAAGCCTGTTCGACCTTGGCGGAAAAAGCAATGGAAAGCTGGCGGACCTGAAATTGAAAGATTCCGAGCTGGCCAAGAAAAGCGAAAAGCTGACCTGGGAAAAAGAGCTGCTCGGCCTGTATATCTCCGGCCATCCTTTGGATTCCATAAATTTCAAAACCCGGTTCTGGCAAAATATAACCTGCACCAACCAGATAGGAAGCCAGCTTTCCGGCAGAAGCATCCACATGTGCGGCACTGTTTCGACCATCAAAAAAATAATCACAAAAAGCGGACGGCCGATGCTCTTCGTGACCTTGGAAGACAAGGCCGGCCAGGTCGAAATAGTTACTTTTCCTTCGATCTTGGAAAAAAATCCCCTAGCTTTCGTGGAGAACAAGATCCTGATGATCTCCGGCCGCGTCGATTTCAAAGACGGCATGCCCAAAGTGATCTGCGAAACCGCCGAAGAAATAGTGGAAGCCGCCTAACCCCAATAAAAAAATATACCTGTAAAAAATACACCTGTCGGACAGGTGTATTTTTAATTCGTCTAAAAGCTGGTCGAAGCCGGGCTTCGACCAGCTTATCCACAGGCTTAGCGTACCTTGCTCTGCACTATTGACAGAATAATACAATTATGTTATATCTATATTATAACAAGCTTGGATAAGGCTCTTAGAGCCCTGTCCGGGCCCTATTGATCTTTACCAAGTAAATATTAAAAGTATGAATTACGCTACTTTATTTGTAGTCGCTGCTTTCTTGATCGGCGGTACGCTGGGTGGTACGGCCCATATGTGGAGCCCGTACACTAAGGCTGCAGAAGCTTCGGTCCAAGCCTATGGACAAATGCTCGAACAAGAGCAAAAGATCCAGGAGGCGAAAACCAAAGCCGAAACCAGCCCCGCACAAAATACCACAACGGCAGTTGTTTACAGAAACGACCGCCAAGCATTCTGCGCAGAACTGGCAGATCTTCAGACCAGCGAGTACATCGAAGGGGGCACAATGGTAAAAGCCATCGCTCCCCACTTCGAGATCCCGGCCGAATGCTACTAGCATTCGCCGAACAGAGCCTTTACAGGCTCTGTTTTATTTTATAAAGGCTTCCTAACCGACCCTCTTTCTGCTAAGATTGGGCACGTATCGCCTATGGAAAACAACCTCAAATATTTTATTTTCACTTTCGGCTGCCAAATGAACAAGGCTGATTCCGAAAGGATTGCCGCTCTTTTGGAGAAGACCGGCTACGATCCGGCCGAGAACGAAAAGGACGCCGACCTGATAGTCGCCAACATGTGCTCCGTTCGCCAGTCGGCCGTGGACCGCGTTCTGGGCTTCGGCAAACTGTTCCCCGAGCTCAGATCTAAAAACCCGAATTTAAAAACCGTCCTGACCGGCTGCGTTCTGATAGAGGACTTCAAAAAATCAGGGAAGCTCTTCGACTACGTACTCCCTATTAAAAGATTGGCCAAATGGCCGGAATACCTCAAAGAAGAAAATTTCTCCATGCCAAGCGACCCGTTCCAAAAAGACTGCGCCTATTTGGAATTACCCCCGAAACATTCCAGCAAAGTTTCAGTTTACATACCCATCTCGAACGGCTGCAACAATTTTTGCGCCTATTGCGCCGTCCCCTATACCAGAGGACCTTTGGTTTGCCGGGATTTCAAAGACATATTGATAGAGGCCGAACAAGCCGTTAAAAACGGTGCCAAAGAAATATGGCTGCTGGGCCAGAACGTTAACGACTACTTCTGCGACGGGGTCAGCTTTGCCAAACTTATA
>JBBABQ010000046.1:0-7831 GCA_041657565.1 Minisyncoccota bacterium | reverse complement strand
AGAAACGAATTCCCTCTCCCTCCCCCATGAAAAAGGTATCACGACCTTTTCGATCTTCGAGGCGGCGATGAATTTTAAAATATCTTTTATCTCTTCTTTTGATGTCCATTTTTTCCACAGAACAGGTTCATACCCGAATTGGGGGTTCGCCTTTAAAAAATAGAATATCTCCAGGGCGGACTTGCTCTCCCCTACCAGCAAAACTTTTATTTTGAAGCCGCTGGATAAGAACCTGACGAAAAAATACCTCCAGCCGCAATCAAGAAAAGTGAAAAAGACGGCGAAAAGAAAAAGATTGGTTTTCGGGGATATCTTGAAAAGAGAGGCCGATATGTAAAAGAAGATGACCGAAGCCGTGGCGCTGATGATGACTGCCGGAAAAAAATTTTTCCAGAAAACCCTCTTGTCCTTCAACGTCCTCATTTGATAAAGGTCTGCCAGATAAAAAACGAATATCCAAACAAGAAGGATAAAAGAAAAAGGGACAAGGTGGCCGGCCGCGGCCTGGCTGAAACTGTCTTTGCTGAAACGGAAAAAAAGCGTCAGGAACAAAGACGCGTAAAAAACGGCGATATCTCCCAGCAGGATAATGGCTATCTTTAAATTGTTCATTGTATGGGCCCTTGTTCAATATCCGCGGGCCGCTAGCGGTTAATTTTAATGAAAACATTTTTCCAGGGTTATTGCAAACGAATGACATTGAAAATTAAAGGTTTTTATGGTTAAATATGAGGGTCTCCCCATTAGAAATCAGCCTAACTTTAGACCGCGAAAAAAGCTAAACGGATTTCTAACGGGGCCATGCCCCCGTAGTTTAATGGATAAAATGCGAGCTTGCGGAGCCTGCGATAGGGGTTCGATTCCTCTCGGGGGCACAAATTTCCTGAAACTTAAAACTTGAAGCCTAAAACACTCAGTTGCCAACTGGTCAAAAAACAGACATCCAAATGGATATATTACGCCCATCGCCTGATCGTTATTAAATGTTTCAAGCTTCAAGTTACATGTTTCAAAGTATAGATACTCGCCCCAAGGCGGGTTTTTGTTTTGGCCAGGTTTGGCCCAATTGGCTCATTTTTGCTAAAGTTAAGGCGATGAATTTTTCGACTCCGGTCAAAGAGATACCGCATATTGGCGAGATATACCAGCAAAGGCTGAAAAAGCTTGGGATCAAAACCCTTGGCGATCTTTTGTTTTATTTCCCGGACCGCTACGAAGACCTGTCTAAAATAAAAAAGATCAGGGATATCAAGATAAACGAAGAGGCCTGCCTGCAAGCCGAACTGATCGAGATCGAACAGGAAAAGAGCTGGAAAAGAAGGCTCTCTATAACCAAGGCCATTGTCCAGGACGATTCCGGAACGATCCAAGTCGTTTGGTTCAACCAGCCCTACTTGGCCAAAAACCTGAAAAAAGGCGACCAGCTTTTGCTGTCCGGAAAGATCTCCATAGGAAAAGAAGGCGCTTATTTAAGCTCTCCCGTTTACGAAAAGATCGGGTCGAAAAATGAAATGAATTTTTCGGACGCGACGCACCTGGGCCGGATCGTGCCGATCTATTCCGGAACCCAAGGACTTTCCTCCCGCTGGCTGAGATATATTTTGAAACCCCTGCTTTCAAATTTTAAAAATAAAATTCCGGAAACGTTGCCGGAGCATATTTTGGACAAATACGATCTGCTCGGCCTGGAAGAAAGCCTTTGGCAGGTCCATTTCCCCGATTCCCTGGAAGCGGCCGAAACGGCCCGCGCCAGGTTCCTGTTCGAGGAGCTTTTTTTCATCTCTCTCTTCAATTTGCAAAAAAGGATAAAGCTGATCAACACCAAGGCGCCCGTCTTCCAAACCAATTTGGTTCTGATAAAAAAATTCCTGGACAAGCTCCCCTTCCAGCTGACCGACGCCCAAAAGAAAGCGGCCTGGCAGATCTTGAAAGACCTGGAAATGGGATATCCAATGAACCGCCTGCTCCAAGGAGACGTAGGCTCCGGCAAAACAGTGGTTGCGGCAATGGCCGCGCTGAACATAGTCAAAGCCAAAGGCCAGGTCGTCATAATGGCCCCGACCGAAATATTGACCAAGCAGCACTTCCAGACCATCTTCAACTTTTTCAAAGATTTTAACTTGAACATCGGCATTCTTACCGGGAAGGTCGATAAGTTCTATTCCAAAAAATTAAAATCGGACACCATCGAAGTCTCCCGCCAAAAACTTTTAAAAATGACCCTTAACGGTGACATAGATGTTTTGATCGGCACACAGGCTCTTATAGTACCGGCGAAAAAAAGAGGCTCGGCCGAAAACAAGGTAAAGTTCAAAAATCTGGGAATGGTGGTCATAGACGAACAGCACCGTTTCGGGGTCAACCAGCGGGCGCGCCTCGCCGGAGCGCAGGCCAATCAAGCTATCCCCCATTTCCTTTCAATGACCGCCACTCCCATCCCGAGAAGCCTGGCTTTAAGCGTTTGGGGAGATCTGGATATTTCCATCATCGATCAAATGCCCGAAGGAAGAAAAAAAATAGAGACCGAGATCGTCGAGCCCGCCGGCCGAAAAAAGGTCTACGAATTCATAAAAAAAGAGATCAAAAAAGGAAACCAGGCTTTTGTGATCTGCCCGCGCATCGAACCAAAAGACCCGGAAGATCAGGCTTCGAAAAAAGCCGGCTGGTTCGAGCAGGCCGAAATGAAAACAGTAAAAGAAGAACACGAAAAATTATCCAAAGAAATTTTCCCCAACTTGAAGATAGAGATGCTCCACGGCAAAATGACGCCCAAGGAAAAGGACTTGATAATGAAAAATTTTAAAAAGAAAAAATTCGATATCCTCGTCGCCACTTCCGTCGTCGAGGTCGGTATCGACATTCCCAGTGCTACGGTGATAGTCATTGAAGGGGCCGAACGTTTCGGCCTGGCCCAGCTGCACCAGTTCCGCGGACGCGTGGGACGCGGCGACTCCCAGTCATACTGTTTTCTTTTCACCAGTTCCGGATCGGCCAGCACCAATCAGCGGCTCAAGGCGCTAAAAAAATACGATGACGGTTTCAAACTCGCGGAGATGGACCTGAAGATCCGCGGCCCCGGAGACTTTTTCGGGGTAAAGCAATGGGGCCTGCCCGATTATGCCATGGCCGCCTTGAAAGATATGGAACTGGCGAACAAAACAAAAGAAGCCGCGAAAGATGTTCTTAAAGAAGATCCACGGTTCGAAAAATATCCCTTGATAAAAAGAAGATTGGAAGGATTCGAGGCGAAGGTGCACCTCGAGTAGCGCCTGAAACTTAGAACCTAAAACCTGTAACATTCGGTTAAAAATCCCTCAAAGGTAAATGTCCGCCCAAAAAATAAATATCCTTGGACACAATCTCTACCGAATGTTTCAAGTTTCAGGCCTTGGGACGGTCAACGGGTCTTCGGCGTTACCCAAAATCCCATATATTTTCCGAGCATCAGCCTGGTCTGAGCGTCCAAGGCCGGAAAAGCGGTGAAAAAAATCATAATGAACGGCTGCAAAAACCATTCCAGCGCGAAATAAAGATATTTGTATTTCCCGTAATCTATCGGCTTGGGCGGCAAGATAAGCATGCTGAAATAAACCGAGATCAAAATGCCGAGCATCGAAACGGTCAGTATCCGGCTGGTGATCACAGGCAGGTTATAAGAGACAAGCGTGTGGCTGAATTCATTCCCGCCAAGGAACAAAGGCAGCCAACCCAAACAGAATATAAGGATGGTCGAAGTAGCCCAAGAAACGTGGCCTTCTATCAGCTCCCAAGAAAGGGTTATTTTCCTGCTCAAAGGTATTTTTTTATTTTTCACGAACCCGAACAAAAAATACGGTATTTCACAGGCTCCGTAGGCCCACCTCCTTTGCTGTTTATAAATGTTCACCATGGTCTGCCAAAAACTTCCGGCCGCGTTCGCGTCCATTGAAACGGGATAATACAAGGGATCGGTCCTATAATCGCCGTTGAACTGCAAGAAGCATTGCCAGAAGATGCGCGAGTCGTCGGATACGACATTCGGCAATTTGAATCCGACCTCATCCAAGGCTTTGAAGCTCATCGAATGGGAAGAAAAAGTGATGAGTTTTTCCGGCCTCTCCTGGTTCATCGTGTGCCAAAAAGTGGAAGAAAAAGCAAAGACCCTCGAGATGACCGGCGTTTGCCAGATATTATTGATATAAAGAGGGACCGGCTGAAAACTGGTGCGGGTCGGTTTTTTGGAGGCCAGATAGTGGTATGCCAGACAACTGAAGTATTTGGGGAAAACGCAAGTGTCTATATCAAAAGAAGAAACGATCACATTCTCATAAGGTATTTTCAAGGGGTCAATGATCTCTTTTTTAGCCGCTTTCGCCGCCCAGGCATCGTTAGAACCGTGTCCCGGTATCTCTCCCTTCAAATTTTTCGGATGCCAAGTTATTAGAAGCTTGAAAAAATCCTTTCCGAATTCCTGGTAGATCGTTTTGGCCATTCCCATCGAACTTTTTTGCGCGCTTTCTTCGCAAGACAAAACCACGATCATTTTATCCTTCGGATAGTCGGAGTTCCTCAGCGCCAAAAAAGCCGAACGGACGATCTCTTGCGGTTCTTTGTATGTCGGCAACAGCACTAAATGATATAGGTCCTGCCAAGAGGCGCCATTCAATTCCTTGTTCGGCGGAAGCTTGTTCTCCCTAAGCTCTCTCAGCCAGTCGGTTTCTTCATATGCCTTCATCCTTACATAGCCGGAGCGCAAATGCGCTGAAAAATAAATGCTCCTGGCAAGCCAATAAAGGTCGTAAGATATAATAAAAAAAGCGACTGCCAGCGGCAGTTTCCAGGAAAGTATAACGGCTAAAGCCAGAACGGAAAAGCTTAAAAAACCGGGCAGGATCTCAAAAAAACGGTATAACATCCTGTCTCTTTTATCTTCCAGATCGTTGGCCGTGCTTATTCTAAGATAATAGTTTGGATCTGTGTTGGGCATTTCGCATGGCGGGAACGTACAAAATTCCTGCGAGAATTTTTACGTTCCACGCAACGTTTAAATTTTTTCGAAAAAATTTATTACGTTGCGGCCCCAACCGGAGTCGAACCGGTGTTACGTGGATGAAAACCGCGCGTCCTAACCACTAGACGATGGGGCCAAAAAGCTTTTCCATATTATCCCAAAAATCAAAAAAAATCAACCTGTTGACGGCCAAAGATCGGGCAAGCAACAAATGTTTTTCTTTACGGAGGCGGCTTATTCGGATATGCTGTTAATGCACGGCTGAAAGAGGACGCTTCGAGCGCCTCCAATAAAGCCCAACCCTCTAAAATATTATGCGTAAAAACGGCATATCAAAAATATTAGGGATCGAAACTTCCTGTGACGATACCTGCGCGGCAGTGGTCGAATTATCGGCCGCGGCCGAGACAAGCCCATTCGGACGCTTCGACCCGGCTCGATCCAGGCTGAACATCTTGAGCAATATCGTTTCGTCGCAAACCAAGCTCCATGAAAAATACGGAGGGGTCTTCCCTAGCCTGGCGAAAAGAGAGCACCAAAGAAATTTGGCGGCCGTTACGGCTCAAGCGATAAGATCAAGCGGTCTTAAAAAAATGCCGAAGGAAAAATTATCAAAGGAAGATCTTTCTGAAAAAGTTAAAAACCTAAAAATGATCTTCGGCAAAGAAGACGATTTTTTCCTGTCTTCGGCCGAATTCTTGAAGAAAACCGGCAAGCCCGACGTCGAAGCGATAGCCGTAACGATCGGGCCGGGATTGGAACCCTCCCTTTGGCAGGGAATAAACTTCGCCAGGGCCGCAAGCTCTTGGTGGAACTTGCCGATCATCCCGGTAAACCATATTGAAGGCCATATAGCCGCCAATTTCATCGATCAAAAAAAGAACGCGAACGCTGATATTTTTCCCGCCGTCTGCCTGATCGCTTCCGGCGGGCACACCCAGCTGGTCTTGATGAAAGGCATAAGGAAATACGAGACCCTTGGCGAAAGCCGCGACGATGCCGCCGGCGAATGCTTCGATAAGGCGGCAAGGATATTGGGGCTGGGCTATCCCGGAGGGCCCGCCATCGCCAAAGCCGCTAAAAAATTCGACCACCAAGATCCCGACCTTAAAATAAAATTGCCCAGGCCGATGATGTTCACCAAAGATTACGATTTCAGCTTCTCAGGCCTAAAGACAGCAGTTCTTTATGATTTTAAAAAACGCCCCGAAAAGATGCAAAGATCGAAAAACTATGCCAAGGCTATGGCCCACGAGATCCAAGAGGCCATTGTCGAGGTTATGGTCTATAAGACCCTTAAAGCGGCTAGGACCCTCCAAGCCAGATCGATAATAACCGGCGGGGGCGTAACGGCGAGCGAAAGGCTGAGTTCCCGCTTCCGGTCGGAAATAGCCAAATTGTACATCCAGCCCGATCTTTTGGTCCCCGCAAAAGACCTCTCCGCCGACAACGCCGCTATGATCGCGGCAGCCGCCTTTTTCGACCCGGACAAGATCTCCGGCTGGAAAAAAATGGAAGCTGATGCTAACCTAAGAATATAAATAAAAAAACCGCTTGCTCGGCGCATGGCTATTTCTTCCGCCAAAGGAAGCAAAAGAAATAAGATCGGCAAAACGCTATTGGCCTTGGCCATTTTCGGCTCAGTTTTCGCGACCATATTCCTGGTAGGCGTCGCGCTCTACGCAGCCAGCGGCGGCATCAACCCCGGCACGGACGCCCAAGAGCTTACCAAAACCTTTCTTCTGTATACCTTGCTGGCGATCATGCCAAGCTCTATCTGGCTCTTCTTCTTTTTAAAAACGGACAAAGACCCTGAGCCCCGGACAAGGATATTGATAATTTTCCTTCTGGGAATAATCTCAGCCATACCGATACTTTTCTTCGAAAGCGGTTTGCTTTTTCTGATCAACAATTATTTAGGATCAAGCCAGCCGGAACCGCTTGTTTCCCTGATCAGCTCTTTTCTGAAAATATTCATAGCGGTAGCTTTCATTGAAGAAATATTTAAATATCTGGTGGTAAAAATGGCTGCAGTTAATCACCAAGAATTCGACGAACCGATCGACGCCCCCATATATATGATAACCTCCGCCCTGGGATTCGCCGCCGCCGAGAATGTCCTGGTCTTGAACAGCACGGTCTGGGCCAGCCCGGAACTGCCTTTCTATACCATTCTTATAAGATTTTTGGGGGCGACATTCTTGCACGCCCTCTCCTCTGCCGCCTTCGGATGCTTCATAGCCCTTTCTTTTTACCACCTCAAACATCGGAATTTATATTTCCTGGCCGGATTGGGAACGGCGGTGTTATTGCACGGATTGTTTAATTTTTTTATAATGGAATCGCAAGACTTCTTGGGTTTCTTCTTCTTGCTTTTGATCTTGATAGGAGTGGCTATGGTCCTCCTCTCATTTTCACAAAATATCAAAAGGTTAAAAAATATCTGTAAATTAAACTGATAGCAAAACGGAAAAAACGGCAAACTCCGTGCAAGCTGCCAGTTCATCAAAATGGCATTTTTAGAAAAATTAAAGAACAACCAGGATGAGCCGAAAGCCCGTCCGGAAAAAGCGGAGATAAAACAGAAGCCAAAAACGATTGGAAAACCGCCGAAGGACAGCTGGCGATAGACATATATGAAGCGGGAGACGACCTGGTTATCCAAACAGCCATCGCGGGAGTGGATGCGGAATCACTGGATATCTCTATCGAAAAAGACCTGCTGATAATCAGAGGCGAACGGAGAAACCCGGCCAAAGAGTCTCAAAAAAATTATTTCGTACAAGAGTGCTTCTTCGGCCCCTTCTCAAGAGAGGTCATATTGCCCAGAGGGATCGATCC
>JBBABQ010000045.1:0-7898 GCA_041657565.1 Minisyncoccota bacterium | reverse complement strand
GGGTAGAGCCGGGATCTCCCTGCCTGCCCGCCCGGCCGCGGAGCTGATTGTCGATGCGGCGGGCTTCATGCCGTTCGGTACCGATTATATGAAGCCCTCCAAGCTCGCGGACCTTGTCCGCTTCTTCGGCGCTCGAAGGATTTCCTCCCAATAAAATGTCCACTCCTCTTCCGGCCATATTTGTGGCAATGGTCACCGCTCCCAATTTTCCGGCCTGGGCGATGATCTGCCCTTCCCTCTCATGGTTCTTGGCGTTCAAAACTTCGAAAGCGATCCCCGTCTTTCTCTCGAGTATCTTGGCGAGCAATTCGTTCTTCTGGATCGAAGTGGTCCCGACCAGGACCGGCTGGCCGGTCTTGTGGCGCTGTTCGATCTCTTCAACAACGGCCTTGAATTTCGCGAGTTCGTTTTTGTAGATCCTGTCCGGAAGATCGCGGCGGACAAGTTTGTTGTTCGTCGGGACGACGCTGACTTCCAGGCCGTAAACCTTGTCAAACTCCTCCGCCGAAGTGGCGGCCGTACCGGTCATGCCGCCGATCTTTTTATACATTCTGAAATAGTTCTGGAAAGTTATAGTGGCCAAGGTTATGGATTCGGGCTGGACCGCAACGCCTTCTTTGGCCTCGATGGCCTGGTGAAGGCCTCCCGACCAGCGGCGGCCCGGCATCAGACGGCCGGTGAACTGGTCGACGATCACAACCTCGCCGTTGCGGATGACATAATCGCGGTCTTTTTCAAAAAGCGTCTGGGCGCGCAAAGCCTGTTCAAGATAATGGAGATATTTGATCCCTTTCTCCTCGTAAATATTCCCCAAATTCAAGATCTTCTCTATCTTGGATATGCCGTCCTCGGTAAGAGTGACTGCTTTCATCTTTTCGTCTATTTCGTAATCTCCTTTGGTGATCTGCGGAATGATCCTGGCAAATTCTTTGTACCAATCCGAACTTTCCATATCGGGCGCGGAAATTATCAGGGGCGTCCTTGATTCGTCGATAAGAATGGAATCGACCTCGTCTATAATGGAAAAATTCAATCCGCGCTGGACCATATCGCTCGGGCTGAAAACCATGTTGTCCCTGAGATAGTCGAAACCGAATTCGTTGTTCGTTCCGTAAGTGATGTCGGCGAGATAGGCCTCTTTTCTGGAGCAAGGCCTTAAAAAATCTTCCACGACGTAAAATCCGCCAAGCTCGTCGCGCTTCTTGTCGCTCTGAGCGTCTTCTTTCTTATATTCCGGATCATACAGAAAAGACTGCTCATGGTTCAAGCAGGCCGTTGAAAGGCCGAGGGCGTTATAGATCTGCCCCATCCAAACCGCATCGCGGCGGGATAGATAATCGTTAACCGTGACCAAATGGCATCCTTTCTGTTCGAGCGCGTTCAAATAAAGAGGCAGGGTCGCGGTTAAAGTTTTCCCCTCTCCCGTTTTCATTTCGGCGATACGCCCCTGATGGAGCACGATCCCTCCGATCAGTTGCACATCGAAATGGCGCTGTTTCAAATTCCTTTTGGCCGCCTCCCTTGCCGCGGCAAAGGCCTGCGGCAAAATATCGTCCAGGGTCTGGCCGTTTTTAAGCATCTCTCGAAACTCGGCGGTCTTGCCCCTTAACTGATCGTCTGAAAGCCCCTCCAGATCTTTTTCCAGAGCATTGATCTCATCGACAAGCATCCGCGCGCCGTCCAGGTACTTTTGGCTGGAATTCCCCCATATCTTGCTGAAAATTGACATAATGCAGTGTATTTTGCGTAGTTTATAACTCTCTCATTGTATAGCTTTTGCGAAAAAAATCAAAGAGAACTCTGCTTTCTCTCTAGCCCTATTCTCTCAGAACAAAAACCGCATTCCAGCGGTTTTGTCCTGCTTCCACCGAAACCGGATGAAAGCAATTTTTATAAACAGATCAATCGGCCGCAGACTTTAACTGGTCCACTTCCGACCTGAGGTCTTCTATTTCTTGTTGCTGGTCCTTCATCCCTTCAAGCAAAATAGCCGACAAACGGTCATATCTGACATATTTATATCCGTCAACCTCATAAACAAGATTGGGCATTACCTTTTCAACTTCCTGGGCGATAAGACCGACATCCGTGCTCGTCGAAAAAAACATATCCGGATACTCATCCGCGCGCCAGTCGAATTGGACCCCTCGAAGTTTTGCGATCGCCGAGAGCGGATCTTCCAACCCTGTAATATTCTTTTTCCAGCGGATATCGGAACAGCCGGTACAACCGCCGGATGTATAAACGGTGCCGGCGACGTTCAAGGCGTAACTGCCGGGATTTGTTGTCTTGATCCCGACATTTCCCTTTAATGCCGTGGTGACGATATTGTTATTGCCCAATACGACCGTATTGGGTCCTATGCCGACTGCACTGCTCCCTATTACGATTGTGTTGCTATCACTGTTGCTGTAGCCCCTTGAACCGGATCCTATATAAACAGAATTATTTGCCGTCTCTAAGAAATTGCCGTCTGACTGTAAAACTCCTGCTCCTTGCCCTAAAGCGATATTATAACTACCGCTAGACAACCTGGCAAAAGTATCTGAGCCTATAGAGGTATTATTGTTGCCTACGGTCGAAGAAAAAAGAGACCAAGTTCCCAATGCGGTATTGTTGTGTCCTTCATTATTGTAACGAAGAGCATAGGTTCCTATCCCGACATTCTCCCCTCCGGCGGTATTGTCTATAAGAGAGGCGTATCCTTGGGCTACATTATGGCTGCCGGTGGTATTGGATTGGAGGGATTGATGTCCTACGGCCGTATTGTTCCAGCCAGCAGTGTTATCTCTCATAGAGGATTCTCCTATAGCGGTATTGAAATGGCCTGTCCTGTTATTGAAAAGAGAATACTGTCCTAGAGCCGCATTTCCGTGGCCGGTGGTATTGGCATCCATAGAATAATATCCTATAGCGGTATTTCCATAACCCTCCGTATTGCCAAAGAGAGAATACCTTCCTATGGCCGTATTATCATAGCCGATGGTATTAGCCCAAAGGGATTCATACCCTAATGCGGTATTGCCATTGCCGGTGGTATTGCGATAAAGAGCATCGAAACCATTGGCGGTATTGTAATTGCCTGTAGTGTTCAAGCTGAGCGAACCGTACCCTGTGGCGGTATTTGAAAGACCGGTGGTGTTGGATGAAAGAGAGCTGTACCCAAAAGCGGTATTATCGTATCCGGTAGTATTGGAATAGAGCGACTGCATCCCGGCGGCAGTATTGCTATAGCCGGTAGTGTTGGCGGTCAAAGAATTGTATCCGTTGGCGGTGTTGGAATTACCGGTGGTGTTGGATGAAAGGGAGTTGTATCCGGCGGCAGTATTGCCCCCTCCCGTGGTGTTGGATCTGAGAGAATAATATCCGTTGGCGGTGTTGCCGCTGGCCGTAGTATTTGACGACAGGGAATATACTCCGCTGGCAGTATTGCCGACACCCGAAGTATTGGATGACAGGGAGTACCCTCCGTTGGCGGTGTTGTAATTCCCCGTAGTATTCGCACCAAGAGAGGCAAAACCGCTAGCCGTATTCAAGGCCCCCGCGGTATTGACCTGAAGGGCGGAGTATCCGGCTGCCGTGTTCCAGCTGCCGGTAGTATTAAAAGAAAGAGAAAGAGACCCATTGGCGGTGTTGGCTCCTCCGGTGGTATTGTTGTGAAGAGAGTACGCTCCGTTTGCCGTATTATTACCGCCCGTGGTATTGGCTCGCAAAGAATAATAGCCGGAAGCGGTATTTTGAACACCCGTGGTATTGTTCAGGCCGGATTGATATCCTAAAAAAGTATTGGCGTTTCCGGTTGACGCTCGTCCCGCCTGGTAGCCTATGAACGTTCCAAAGCTCGGCATCGGAAGATTGATCATATCTTTGACTTGGAATTTTCCTTCTATGATCAGATTGCCCGATTTGGTCTGTTCCGCGCCGCCCGTGTTGATCGGCGCGTCAACCGTGACCGGCATCGTGCCGGATGGCTCGGACCAGGCCAAAGCAAAATACCCGGAAGAAAGGGACAAGATGGAAACGGCCGCAACCAGAGGCAAAACGCGGGAGGCGGCGTAAAAACGATTGAACATAATTTAAAAGACAAAGATGGATTATTTTTTTATATTTTAACATAAAAAACGGAACAATACTGTGGACAAAGGCCTTGTCCGTAAAAAAACGGCGGGGGACCGCCCCGCCGCCTGCTGTCGAAAAGTCCAACGATCAAGAATCTTCAAGAATTTTTTTTGCCGATCTCCTTTTTTCCGCCGGCTTATCCGTATATTTCTTGAATTGCCTTTCCAAATCGTCCCGGACCTCGATCATCGCTTCTTTAATGGTTCTCCCTTCTCCAACTGCTCTTAATTTTTTTCTCGGCAAAAAAGCATTCGCTCTCGCCTCGAACAAACTCCCCTTCCGAAGGCGGCGGTCGGCCAGCCTTATCTCCAATTCCATTTTTATCGGCTCGGCCCCCCCTGAAAATTTTTCCAGCTTTCCCATCTTTTTCCGAAAAAAATCTTCCAGCTCCGGCCTTAAAAAAAATTCTTTATTCGGCCTAAAAATAATTTGCATATTTTTTGGATTTATTTTTTTAAAAAACAACCTCCTTTTGTTGAGAGAGGAGGTTGTTTTGGAAAACTATTTCTTGCCTTTTTTTGTTTTCTTGGCAGGTTTCTTGGCAGTTTTCTTGACGGTTTTCTTCGCTGCTTTTTTTGTAGCCATTTTGTTTTTTATTTTGTTAAAAAAATTTATTAAATTTTGAATATCCCGCAAGCAGCCGACCACTACTTGCCAAATCTTTGATATTTTTTTTAAAAGAATTTATTTCTTTTATTTATTTTCAATCATTGGAAATATTTGTCAACATGTGGATAAGTAAAAAATCAAAATTTAAAAATCAAAATGAAAAATTACAATGTAAAAATTATAAATTAAATACCATTTTTAAAATCATCGTATCTAAAAAAATAATTTTAACATTTTACATTAATAAAAAACTGCATCGCTGCAATTTTTGTAGAATCAAAGAATAAGACGACCTGCTCCCTCATCCCAAATAGATTATCTCCTCTTTCAACTCCGCTCCAAAAACCTTCTTTACTTTTTTCTGTGCTAATTTTATCAAGGCGCGGACGTCTTTCGCTTTAGCTCCGCCCAAGTTCACGAAAAAATTAGAATGTTTTTCCGATATCTGCGCCCCCCCGATCTTCTTTCCCGCCAGGCCGGAATTGGCTATCAGCCAGCCGGCAGGTATTTCTTTTCTCTTGTTGAACGCTTCGAGCTCCGGATATTTTTTCAAAAAACTTTTGCTCTTTACGGCTTTGGCGTAATTCTTAAAAACGCTCCCGGCCGAGGGAAAGCTCAAAGGATGCCTTTCCCGGCGGAAATCGGCATGCTCTTTCATTTTTTGAGCTATGGATGTTTTATCTCCTTTGGCCAAAGACAATTGCGCGCGGAGGACTATCAAGCGGGGCGATCTTTTTTTGAAGATGCTCGAACGGTAGGAGAACCGGCAATCTTTTTTCTGATATTTTTTTATTCGAAGTTTTCCGTTCTTCGATTCCAAAACTTCCACCCAGTCAATGCTGTCTGCCATCGAAGGGCCGAACGCTCCGGCATTGCCGAAGATGGCGCCGCCAAGGGTTCCCGGGATGCTCGCGGACCACTCCATTCCGCCGGCTCCGCTCTCCAATAATTTCGCGGATAAAAAATTCAACGGCAGTCCCGCTCCGGCCAAAACTTTTATATTCTCCCCTTCTTCTCTTGCTTCCAGATCCAGAATTTTTATTTTAACGGCCAATCCGTTGAACCCTTTGTCGGAAACCAAAACATTGCTGCCTCCGGCAAGAATAAAATACGGAAGATCTTCTTCTTTCGCAAATTGCAGCGCCGCTGCCAGTCCGTCGGAATCTTTCGCCTCGAAAAAATATTTCGCCGGCCCGCCGATCCGCCAAGTAGTATGGTCTTTTAATAAAACTTTTTCCTGAAGTCCGGGAAGGCGATCGCTGATGTTTTTGGAATTATTTTTTTTCATAACTGTTAAAAATCGGCCGGATCGATCCGACCACTTTTAAGACCATTATAGCAGAATTCATCTCCCTCTTGGAGCCTTTCGCCCAACTAAAAGCCCGCCTGTTTCCAGTGCGGGCGCTCGATCTGCTGTTCAGCCGTTGGCCAGAACTTTGTTCTTCTTTTTTTGGATGAAAATTATCCTTCGGGACAATTCATTTCCGCCGAGACATTGAGGAGGGGGAAAGAATTTCACCGAACTCTTTCCCAGCTCGATGAAATATCCGGCAGGATCTTCGTTCTGAAAAAATTCCACTTCGTTCAAAATGCCCCTCTGTTCGGCCTCGCGGTCTTTTTTCAGAAGGCCCTTCACTCCTTTTCTCTCAAGTTCTTCTCCGATCCGGGACGCGATGTAGGAAAGGGACCTATTGAACAAATGCGCGGCTCTTTCCAATTCCCCGCTCGCCGGATAGCTGCCGGTAAAAAACGTTTCCATGATCTTCGATACCGGAAATTTAACCAGCTCGATGACTTTATCCGCCATCCTTTCGGACCCTCTTTGGATCTCGAAGAAAAAGACCGCCACCCCGGGATCGTTCTTTTGCATTTGGCGGGGCAAATAAGGGACCGCCGAGACGATCACTTTACTGATCTTTCGCGATCTTTGAAAATTCTCTATTTCTTTTCTAAGATCGGAAAGGCTGATGGAAATTTTATTTTCCATGGCAAGTACTGTCGCTCTTTTCAAGCGAAACAGTCGGTTATTTTTTCTCAGGCCACGACCTTTTTTAATTTTCAATGAGCCGTCAGGAAAATAAGTGTAAAACATTTTAAAATAGTTGTCAAAAAATCCCGCCATATTTGAATTTTTTTACAAGAAAAAAAGCCGCATTATCTTTTTTCATCCGGCGGGGGTGAAATTGCCGTCAAAAAGATAAATATTGGCTTATATGCCGGAGAAGGGGTCCGGCGCCCATTGCTATGCTGTTATCCTCTTGGACTATGGGTTGAATTCCTGAAATACCTCCATTGTAGTTGGGCTGGGCCCGGGACCTGTTGCTTCGGCATCGTAGTTCATGCAGGCTATCTGAGCACGGGGATCCATCTCGAACTTGATCCTGAGGGTAGAGTTGTCACGGCTCATGTCGCCTATTTTGGAGATATCGGCATCGGCAAGCAGTCTCATCTCGTCTTTTGTTCCGCCTGAATCCATCTTCATCGTATCGGTCGTCAGCAGGGCAGACATTGGGTCCATCGAAGCCAGTGCAAGACCGTTCAGTCCGCTCGCGGAATGCTTCATCAAAGCTGTGCCATTTGCGCCGCCGCCGGATAGGGCCGCAGCGACAGGTGATCCTTCCATAGTGTCCGACAATACCAATTCGCAGCCCTCTTCCTTTCTAAGGGTGGGGGCCAAAACAGCCTCGGTCGTTACGCCAAATATTGATAGCACCATGGCGATAATGACCAGAGGCAACAGAATTTTTCTCATATACAACCTCTTTTTAATCCACGCTTCAGTTGTATTCCTTTTCCGTACCTACCATAAGCTTGATAAAAAGCTTAATAAGCTTATGAGCCATGTCATTTTCGTTCTTCACGTTGAAGTCCGTAAGGGATGGCGTCAAATATCTTTTTTCTTATAAAAAGGTTCTTGGCGCCATCTCCTACAAGGATTATTTTAAAGAGCTTTAATGATTTCTATACCAGAATGCCGAAATTCCATCAACAGCCACACGCCGTGGCAAAAAAAAGATGCACAGGTGGCACCTGTGCATCTTGATAAACAAAAGACCGCCCGAGCGGGCGGCCTTTCGATATTTCTATCCTCCTGATTTTGTACTGCTTTTGCTTATCCTTTCATGAAACGGATGCGTTGCTTTCTTTACAATGATGCCTCTTAAATATCT
>JBBABQ010000044.1:0-7953 GCA_041657565.1 Minisyncoccota bacterium | reverse complement strand
GTCCCAGTTTTTTAGCTGATCCGATTTTAACGAAAAATCAAAGGATTTAATTTATTATTTAAATAACTCTTTGATTTTTTCCGTAGCATAATAATAAATATTCCGTCCGACTTTTTTGCTATTTAGCAACCCCATGGATAGCAATTTTTTTAAATCGCTTATCGCAGTTTTTCTTGATATCTGATATATGCTCATATGCATCTTAAGAGATGTCTTTTCGTCAGGATCGCCATGTAAATATTGAAGCAATTGAATCTGCCTCTCATTCAGATCGTATTTCGTTTCCGCTGATTTATTCATCTTTTTGTTCGAAAAAGCGAGATGTTCGATATACTCCTTAAAATCTTTGACTGCCGATTTGATCTTTCTGATACTAAAATCGATAAAATAAGTCATATCATTATCATCTTGTTCTGAATATACATATGCCATTGAATATTGGGCGGGTGCTTTTTTGATTATTTTTGAAATAGGGAGATAAGAGAATGCCCAATATTCATTTTTTAACAAATACCAATAAAAAAGTAACCGCGCCAGCCGGCCATTGCCATCCGTAAATGGATGCAGATACCCCATCCAAAAATGCAGCATGATTGCTTTTGTAATCGGATGGATAAAATCATGTTCGAGCTCGTCGTTCGCGAATAAAATCAATCTATCAAGCTCTTTTCTTGCAAAGGCCATCTGTGGAGCCTTATGGCAAATCATTCTTTTTCCGTTATCAATAACATAAATATCTTCACCCTCTTTGCGCATTCTCGGGATTTCTTTTTCAGGAGTTAGCGTATTTTTTGTGATCATCCCGTGCAATTCGCAGATTAGATCAAAATCCATTTTCCGATTTTTATAACCTTCCTCCAGCGTCTTCATCGCAACATAGCTGTTAAGGATCATCTGTTCCGATGCATTTCTTGGCTTTCTTTCTTCTCGCAAAAATTGTTTGGCAACGGCTCGGCTAGTACTTGCCCCTTCTAATTGCGACGAGGCAATTGCTTCCTCCATCACGCCGCGAGAAATTAACTTTTGCTTGGCGAACTTGTCATAGTCTGCTTTAGGAATAAATAATTCCCCGCCCATGTTCATATCTATCTCGTGATAAAACTTCTCTAAATTTTTTGATTTAACCCAAGTAAAAGGCTGTCCTGATTCGCTTTTTATTACGGTTCCAATAGATTTCAATTGTCTGATTATTTTAACCGCGGACCAAAGTTCTTCCCTGCTTAATTCTTGCGGGGCAGGCTGTTTATATTTCATCCTGTCCCAATATAAATATTCTGGCTCATTTATACTTTCGACAAAATCACGCAAAGACTGCCCATCGGCTTTAAACAATAGGTCCAGTATTTTCTTTAAATCAGACTTATTTAACGGTTTTTCTATCTTAAAAATTTCCTTCATTTTTTATAAATATGTGTAATTACACCTATATTACACATATTTTACACATATCTTTATGCGATGTCAAGCTGCATTATTAATTACCCCGCGCAACAAAAAATCGGGGTTTCCCCCGAAAATTGTTTGCTGGTGCCCAGGGTGGGACTCGAACCCACATGAGGTTTCCCTCGCAGCATTTTAAGTGCTGATTGTATACCATTTCAACACCTGGGCATATTCTACTTTTTTTTGTTCCTACCCCGATGAGTGGGCTGTAGACTATGACAATTTGGACACAAAACTCTTAAATTTTCTATCCTGTTATCGCGATGATTGCCATTTATATGGTCCAACTCCAAAGGTAAATAACCGTCTGCTGTCCTTTCCGCCCAACCGCAAATTTCACACTTCTGAGACTTTAATCCAGCGGAAAAGAGCCTTTTCTTCAACTTAAAGCTTTGGAAATAACTACCTTCTACTAAAATTTTTTCCAAAGATAGCCTTGGCTTGCCAATGCCGCATAGGCCCAGACTCCACCCCTTTCCTTTAAAATGGCTTACATCGAGTTTATACTCTTCCGTATACTTTTTTATCTGATCATAATTCCCTCCCGCCTGTTTTAGCCCTAGTTTTCCTAAGACTTGTCTAAAACTAAAAGAACTTTTAACCGCTTCTTTTAATTGCTCTGCTGTCCACGATCTTTTCTTCATCGTCTGAATTATATCAAACGGTAAACGATTGGACAATATTGCTAATTGCCTGTACCGAACCACTTGAGGCCAGTATGGGAATTGCACCCATGTATAACAGTTTTGCAGACTGTTGCCTTACTGCTTGGCTAACTGGCCGCGTAAATTATTGTATATCACAACTATCCTCTTTTTTGGAGCCCTCGTCCTTCTTCTTGGCTTCGGCCAGCAGTTCCTCTATCCTGGCCGCTTCGGCGATCTTTTTTTCCCTGGTAAATTGCATCTTGGGCACCGGCCTCATCCTTAATCTTTTGTTCAACATCTGCTGTAAAGCCCAAATTCCATGGTTTAAAGAACGGAAAACCTCATCGGTCTTTTCTTCCGGTAATACCGAGATATAAACATTCGCAACCTCCAAATTAGCAGGGACGTATACCCTGGTTATGGTTACCAAAATATCCTGAGAAAAATCAAGCTCTTTTAAAAATATTTTACCCAGCTCCTCCTGGATCAAACTTTGGACTTTTTCAACTCGCCACATTTTGGTTGCTTTCCATATATTACAGCCCTCTATGCATTTCTTCCTTATATATCACCAAAAGATCTCCTTCCTGCACTCTCTGGTCTCCTTCGTATTGGATGGCGCACTCGCTGCCTTTCTTCGCCATCTCGACCGTTTTTTTATTGATCTGCAAGCTTAACATCCTGCCGTGACTCAACTTCTGTTCATCGCGCCAAACCTCCAAACGAAAACCTTTTTTAAACTCGCCTTCTATGATCTTTCCTCCGATGATCTGGCGGTTCTTTTCGGTCAAAAAGATCACCAAAACTTTCATTTTGCCTATATCGGTCCTGACCAGTTCGGGCGCAAGAGCTTTTTCCATCAGCTCCCTGATCTTTTGGGAAAGCTCGTAAATTATCTGGAACTCATGAACCCTGATCTTTTCCTTTTCAGCCATGGCTTGAGCAACTTTGTTTGTTTTCACCCTGAAAGCGATTATAGCTCCTTTGGTATCTTTGGCCATTTTGATATCGGACTCGTTCACGTCTCCCACCTCGGCCTTGGCCACTCTTAAAACCACTTTCTCTTGGGGAAGGGTTTTTAATATTTCTTTAATGGCTTCCAACGATCCCAAGAAATCAACTTTCAAGATCACGTTTAAAACGGTTTTACCGGCAATTGAAGCTTGCGACGGAAACTCCGTTTTGGCTTCTAATTTCTTGATGTTCACCTGGGCCTCGTCCAGATCGCGATATTCTTTGACCATCTCCCCTACCCAAGGCACCTGTTCGAAACCGATGACAACGACCGGATCTCCGGGAAAAGCTTCTTTGATGTTCTCGCCCAAAAAATTTTCCAGCATTTTGATCTTTCCCGCGGCCGAATCCGTTCCCAGGGCCGAACCCGTGGCGAACTTTCCTTCTTGCACCAGCATTGTCGCGGTCGGTCCGCGCTTTGAATCCTGATAAGATTCGATAATAACTCCGCGAGCCGGTTTGGAGACGTCGGCTTTCAGATCGTTCATTTCCGCCATCAGCAAGATCACTTCCAAAAGATCCTCTATCCCCGTCCCTTGCTTGGCGGAAATTTCCAATGACGGAACCTGCCCGCCGTTCGATTCGACGACGATCTCTTCTTTCATCAGCTGCATTTTCACTTTTTCGGGATTGGCATCGGGCTTGTCTATTTTGTTCAAAGCCACGATAAGCGGCAATCCGGCTTCTTTAATATGCTTGATCGCTTCTTTAGTTTGAGGTTTTATCCCTTCGGCGGCATCAATAACAAGAATAGCGATATCGGCCGCCTTGGCTCCGCGGGACCTGATAGCAGAAAAAGACTCATGTCCGGGAGTGTCTATAAAAGTTATCTTCCTGTTCCCCTGCGTCTTGGTCTTCGCCGGCACGGTTATCTGATAAGCGCCGACATGCTGGGTAATGCCTCCCGATTCGCGCTTAAGAGTGCCGAAATCTTTAACGGCCATCAGAAGAGAGGTTTTGCCATGGTCGATATGGCCCATCACAACGACGACCGGAGGACGGATCGTTAAATTTTGGTCTTTGGTTGTTTTGGCCATTTATTTTAGATCTGTTTATTGATTTATTAACTTAAAAAATTCTTAGCTTTCTCTACCGCCTCTTTCTCTTCTTCCGAAAGCTGATAGGTCGATATCCCCTTGCTTAAAGGCTTCGCGAACACCCTGTTCCCTTGTCTGCTGCTCAGGGAGGTTATTATAAACCCATTATTATCTTTATCAAGCAATGCCAAGGCAAAACTTTGGTCCCCTCCCATTTCCTTAAAAGGATTGAACCTGACCAATCCCAATTTTTGAAAAAAACCGGGTTCCTTTTTTTCTAACTTTTCGAGCCTGCCCGACAGCTCTTCTATTTTAGCTTCCAAGCCTTTGAAAACGATCAAAGCCTCTTCCATATTCTCCGGCTCCTGCTTGGTTTGTTTTTTGGAAAAAGAAAACATTAGTATGAAACGACAACGATTAAATACTCTTGACGAAGCCCGCTTTCGCGCGACTACGGCGGACTGCGTCACGCCATAGTCCCGCACGCTTGCGGGACGAAGGCGGAGAGGGAGGGATTCGAACCCTCGTACCCCTTGCGGAGCAAGCGGTTTTCGAGACCGTTCCGTTATGGCCACTTCGGTACCTCTCCAGATAATTGGATCAGGCCGCGCCCAAGGCTCTCCGACGCCGCCATTTCAGGACAAATAAAAAATCTTCGCCTTTTTGACTTTTAACAAGGCTTAAAATACCATTTTTCGGCCCAAAAAGCAACAAAAAACCCGAAAAAGGCCAAAGCTGGTCGAAGCCCGGCTTCGACCAGCTTTGTCTCTTCTTGCCAGTTAGCTATAAAACGGGAAAGTCATTGTCGTAACGGATCTTCTTTGGCAAAACAAAAGGAATGTTGCCTCCCAAAAAATGAACTGCGAGATCTGCGATTCGGCCTTTGGCGATCCTGAAGGAAAAAAAACGCCTAGTCTTTCTTTGATAAGCTTCAAAATCGGGAAAACTGTCCAAAAGAATATTTGCGGCTCTCAACCCCCAGATCAAACCGCCGCCGGACCAGGGCTTGACCAGTCCTGCCGCGTCTCCGCACAAGGTCATATTTTTGTCATCCGGCAAAACCATACCTTGAGGCACGATGGCCGACCTTAACCCGATAGGCTGGCCGAACTGATCCACGATAAGATCAACTTTCTTTTTCGTTAAAAAACCTCTGAATTCCGGCAAGGCTTTTTCTTGGTCCGCCAGAATTCCCCATTCCACTTCCCTGCCGCGGGCGATCCGCCAAATAAATCCCGAACTGACCGGCCAAGTTTCGGCCAAATTGGAGCTGTCTTCCTTTTTTTCAAAAATTTGCAGACCCAATCTGAATTTAGGTATCGGCAAATTTAAATTCTGGCGGACTCGGGACAGTCCCCCATCACAGCCAATGGTCTTATCAAATCCCTGGGGCAGACCCCTGATCTCTTTTTCGAAAAAAACTTCCGCTCCGGCGGCCCTGGCCATTTCTAAAAGTTTTTGGACCAATTTGGGGCGCGACAAAACCAAATGAATAGGCCGGAAATCAAGCTGTACCGTTTTCTGAGGAAAATTTATCGAACAGCCGGAAATTTTGTTTTCTATGAGGCTATCTTCTATCGGGATGGAATCCTTGATCCTTTCGGAAACCAATGTTGAGCAAGGCTTGTCTCCAAAGTCTCTCTCCGATCTTTTTTCATAAACGGAAACTTTATGGCCCCTAAGGCTCAACTTCCAGGCCAAATACAGCCCGATGACCCCGGCCCCGACGATCGCGACTTTTTGAGAATTATTCGCCATATTTATAGATCAGCTTTCGCAACGCGCCCGGTTAATAATGCCAGAATGATATTTCTCCGGAACAAAAGGCTCCATTCGGAAGACCTCCGTTTTCAAACCGAGCCTGTCGAGTTCGTCTTTCAATCCGTCGGTGTAAGTTCTTTGGTCATAGCCCAAACAAATAACATCGGGCCTGATATCATTAATAATAGAATACGGGTCGCCGCCTTCGTTGCCCAAAAAAGCCCTCTCTGTTAATCCCGTCTTTAAAATTTCCGCCAGCCGCTCGTTCTCGTTTTTAATCGGTAAATGGCCTTTCACTTTTTTGACCGTAGAATCCCTGGCAACCACGACCGCAAGACAGTCCCCTCTTTTTCCGGCCTGTTCCAAAAAATTTATGTGCCCGGGATGAATGACATCAAAAGTCCCGAAAACCAAAACTTTTTTCATGATATGTCCCTAATTTTTTAAAACTGTAAACTGTTCTTGGTCTTACAATAACTCATCATTTAAAAATCAGCTCTTTTATCAACTCGTCATCTTTTAAGGTGGATATGGAATACAGTTCTTTACCTTTAACAAAGTAATAGTCATAAATACCAGGATCTCCCTCAACTTCGATCTTGTAACCGGCATAGTCATTTACTTTCACCTCTTTCTTTTCCTGCCAGTATAGAAAACCATATTCTTCGTTTTCTTTCTCCAGCCATTTCTCCAAAGAAAGGCCGCCGGGGTTATCGAGTTTCGTGATGGACATAAGCGGCGGGCAGTTAAAACAATCCGGTTTTATCTGGTCACTATTAAATAAGTATATGCCGCCGAATTCATTTGCCCTTACGACCAAATCTTTAGGATATTCCAACTCGTACCCTTGAGGACCATTTTTCAAAATATTCTTTGTATCTTTTTTTTCAATGCTGGAACCTGCCGGCAGAATATCTTTTAATCCGTCATAATGAAGATCCATGGCAATATCTTTCTCTAAGTCTCCGCCATCGTCGGTTAAATCCCGTCCTACGGAATAAATTATGTTTTTTTCCAAAGAATAGATCAAAGCTTTTCCGTTGTAAGGGTCTTTTGGAACTTCCGGCAAATAACCCGGTATTGACTCTAGGGAAGAGGGCATATTCCCCTGCTCCCGTTCGTAAGCTTTCAAGGCAAATAATGCCTGAAGCTCGGCTAATTTAGCTTGGATGTCGCACTCTTGGAGGTGAAGGCTCCCTCCTACCACATTTTCATATAACATCAACCCTGCTGAATTCGGATAAAATCGAGGTTCATAGGTAAATATTTCCAGCTCCGATGGCGAGTAGGCAGGGGGAACTCCGAGAGAACATGATCTCTGCTCCTCCTCAATAAAAATCCTTGCATCCCTGGCAAAAAAATATTTTGTCCTGTTGGACTGAAAATTAAAATCGCTTGTAAATATCTTATCGAACTCTGTATTGGAACTATTGATTACCCTTCCATCTTCGAGATACATCGTAAAAATGCTGCTATAAGTTATTTTGCCCGAATGCAAATCATCAATAAACCTTGCTGTCGACAGATACTTGGCTTTCTCTATCAAAACCAGGGACTGCCGGTTGCCTCCCTTAAATTCCTCTATTTCTTGAGAATATCGCAAAAGATCCTCCGAAGATATCTTGGAATTATTTATCGCAATCTTAGCTGCGCTTATAGCCCTTGCTTCCAAGCCTATCGATTCCACCCAATTAATAAAAGAAGGTCTGCCTTCCCTTATTTTTTTACTAAGAGCAAAAATTTTTAAAACCTCATCAAGAGATTCCTTGTCTCTGCCTTGTTTCGAAAGATAAAGGACTCTTGCCAGAGGGATGTAAGTTACGCCTCCCCAAGTTCTTACCTTGGCATCATAATCATTTACCTTATCCGAGCTCTCCATCCCTGGATAAACAAAAAATGGTTTTTCCGAAGCCTTGTTTATAATGGAAAAAAATTCTTGATTCTTGTCGTTTATTTCTTTTAAAAACGCTTCATCGCAATCTCCTCCGTCCAAACAGTTTTGATATTTTTCATGGCTCTCCTCTGGCCAATAGGCTTTACTGACGGCATCT
>JBBABQ010000043.1:0-8019 GCA_041657565.1 Minisyncoccota bacterium | reverse complement strand
AGGCTCAAACCTTGGGATAACCACAAACCAAAGGTGCTGTTTCCCTGTAAGCCCGGAGTGGGCGGTACGCCGCCCACGGAGGGGAAACAGCGCCGGAACAAGGTCTCAGAGCTTGGATTTGGCACTTACCCGGGTCGAATTGGGCTCATAAAAACTCGTCCTTCCAGAAGGACGACTCAAGGACGAGTTTTTATCTCGGCCAACGCACACCTTTTTACCCCCACCTGCGGCTAAAATGCGTTGGCCAGAGCCCAATTCGAGCCCGGCTGCCCCCTTGCGAGCGCCGCCCTGGAGGATAGCAATCCGGAAGGGCAAGCGAAGCTCAGTCGGGGGCAGATCGATGGTATAAATCAACTGTTCTTGATAAAATAGGTACAAGCTTCGTTGAAGATGTACTCCATTAAGTAACAAAAGTCTTTTTTCCCTTCTAAATTTCTCGCGGCGGCTATCGCCGCCCATTGAATTGCGCCTGCCTGCCGGTAGGCAGGGGCCTTCCCGTGATTTTTTTGGCGGAAAGATGCAGGTCCGAGCCGAAGATTTTTTTGGCGATCTGGGAAAAACAAACGGAACCGTGAGTCCGGTTTATTTGTTAACATTGACAAAGATTGCAGCAGATATAAAATATCAATATAAATTGATATATGAAATTAGATTGTTGCAAAAACAGCCATCGGAAAGAGGAGATCGCCCAAGCTGCGGCGATTTTAAAATTGCTGGCGGAAGAGAATCGGCTTAAGATACTTTGCATATTGAGGGGCGGCGAACATTGCGCTTGCCAGATCATCAAGCATCTTGGTCTGCCGCAAAATTTGGTTTCGCACCATTTGAACAAGTTAAAAAAGGCGGAATTGATCGAAGGCCGGAAAGAAGGCGTTTGGATCCATTACTCATTGACCGAAAAGGGCAAAAAAATAACCGCGGCCGTATTTCAACTTATTTAAAAAATTATGCGCAATTTATTGATCCAGTGGGTGCATCTTAGCGTTAAAGGAGAAACTTGCGAACGCTGTTCGGATACCGGCAAAAATATCGCCCAAGTTCTTGGCGATCTGAAAAATGATCCGCGCTTTAAAGAGGTTGATCTTGAATTTAATGAAATGAAATTGCCGCCGGAAAAAATAGGCAGTTCCAACGAAATTCTTTTAAACGGGACGCCGATCGAAAAATTCATTGCTGGCGCAACAATCGGAGAAAGCGTCTGCCGATCGTGTTCCGACCTTTTGGGCGAGCCGGTAAATTGCCGCACGATCTGCTGCGGGAAAGAAACAATGGAATCCATTCCTAAAGAGGTAATTCGGGAAGCCATATTAAATTGGCTGGAGGGAGATAAAAACCAAGACATTTCGGAATGCTGCCCCTGCGGCGGCGATTGCGGCTGTTTATAATCTTAACAATCATTATGGAAAACAAGATCACATCAATAGAGGTTATTGGGTCGGGTTGCGGAAACTGCAAGAAATTGCATGAGCTGGCGGTTGCCGCGGCCAAAGAATTAGATTTCGGCGTTGAGGTCGGATACTCCAATGACATCCAAAAAGCCTTGGCAATGGGCGTGATGCAGTTTCCGGTGCTGGCGGTAAACGGCGAAGCCGTGATCACCGGATCGGCGGACATGGAGAAAGTTAGAAAAGCATTGAGCCAACAGAAGGGCGGAAACGATCAGGCGGGTCCCTGTTCTTGCGGCGGTAATTGCGGATCTTTGTAAATATTTAAATGATACTTTATGGATATTTTTTTACCCGTTCAAGTTTTCGCCGACCTGGTTGTTAACGATTGGCTTGGCATAACCAACGATTATTGGGCCAATGCGCTGAATTTTTTTATTTACGACACGGTCAAGATCGGCCTGCTTTTGGTGGTTATTAACTATTTAATGGCGGTCGTTCGCTACTATTTGCCGGTGGAGAAGGTGCGCGATATTTTGGCCGGACGCAAATGGTACGGATTCGATTATTTTTTGGCGGCAATGCTTGGAACAATAACGCCGTTTTGCTCTTGCTCGTCGATCCCGCTGTTTGTCGGATTCGTGGGGGCCGGAATTCCGCTGGGCGTGACCTTTGCTTTTCTTATCGCTTCGCCTTTGGTGAATGAGGCGTCGCTGTTCATCTTCCCGTCTATCTTTGGTTTGAAAATGACTCTCTTATATAACGCTTTGGGAATTTTGATCAGCGTTTTGGCCGGCATGGCGATCCAAAAATTGAAATTGGAAAAGAGCGTCAACCCGGCCTTTTTGCAATACAAAACCCGGCAGGACGCGATCAAAGAAAACGGCGGGCGCAAGGTGCCTTTAGCTAAAAAGATCGCAATTTGGAGGCAAGACGCTTGGCATATTACCAAAGAGATATTCCCTTACGTGATTTTAGGAGTGGGTATTGGCGCGTTGATCCATGGATTCGTGCCCAAGGAATTTGTGGAAAATAATTTATCGGCGGCCGATTGGTGGGGAGTGCCGTTGGCAACGATCTTGGGTTTGCCTCTATACGCCAATTCGGTGAGCGTGCTTCCGATAGTGGAAGCATTGACCGGAAAAGGCGTTCCGTTGGGCACGGCCCTGGCGTTTATGACCGCCACGGTTACGTTATCGATCCCCGGGTTATTGATATTAAAGAAAGCGATGGATTGGAAATTGCTTTCGGCGTTTGTCGCAACCACCAGCATTGGCATTATAATAATGGGCTATTTCTTCAATTTTATCAGCCTTTAATTATGAAAAAGATCATTATCGCTGTAATTTTAGGAATTGGCGGATTGCTGGGAATACTATCCGCGATCCCCAAAAAAGAAGCGGCGAACAGCCAACCGGCGAATTTGGATGCCGCTTCAAAATCGCAACAGAAGGACGCAAGAAACATATCTATTGCGGTTGCAGCCGCCGAAAAGGTGGAAGTGTTTTTATTTCACCGCACACAAAGATGTATTACCTGTATAACTATTGGCAAATTGAGCGCCCAAACGGTTGAAGAGCGGTTTGGCCCGGAAGTTTTGAGCGGCAAGGTTGTGTTCCGGGAAGTGGACGTTGACGAGCCTCAAAACAAGGAATTGGCGGAAAAATTCAAAGCCAGCGGTTCGGCTTTGTTCATCAATGCCATCCGCAACGGAAGCGATAACATCCAAGAGGATGTTAACGTGTGGCGCTTGACCGGCGATGAATCTACTTTCAAAAATTATCTGGCGGGCAAGATCAACGGCCTGTTGGGAAAACAATAATGGATATTTTAAATGCGCTGATCGACAGTAATGCTGTCCCCGCGTTAACCGCTTTTTTGCTGGGAATTTTGACGTCGATCAGTCCGTGCCCTTTGGCGACCAATATCGCCGCCATCGCTTATCTGTCCAAAAATTTAAAAACAACAAAGAACACTTTGGCCAACGGCGCGTATTATGCCCTCGGCCGTGCGGCCAGCTACACCTTGCTGGCCGTTTTGATCTATTACGGATTATCCGCTTTCCAAATTTCTAAATACGTCCAAGGCTTGGGCGAAAAATTGCTCGGTCCATTGCTTATACTTATGGGCTTGGCAATGCTCGGCGTCGTGAAGATCAAATTGCCGTCAACCGGCGGCAGATCGGAGAAGATCAAACTTTGGCTCACGAGCAAAGGGGAATTTGGCGCGTTCTTGCTCGGTGCGCTGTTCGCCTTGGCATTCTGCCCGTACAGCGCCGTGCTTTTCTTCGGGGCGCTGATCCCGTTGGTGATGGAATCCTCCGGCGGCTTGCTTTTACCGCCCTTGTTCGCTTTGGGAACGGGTTTGCCGGTGATCGTTTTTTCTTTTTTAATTGCTTTCAGCGCGCAAAAGCTTTTGGCGGCTTTTCAAGCGATGCAGAAAATCGAAAAAGCCATGCGCTATTTCGTTGCCTTAATTTTTCTGGCGATCGGCGTTTATTACCTGCAATTTTTGTTTTAACCGGCGAAAGGAGGCCGCCCAGCCTTCTTAGAGGAACCAAGTTTGACTTCTTTTCCCTTGTTTGTATAATAGCTATAAACACAACGAAGTAGCTCGTTGATATAAAAAAGAGGTCAGACTATGGATCCGTTTGAAGGCTGCGGGGCATGCGAAGATATGATCGCTTGCGCGGGATCGATCGATGGAAAGTGTCGGTTTTCAGTTCCAGAAGTAGATATCTGGAAGCATTTTAAGGGGTCAGGTGCCCCTATCGGTAGCAATATGGGAGGTGATTAACATCTCCCTTTCGCTTTATAAGGGCTATATAACCGGGTCAAATTTGATTTAGGGACATTTTATTATATATTTTATTTGGATATGGCTGTTGGGATCGGAAGGGCGAAAACAATATTTTTCGGAGAACATTTTGTCGTCTATGGCTGCAAGGCCATAGGATTCGGGTTGGACAAAAAGATCAAGGTTGAAGTCAAAAAAGCCGCTAAGATGAAGATCGATTTTGTTGTCGACGAAAAGATCGAAAAAGCTTTGGAGGTTTTAAAAAGATCCCTTGGAACGGGAAATTTCGAAATAGGCATTAAAAGTTCCGAAATACCCGTTGCCAGCGGGCTCGGGTCCAGCGTGGCATTCAATGTAGCTACGGCCAGGGCGCTGTCAGAAGAATTCGGCCTTGGATTGACCGATCAAAAAATTTGCGACCTTGCTTTCGAAACGGAAAAAATATTCCATGGCACTCCGTCCGGCATCGATAACACCTTGTCGACTTTTGGCGGATCAATCCTGTTCCAAAAAAGACCGGGAAAAAATCTGATCCAAAGATTAAAGATAGGCTCTCCCCTTCATTTGGTTATGATCCATTCCGGGGTCAAAGGGGAGACGAAGGAGATGGTCGAGAAGGTCGGGATTTTCAAGCGGCAGAACGAAGAGATCTTTTCGCAGATCTTAAATATCGAGTCCAGGGTCGTGGACGGGGCGGTCGCCTCGATCGAGAAGGGAGGCCATGAGAGGCTTGGCGCTCTTATGGATATCAATCATACGCTTTTAAGAATGATCGGAGTTTCCAGTCCGGAGAACGAAAAGATCGTTTCGATCGCTAAGGAAAACGGCGCGCTTGGAGCAAAGATCATCGGAGCGGGCGGCGGAGGTTTTTGCATAGCTCTTATGAAGGACGAAAAAGACTCTTTAAAGCTCGTAGAAATAATGGAAAAACAATACAGATGTTTTTATAACTTGGTCTCGGCGGCAGATCTTTCGCGCCAGAATGCCAAAAACAATACAAATGGAAGGAGTCGTTTATCTTAAGCCAAAAGAAGAAGATCTGCCTCGGATAACTGCCATTTTGGAAGAGGCAAGGGGCAATATCCGGGAATTGAAAGCGGACGATTTTTTAGTTGCGATCCTGGGAGGCAAGATCATCGGTTGCGGCCGGATCAGAAAATTGCCGGGAGGAGCCTTGGAACTTTCCAGCGTCGCCATATTGCAGGAATACCGCGGCCGGGGCATCGGGAGCGAGATCATAAGGGGCCTTTTGAAAAAAGTAGGCGATAAGCCGGTCTACCTTGAATGCTTTGGCGAGAAAGAAACATTCTACAGGCCTTTTGGCTTTGAGATAGCGGCGGAAGATGATTTACCTTTGGGATTTAAAGAGGAATTTATTTTTTTAAAGAGGTTGTTCGCGGACAAGGGAAAAACGGCGATAGCCATGAAAAGAGCGGTTAAGGCATGAAGCCTTTGGCTGGTTTCGGCCGGGTATTTTTGGTAAAATAGGGTCGGTTTTGGTTATTAATATAACAGGTCTTGAATTCGAATCCATGAAAATACTTGTTTCCGGTTCGCTGGCATACGACAGGATAATGAACTTTCCGGGTAAATTTTCCGAACACATCCTGCCCGAGAAGATCCACAATCTTAATATTTCCTTTCCTTTAGAAACGTTTACCGAGAATTTCGGCGGCACTGCCGGGAACATCGCTTATAACCTGGCCCTTCTGGAAGAGAGGCCGGTCGTACTGGCGACTGTCGGAGACGATTTTGATCCTTATCGCGCGTGGATGGACAAGCATAATATAGATTCGGGAATGATAAAGGTCATCTCTGATGAAAAAACTTCTTTTTGCTATATTATGACCGACCGTTCGGACAATCAGATCACCGCTTTTTATCCCGGAGCAATGAAATATATCGGGAAAAAACTTGATAAGGAATTCACTAATGACGCCTTGGGGATCATCGCCCCGGGATGCGTGGAAAGCATGAAAGAGTATGCTGATTTTTACAGGGAGAACAATATTCCTTATATCTACGATCCCGGCCAGCAGATCACGGTTTTGAAAGACAAAGATCTATTGCACGGGATAAGCGGCGCGAAAGCGTTCATCTCCAACAACTACGAACTGGGAATGGTCACGCAGAAGACCGGGCTTAGCGAAAGCGACCTTTTGGAAGAGGTGGAGATCCTGATAACCACGTTAGGAGACAAAGGCTGCGTGATCAAAACAAAAGAAGTTATTTATAATATCCCTCCGGCCAAACCGGAAAATGCGAGCGACCCGACGGGCGCCGGCGACGCGTTCCGGGCAGGTTTCATCAAAGGATTGGCGAACGGTTTGCCGCTGGATGTTGCCGGCCGGTTGGCCTCTACCGTAGCGGTCTATACGGTCGAGAAATACGGAACCCAGACCCATACGTTCACGATCAGCGGATTGAAAGAGAGGCATAAGCAAAATTTTCAAGAAGATCTGCCGATCTGATCTTCGGCCGGTGAATATTTGTTTTTTTAAGAGTGTCGCGCCATTAAAATTAATTTAAAAAATAAAGTTATGGAATACGAGATCAAAGACATCAATTTGGCGGAGCAGGGGAAAAAGAGGATAGAATGGGCTTCGAACGATATGCCCGTTTTAAAACAAGTACGGGAGAAGTTCGAGAAAGAAAAGCCTTTGGCCGGTTTGAAAATGTCCGCTTGCCTGCATATCACTTGCGAAACCGCCAATCTGGTCCACACGCTTAAAGCCGGAGGGGCCGACGTTCTGCTCTGCGCTTCCAATCCCTTGTCCACGCAGGATGATGTCGCGGCCAGTTTGGTCAAGGATTACGGCATAAAGGTTTACGGCATAAAGGGCGAGGACCGTGATATGTTCTTTAAACATATCAAAGCGGCGATCGCGCACAGCCCCAGAATAACGATGGACGACGGCGCCGATCTTATTTCCACCATTCATAAAGATCATCCGGAACTTTGCAAGCAGATCATCGGCAGTATGGAAGAAACTACCACCGGGGTCATCCGTTTGCGGGCCATGGACAAGGACGGCGCCTTGAAGATACCGGTCGTGGCGGTGAACGATGCCAAGACCAAGAATATGTTCGATAACCGTTACGGTACCGGCCAGTCCACTTTGGACGGAATTGTACGCGCGACCGATGTTTTGATCGCCGGAAAGACTTTTGTCTGTGCCGGATACGGCTGGTGCGGGCGCGGTTTTGCCATGCGCGCCCGGGGAATGGGAGCGAAAGTGATAGTGACGGAAGTAGATTCCATCAAAGCGCTCGAGGCGGCCATGGATGGATTTACCGTTATGCCGATGATAGAGGCGGCCAAGATAGGCGATGTTTTTTGTACGCTGACCGGAGATATCAATGTTCTTGATAAAGACCATTTCAAGCAAATGAAAGACGGAGCGATAGTTTGCAATTCCGGACATTTCGACGTGGAAATAAACGTCAAAGCTTTGGAAGAACTGGCCAGCAAGGTCGTTAAAGGCGTCCGCAATTTCGTGGATGAATACCTGGTCAACGGAAAGAGGATCTATCTTCTGGCCGAAGGCAGGCTGGTGAACCTTGCCGCGGCCGAGGGCCATCCGGCTTCGGTGATGGATATGAGCTTCTCGACCCAGGCTCTTGGAAGCGAATGGGCGGTAAAAAACCAAGCGGAACTCAAGCCGGGCGTTTATGATATTTCGGAAGACATCGAACGTTACGTGGCTGGCTTGAAACTCGGCTCGATGAACGTTTCCATCGACCAATTGACCGACCAGCAGAAAAAATATCTGTCCAGCTGGCAGGAAGGGACCTAAAAGGCAGAGTTTGACATTCGTAAAATTTTCGGTAGTATAAT
>JBBABQ010000042.1:0-8130 GCA_041657565.1 Minisyncoccota bacterium | reverse complement strand
CCCAGCCCTGTTTTTTAGCATTTTCCATGTAGTTTTGCAATATATTTTCCGAATCCTGGTCGGTTTGGTTCTTGCCGACTATGTAATGGATGCAGAGCAGAAGGCCCAGATAAGAATCGATGTTCATCTCATAGCTGTCTTCAGAACCTTCATATTTGCAATTCATACAGAACACCAAGCGGTCCTTATTGGGTTGGGTAAGCATCCCGTGCACCGCGTTGGAATAGCCGCAGCCGTTGGCGCCGACTTCCGCCAAGGTTTCGGCGATCTTTCTTACTGCCATCCTTCCCAGCGTTTCGTATTTGTCTTGCACCATGAAGAAAATGAATTTGTATTTCCTCAGGTCCGGTATCTCCAGTTTTTTGATCGTATTTTCGATCTCCGAGAGGTCTTCTTTCAAAAGCCAATAGATCATCGAGGCGTAAGTGCTGACATTGTAGGTCGGCGGTTCTTTGTTCGCCGGGAAGACAAAAACATCTTCCGGTTTCAGGTATTTTCCCGCCGGCGGTTCAGGATTGTTCGTCAATAATTTCGGATGCCAATTGTTCTCCGTCAGCCATTTCGCCATCTTAAGGCCGTCCTTTCCCCCCGAGGCGTTCACGATATACACTCTGGAGTCGCGGCTCGGCCCGTTCTCGAAAAATGTTTGGTAGTTGCAGACATTCAGAGCGTGGCCGCCGAGGATCTGAGCGAATATCTTTCCGGTATTGGCGGCATCGCCGCTTCCCATGAAGATATTTTTATCGCTTTTTTCTATCTTCAGCTCCGGATATTTCCATTTCGGCAGGTCTTCCAGTGTTTTTATCGCGTAATGATCCAGTTTTTCTATTTTTTCCAGTTCCATATTTTTTATTTTTTCCATTGCCTTTCAGTGTTGACGTACCAATTCGGCAGATCAGAGAATATCTTTGCCGATTCGGTCATCTTTTTTACACCGAATCCTTTTATTGATTTATTAGTGAGGTAAAGATGGTTTTGAGAATAAAGCATTATGGCCGGATTGTCGGAGATGATTATGTCTTGGAGCTGCTCCAAGGTTTTTTGCCTTTCCGGATCTTTCGGATCGGCGTATTTCCGCGCTTGTTCCAGCAGTTCGTCCGCTTTTTCGTTGTCGTATCCCGTCAGATTCAACCCCGGGTCAACGGATTGCAGGGAGTGCCAGAACGGCAAGGGATCGGGAATGCTGGATAGCGTTTCTCCGAAAAGCAAGACTTGGAAATCCCTGTTTTGGATGATCACTTTTTTTATTTCGCTCGATTCCACCGTTCTGATCTCGACCTTCGCTCCTATTTTCGCCCATTGGTTTTTTAAAACCTCGGCTACTTTTATAAGATCGGGGTCATTGACCGTTGTCAGGGTAAAAGCAAATACAGTCTCTTCCGTTGGGGACGGGTAGCAAAGCTGGTTCAATTTATCGCGGGTCCCGGCCAAGACCTTTCCGTTGCCTTTCGTCAGGTTCGATGGGGCCAATATTTCCGAAGCATATTTTTCTTGGAATTTTATGACAGCCGCCTTGGTCTTGTCTCCGAACTCTCCCGTTATCGTTCCTTCCGGATAAACTTCAGAGTCTTTAGCCAAGCATTCTTGGAGTTTTTCGACGTCGGTCCCTTTATTGCCGAAGACCAGATCCTTTTTAAATTGGAATTTTGGCAGCTTTTCCAATGTTTTTACCGCCCATCCGTCCCGGATCGTAAAATCTTGATCCTCTATCAGGGCCTTTGCCTTTTCCAGATCGAACGCGTAAACGCTCGTCGGGGCGCTGAAGCCGTAAAAATCGGGAATGAGAGGGGAATCTATCAGGTTCGCTTTTTCGTTCAGGGCGTTTTGTCTTATCTCATTCTTGTCCGTGGCCATTAATAAAGCATCCCTTATATCTTTTTCGGCGAAAAGATCTTCTCTCATATTAAAGAACGCGGCGAAATAACTGGGGGTTTGCAATTCGTTCAGTTCGAATTTTTTGAGGTCTTTTTGGCTGTAATCCTGGTAGCTCTCGAGGGACGCGGATTGTATCTGTCCGGAATCCAAAGCTTTCATCATTTCTTTTTTTTGTTTGAAGAAGACAAATTCTACTTCGTCCAGGTAGGGTTCTTTTCCGGAATAGCTGTTGTTTCTTGCCAAGGTTATAGATTCTATGAAATTGTCTTTTTGCTTGACCTGTTTGACCTTGTATGGCCCCGATCCTACCGGATTAAAGATGTTAAGGTTTGGCATCAGGGTCAAGTTTTCCGGCTGGACATCTTGCCAGATGTGCTTAGGCAATATTTTTAAAGCTGCCAGGTTTTCCAACAGTCCGCTGTAGGGCTGTTTTAATTTCAGGCGTCCGACGGTATCGGAGATCTTTTCGACTTCCACTTGCTGCCAGTTCGGGCGGAGGTCGCTTGAATATCTTGAGTTCTGAACCGCGTTTATGGTGAAAACAATGTCATCCATGTTCAGCGACTGGCCGTCCTGCCACTTCACTCCTTCCTTTATGGCGAACTCCATGGTCTTGCCTCCGTCTTTAAAATCAGGATTTCCCGCTATCAGGTCGTTGATAGCGTTTCCTTCCTGGTCGTAGGTCATCAGCCCGGAAAAGGTCAGTTCTACCAATGATTTATCTATCTCTGATGCGGAAGAAAGCAGGGGATTGATGAACTGAGGCTGGCCGACGAATCCTTGTTTTATCCTTCCTCCCTTGGCGGGCGTTGTAAAAGTATTGTTAAAATAAAAGTCGGAATAAAGGAATCCGGCGGAAGCCAAAAAGATCGCCAAGAGGGAAAAGAACCAGACCTTTTCTTTTGTTGTAAGCAAATGAAAAAAATGCGTCCATTGGCGCTTGGAAGGAAATTTGAGATTCAATTTTAAAAAACTGGGCACGAAGGTTTAAATTAAGACGACTGCCAAGGCTAAGAAGACTATTGTCAAAACGATCGTCAGCCAAAGCAGGTTTTTTTGGATGCCGCGGCGGGTGGAATAAGCTCCTCCTCCCCCGGAGCCGAAAGCTGATCCCAGAGCGGTGCCTCTTTGCTGCATTACGATCAAAACTATTATTAAGACGCAAACGATGCCTTGAGCGGCGAGTATAATGTTATTTGTCATATTTATTTATTTTTTTAATTTAGACAGGCTGGCTTCAAAAAGAAGACTTGCTAACCATACGATCATGGCTGTCCAAAAGATCCCTTCTAATCCTGTTATTTCGAATTGGGGCCTCGCGACCACTATGTCCGCGGTCCAGACCAAAGTCATCATTATTACTATCGAGAAAAGGTTCAGGGTCAGCAAACGCAGGGGAAAAGTGATCAATTCCAGCAGGGGTTTTATCAGGTAATTCAATATCCCCAATACCAGCCCTATTAATAGAAGGGTAGAGAATTGGCCATCGTATTGAACGCCCTTGATGATATGGGCGGCAATAGCTATCCCGGCGATCCCTCCCAATGTTTGGCCGATCAAACTTCTCACGCCTGAATGATAGCCAAAAAACGGCTTGGAGTCAACCCCGTTAGAAGTCTTAAATGCCCAAGAGACGTCTTCAAACCTTTGTCTTCCGGGCTGACAAAGATTCTGTCTCTTATCTTTGAACGTAGGACTTCTAACGGGATTGACCCGCAAGCATTGAGGGAAAGGCAGTTCTTTCAGAATGCGCTTGCCGGCTTTAAAATTCGATCGCTTGACAAAGCCGTCCGATTGGATAAAAATTAGGAATTAGCAGTCTAGTGTTTCAACTGCTAATCGGTTTTAATGGAAAAAATTAATCAGTTTAATGCTTGAGACTGGAGATATGAACCTTGAAATTGATTTTTGCGGCCAAAAAGCAAAACAATTCAAGTTTCAGACCTTAAGTTCCAAGAAGGAAAGCAGCATGACGAAAATAACACCGCTTTCGGACCATATTGTCATAGAGCCTCTTAAGGAGGAGGAAAAAAGCAAAGGAGGGATCTTGCTTCCTCAGTCCGTTGAAAAGAAACCGGAACAGGGAAAGGTTATTTCTGTCGGTCCCGGCAAGACTTCTTCCTCCGGCAAACTGATCCCGATGGAAGTAAAAGTAGGGGACAAAGTTTTGTTCACCAAATACGGCCCCAACGAGATCAAGATCGACAATAAGGAATATCTTATCGCGACCCAGGACGACATATTGGCAATAATTGAGTAAGCTTGTAGCTTGTAGGAATTAGCTTGTAGGAATTGAATGTCCCTACAAGCTACAACCTACAAGCTAATTCCTAATATTATGGCTAAACAAATCGTATATTCCGAAGAAGCCCGCAAAAAATTAAAAAGCGGCGTGGACAAATTGGCCAATGCCGTGACCGTCACTTTGGGTCCCAAAGGCCGCAATGTGATCATCGGCGAGTCTTACGGATCTCCAACTATCACTAATGACGGAGTTTCGATCGCCAAAGAGATCGAGCTTGAGGATAAGGTCGAGAATCTTGGAGCGCAAGTAGTGAGACAGGCTTCCGAGAAGACCAATGACGTCGCCGGAGACGGTACGACCACCGCCACCTTGTTGACGCAAATTTTAATAAGAGAAGGATTCAAGAATATCGCGGCCGGAGCCAATCCTTTGGCTTTGAAGCGCGGTATGGAAAAAGCTTGCGACGCGGTAGTGGCCGAATTGAAAAAGTCCGCCAAGCCGGTAGCGACCGAAGAGGAGATGGCTCAAGTGGCTACGATCTCCGCCGAGAACAAAGAGCTTGGAGCTTTGATCGCCCAAGTGATCAAAGAAGTCGGCAAGGACGGCGTCGTTACGGTTGAAGAATCGAAAAAGCTCGGCATAGACAAAGAGATAGTCAAAGGATTGCAATTCGACCAAGGATATATCTCTTCTTATATGGTGACCAGCCTCGAGAGGATGGAAGCCGTTTTGGAAGATCCTTACATTTTGATGACCGATAAAAAGATCTCCAACATCCAGGATATAGTTCCTCTTTTGGAGAAAGCTTTGAAGACCGGGAAAAAAGACGTTTTGATAATCGCCGATGAGGTGGAAGGGGACGCGCTTGCCACTTTGATCGTTAACCGCATCCGCGGGATGTTTACGGCTGTTGCTGTTAAAGCCCCGGGTTTCGGCGATCGCAAGAAGGAAATGATGCAGGACATTGCCATAGTTACCGGCGGCCAGGTCATTTCCGAAGAGCTGGGATTGAAATTGGAGAACGCCGAATTGGATTCGCTCGGCAGAGCTCGCAAGGTCGTGGTCACCAAAGACAAGACCACTATAATCGAAGGAAAAGGAAAGAAGACCGAGATCGATGCCAGGGTCGCCCAGTTGAAGAAACAGATCGAAACGGAAGATTCCGATTTCGACAAAGAGAAGCTTCAGGAAAGATTGGCTAAACTGTCCGGAGGAGTGGCCGTCATCAAAGTTGGCGCCGCCACAGAGATAGAGCAAAAGGCCAGACAGCATAAGACGGAGGATGCTTTGGCCGCCACCCGTGCCGCCATCGAAGAGGGAATAGTCCCCGGCGGAGGAGTGGCGCTGCTTCGCTGCCAGAAAGTTTTGGAGGAAATGAAGTTCAAGGGAGAAGAGAAGATCGGAGCGGGTATTGTCAGGAGAGCCCTGGAGGAGCCTATAAGAAAGATCTCCGAGAACGCCGGAAAGGACGGAGCCGTTGTTGCGGCCGATGTTAAAAAATTACCGGCGATTGAAGGCTACAACGCCGCCGAAGATATATATGAAGACCTGATCAAAGCGGGAGTCGTCGATCCGGCCAAGGTCGTAAGATCTACTTTGCAGAACGCGGTTTCCGCCGCATCAATGCTTTTGACCACCGAATGCGTGGTCGTAGAACTGCCCGAGAAGAACAATCCGCCGGCTGGCGGAGGAATGGCGGGCGCCGGCATGGGCGGAATGGGAATGCCCGAGTACTAGAACTAAAATGGTTCCGAACAGAAACCCTCCCATTGATTTCGGGAGGGTTTTTGTTTAAAATATAGGTATAATAAGAAGGTAAAAATTGTCCGATCAGAGGACAGCAGTCCTTTGGCGAAAACAATAAAATTTTTCAAAATATGGACATTTTAGTAATAATTTTATTGGTAGCGGTTCTTGTCATCGTTTTATGGATAGCCGGTGCTTATAACGGACTGATAAAGTTGAGGACCCAAACCCAGGAAGCGCTGGCCGATATCGACGTGCAATTGAAGCGCAGATACGACCTGATCCCTAACTTGCTCGAGACGGTCAAGGGCTACGCCGCCCACGAACAGGGGGTTTTTGAAAAAGTGACTCTGGCCAGAACAGCCGCGATGGGGGCCACCACTTTAAAAGAACAGACCCAAGCCAACAACCAGCTGACCGATGCTTTGAAAACATTGTTTGCCGTTTCCGAAAATTATCCTGATCTTAAAGCTTCGACGAATTTTCTGGAATTGCAGCGCGAATTGACCGATACTGAAGACAAGGTCCAAGCCGCCCGCAGATTTTATAACGCCAACGTGCGCGACCTTAATATCAAGGTCCAGAGCTTCCCCGACAACATCATCGCCAATATGTTCAATTTCAAGATGGCGGAACTTTTCGAGGTGACCGATGCCGCCCAGAAAGAAGCTCCTCAGGTAAAATTCTAACTTCGCGGGCTGGTTAAGCCCGGGAAAAAATTATGCCAACTTTGTATTCTCAAGCGGCGTCAAACGTTCGCAAAACTTTTATTTTGATGGCGTTCTTCCTGGTATTGATAATCGCCATCGGCTGGCTTTTTTCCCAGATCTATGGAGATCCGGTATTTTTGTATATCGCCGTGGCGATCTCTTTTACACAAAGCTTTGTCAGCTATTATTATTCCGACAAGATAGCCTTGGCGATGAACGGAGCGCATCCGATCGAGAAAAAAGACGATCCGGAGCTTTACCGCATAGTGGAAAATCTCGCGATGACCTCCGGCCTGCCGATGCCCAAGATATACATCATCGACGAGATGCAGCCTAACGCTTTCGCCACCGGGCGGGACGAAAAACACGCGGTGGTCGCCGTGACCAGGGGATTGATGGAAAGGCTCGACAAGAGCGAGCTTGAAGGGGTCATCGCCCATGAGCTCTCGCATATAAAGAACAAAGACATTCTTTTGAGCACGGTCGTGGTCGTTTTGGTCGGGGTCATTGCTTTGATCTCGGATTTCTTTTTAAGGATGAGCTTTTGGGGAGCGGGGAGCAAAAGCCGCGACGACAACAACAGTTCCAGCGGAGCGGTTTTGATGGTCTTGGGGATAATAGCCGCCATCCTTGCTCCTTTGGCCGCGGCCCTGATACAGCTTGCCATTTCCAGGAAGAGGGAATTCCTTGCCGATGCTTCCGGGGCCTTGATGACCCGCTATCCCGAAGGTCTGGCCAGCGCTTTGCAAAAAATATCCGGCGACCCGACGCCGATGCGCAGCGCCAACACTTCGACCGCCCATTTGTTCATCTCTTCTCCGTTCAAAGGGAAAAAGGGGACCAGCTGGTTCGCGACGCTGTTCATGACCCATCCGCCGGTGGAACAGAGGATCCAGGCATTGATTGGAATGAAAATTTAGGGTAAAGATAGATATTAGTTTTCAAATTTCAAAAAGCAAAGTTCGAGACGTACAAATTTTTTCGAAAAAATTTTACGTCTCATAAGCAAGCGTAAGCCGCGAAGCGGCTAACGCTTGCTAATGGAGGGGTCGCATAGTGGTCGAGCCACCGCCGCGGGCGGGGTCCCGCTAGCGGCGGGATGCGTCCCGCACGCATGCGGGATATACCGTACTTCCAAATGTATACGACTTATATAATTCAGAGCGAAAAGAACAGTAAATTTTACATTGGATTTACAGAAAATATTATAGAAAGATTGGATTGCCATAATCGCGGGTCCAACAGATCGACAAAATCGGGAAGGCCTTGGAGGTTGGTTTATAGTGAAAAATTCGGCAGCAAGAGGGAGGCGATGCGCAGAGAGAAAGAGATAAAGTCGTATAAGGGAGGAATCGCCTTTAAAAATTTAATTTCGACTTGTATACAAAGCGGAGGGGTCGCATAGTGGTCGAGTGCGTTCGCTTGGAAAGCGAATATACCGCAAGGTATCGCGGGTTCGAATCCCGCCTCCTCCGCTTTGTATATAATCCAACTTTTTTTGGTTAAGCCATATAGCATGGTTTTGCCGTAAACCAGGGTGCGTCCCGCACGGAT
>JBBABQ010000041.1:0-8169 GCA_041657565.1 Minisyncoccota bacterium | reverse complement strand
AATGATTGGTATAATGGCGCCTGGCAGCAATATTTTTGAAGCTCATCAGGGGAATACAGTTGCGGAAGGACCTTGTTATGCCAAGTTTCAAAAACCTCCCTTTGGCTTGTTTCCGGCATTGGCCTTCCCAGTTTTGCCGCCCGTTCGAAATTTATTTTCGCCCCCGGATAATCGATGATCGCCAGCAATTCCGTCCTGAGAGGAAGATTTTTGTTCATATTAAAAAGTTTTTTAGCAAAACCGGACAAATTGCTTTCAACATCGCTATAAACCAGGGCCGGCAGATAAACATAGATATCTGTTCCCTGCTCCAAAAACCAGTTAAGGACCTTGAACTGCCTTTCGTAATATTCCGGGCCGGCGCCGCAAATAAGGCTGAAATCCCTTTCGTTCGTTCCTTTGAAACAGCCTACGACGCCGACGTTTTTTTGCCGGAGCATCTCTTTAAAATCCTTTCCCATCCAATCCAGATATTCCAAGGTCGAAAGGTTAGAGTCGATCCATAAATACGCCCTAACGTCATTTTTTTTCATGGCCTGATAGACATCCAAAATGATCTCGGGCAGGATGGTCGGGTTGCCGCCGCTTATCCGCAAGACGTTCATCGGTTCGACGGATGCCGCTCTGGCCGTTAAAAAATGCCTAACTATCTCTTCGGCGGAAAAGTATCTCCCAAACCTTTTATCGGCGCAATTCAGCTGCTTCGGCACAAAACAATAGTTGCAATCCAGATCGCAGCCGGCGATCTGGACCGTAAATACCTTGTTATAATCTTTCGGATCCCCTCCCATGCTGCGCGCGGCCGAATAAGCGGGATTTTGGAATTCCAGTTTCTTTATATTTTGAATATCACCGTCCCTGTTTTCGGACAATCCTAAAAATTTCGGGTCCCACCTTTTTTGCTGTCCTCCTTCGGCCCATTCTTTATTGTCTATATAATCCTTATACCGGAAATAATCCTCCAATATCTTTTCTTCTCCGGGAGCCTGTCCGGCTCCGGATATCCTGGAGATCAAATACTTCCCGCCCTTCATCATTTTCGGCCTTAATATCTCGGCTGTTTTAGCCGGATCGCAATAATTCATAGACAGAGTTCCCTTGTGGATAAACTGGTCGAAGCCCGGCTTCGACCAGTTCCGTTTCGGATATGATTAATGGCTTACTCTAATACTTTCATCAGCGGGGGTAAAAAGTCTTTCTTGCGGGACATCGCTTTTTCAAGATAGACCGAACTGTCCGCCACCGGTTTTCCAAAAGCCTTCTCAAGGCTTGTCGAATCTCCGGCGATAAAAACTTCCGAACCTTCTTTCATAATATCCGTAACCATCAAAGCAACAAAGGAAAAACCTTCCTTTTCCGCTATTTCGGCCATCTTTTGCACTATCTCTCCTTTCCTTTCCTTGGCTTCGGCCAGATCAACCACCTCGACCTGCCCCACGCCGAATTTCTTTCCGCCCGCCTCAAAAGGCTTGAAGTCCGAATAAATAATCTTCTCCGCGTCCATTCCTTTCAAGCTGGCTTTTTGCTTCTTGATCTCGATGCCGAATTTCTTCAAATTTTTTATCTTGGCCTTTTTACCGAGTTTTTTGGCTATTTCAATATCGATCTTGGTGGTTGTCGCCGATTTGAAAACTACCGTATCGGACAAGATCGCCGAAACCAAAAGTCCGGCAAGCCGGGAAGTGATCTTGAATTTCTTATCGGCCATCATTTTTTTCGCGACCAAGGTCGCGGTCGATCCGACCGCCTCGGTATGGAAAATTATCGGTTCGGAGCAAACAAAACCGATCTTGTGATGGTCGAGGACCTCGATGATCTTCGCCCCCTCGACCCCGTCCGGGTTCTGGCTTTTTTCATTATGGTCGACAAGAACAAGCTTTTTGCCTTCGGCCGAAGCTAATTTGACCGGAACGGCTGCTTTGAATTGGTCGAGAACGAATTGGGTCTCCGGATTGAGGTCTCCGGAAACGGCCGGAACAGCATTGATCCTGGCGGTTTTTTTTAAATAGGCCGCGTAAGCGATGGCCGAACAGACAGTGTCGGTATCGGGAGATTTATGGCCAATGACATAAATTATTTCTTTTTCCATATCTGTTTCCTTGATATTTTAATTATCTTGATAATTTTATCGCAAAGACATTCTCGCAGAAAAACCGAAAAAAGTTAAGCCCGCAGTATTTACAAAGAAACCTGCGGGACAGAACGTTCCTCTTTGACAATGGAAAGATATCCCATGGTTTTCATTCCAAAAAATCCGGCTATAAGCAAGAACGGAAACTGGCTGATCAGAGTATTGTATTTTCGCACGTTGCGGTTGTAAAATTCGCGGGAATCGGCGATGCGCTCCTCCGTATCGACCAGAGAAAGCATCAAGGCTTGGAAATTATCCGAGGCCTTAAGCTCCGGATAATTTTCGATGATCATCGAAAGCGATCCGATGACCGGGGACGGCGCGGTCGGCATCTTGTCCGAAAAAACGGTCTGCGTTCTGGTTTCGGCGACAAATTGCTGGATCTGCTGTTCCTGATTTACATATCCCTTAACGGCTTCAACAAGATTTGGGATCAGCTCCGCGCGCCTTTTCAACTCCACGTCTATATTGCTTAAAGCGTTTAACGCGCGATGTTTGACCGTTACGATGCGATTATAGGCGGTAAAAAGCAGGCTTCCGAGTATCAACCCGTTACCCATAATAAGAAAAGGAAGCACTACAGCCAAGCCGATCCGCCAGAGATAGCCCGCCCCGAGCAATATGGCCGTATAGCCTATGGAGATCAAAAAATGGGAAAAATAAATAAGGCTGGACCCTTTGTAAAATTCTTCTATGTAAGCTTCCCTGCTCTTTTGGCTGATTATCAAAGGGCATCTTTCGTTTTCTTGCAGGGTGATCTGGCCATCCGGCGCTTTTACCGCCATCCCATAGACAAAAACATTCGTCCCCGGAAGTAGAACGCATTCGGTCTTCCGATAAAGGTCTCCGGATTTGAAAGACATCCCTAAAAATTTTTTAACTTCGCCTGGCCGTTCCTGCGATTTGTTCAATACCGTTTGGCAATCGATCTCGCTGTATTTGGGATTTTTTACGCTTCTCCCTTCGAAACGGATATTATAACTGGAAAAATCCTCATCCATGTTCGCCAGGCTTATATTAAGGGACCCTCTTTCGTCCTGGAGATGAAAAGGGACGAAACGGGAAATATTTTCGACAATTATCCAAGTGCTGTTTTTTCCCTGCTTTACGTATTTTTCTTTGATGCTGTGGTAATAAACGCATTGGACGCTTCTGTAGGGCGAGGTCAAAAGATTTCCGTCCTCTGCCTGGACGGCTCCGTGGCCGGAAAAAGGCACCCCCGCCGAAGCCTCGGAAGTTTCAAGGGTCGGCTGGCTTTCGACGTCGAATATGATCTTTTCATATTCTTTAAATTTGCTCCTGAAATAAAAAGATCCTATCGCGACAACAAAACCGCAAGCCATAAGCTTTAAGGCCATTGCTTCGGCGGAATAACAGGAATCGCAATTTTTCGTAGAAAATGCCAAGACGGCAAGACAAATGATCGCGAGAGAAAAAACGGCGGAATGAAGAGTGACGCGCTGCATATTTTTAAGAATCCGAGTACGAAAAATGATCGCATGGATCCATACTTATGACAGATTTATTTTACCATCAAAGATATTTTCTGGCGATGGGGGCGGCTCAAAATTTTTAACTGAAAATTATTTCGTAGTTCAAATACTCGTCCTCCCCCTTTTTTGTCATATATTTAAATTTGAACCCGGCCCTCTTCAATACCCCCGCAGACCTTGGATTATGCATAAGCGCTATGGCGCGAAGAGATCTGTATCCGGCTTCTTTCGCGATGTTGCACAGCGTTTTTACCGCATTGGTCATAAACCCCTGGGCATTCTCGTCCGACCAATAACCGATCTGCGCCCCGTCCAGCTCCGCCGATTTTATATCCAAAGACCCGACGATCTTATCGGACCGGTCCTTCACCAAAAAAACGAAGCGGGTTGCTTCCTCCCAGCCTTTTTTGGCCCACTCTAAAAATTCTTTGGCGTGCTTGGCTTCATAAGGCCTGCCTTCAAGCTTTTTCTCGAAGAGAAATTCGTAAATTGAGGGCTGATTGCAAGCAGCCGCGATCTGCTTGGCCGCTTCTTCAAGATCATAGGAAGAGCCGTCCGCCCTGCAAAGAAAAAGCTTATCCCTGGTAAGGAAGTTTTTTATTTCGATTATTTTCGGTTGTCCGAATTGGGGAATGTTGTTTTCCATGGCAAGTTGTCTTTATCAAAAATTTACTTTACCATATCGGCAAAAAACCGTCACTTTTTTGGCTGTTAGCCTTTGATTTGCTACAATGTATCCGTTAATTAAATTTTCATAGAATAATATGTTCATAGAGATCATCAAAGCGGCCATACTTGGCGTTGTGGAAGGCGCGACCGAATTCCTTCCTATTTCCTCGACGGGCCACCTTATACTGGTAAATCAGTGGATAAGCTTCAGTAATGGTTTTACGGCGATGTTCGACATCGTCATCCAATTGGGAGCCATTCTTTCCGTCGTCGTTTATTTTTGGGACCGCCTCTGGCCGTTCGGAAAGGATGCGGCAACGTCCAAAACAATATGGGACACTTGGTTCAAAGCCGTAACAGGGGTTGTTCCGGCGATAATATTGGGATATTTCCTCGGCGAGATGGCCCAAGAAAAACTATTCAATCCTTGGGTCGTGGCGATCGCGCTGTTCGTAGGCGGCCTGATATTGATCTTCATCGAAAAGAAAAAACAAGATCCCCGCTTCGATTCGGTCCAAAAAATGACCTACCAAACCGCTTTCTGTATCGGCCTTTTCCAATGCCTGTCGATGATACCCGGGACCTCCCGGTCCGCCGCGACGATAATAGGAGCGATGCTTCTCGGTGTTTCCCGGACGGCGGCCGTGGAGTTCTCCTTTTTTCTGGCCATCCCGACAATGGTCGCGGCCAGCGGATACAGCCTGTTAAAGCAAGGATTATCTATGACTTCATCCGAAGCCGCCATTCTGGCAACCGGTTTTGTAACCGCCTTTCTTGTCGCCTGGGCCTCGATCAAATTCCTGATGAACTACATCAAAAATCGCGATTTCAAATTATTCGCTTATTACCGCATAATCTTGGGCGCGCTGATAATCGCTTATTTCCTCTTCAAATAACTAAAAACGGCCGTTTTGGCCGTTTTTTGGTTAGAAACAAAGAGTCTTACTCGCTGATGGATATTTTCAGCTCGCAGCCGAACGCCTTGGCTATCTTTTCAAGAGTGCTGATGGAAAAATTCTGCTTGCCGGCCTCGATCTTTATGATATCGATCTGCTTCATACCTATCTTTTTAGCGAGTTCGGCCTGGGAGATCTTTTTTTGTTTCCTCAGCTTTAAAATATTGCAGGACATTTCCAATTGTTTGCGATACTCTCCCCGGTCTCCGTCGGACGGCCGGTTTTTGAATGTTTTTCTATTTCTTAAAAAATTCATGATCATTTTTTTGGTTTATAGTATTTTTTGCCTTTCAATTTTTCCGGCAAAAGATCTTTATCTGTATAACATTCATAGCCCTTGCCGTATCCCAGATCCTTCATTAATTTTGTGGGCGCGTTCCTGATCTCCATTGGAATGGGCAGGTTGCCGTGCGCCTCCACGTCGCCCAACGCTTCGAAATAAGCATCGTAAGCGCTTCTGTTTTTCGGCGAAAGGCTCAAATAAACAACGCCATGGGCAAGGTTTATTTGGGCTTCCGGGAAGCCGATCGTCTCGACTGCCCTGAAAACCTCGTTTGCCACTACCAAAGCCGTAGGCTGGGCCATTCCGACATCCTCGGAGGCGAATATAACCATCCGCCTGGCGATAAACTTCGGATCTTCTCCTGCCGCGACCATCCGCGCTAGATAATAAAGGGCCGCGTCAGGCTGGCTGGCCCGCATGCTTTTTATGAACGCGCTGATCGTGTTGTAATGCTCCTCGCCTTTTTTATCGAACCTCAGAAATTTGTTCTGGACCGTATCCTTCAGTGAATCGACATTTATTTTTTTATAAAGCTTGGAAGCGTTCTCAAGAACCCCGATAGCCTGGCGGGCATCGCCGTCCGCCATTCTTATCAGCCAATCTTTCGCTTCTTTTCCCAATTTTATCCCTGTCCTTTCTATTATTTCGGCCATATCGCTCTCGGAAAGACTTTCCAGGGTGAAAACCCTGCATCTTGATAACAAAGGAGAAATAACCTCAAAGCTGGGATTTTCCGTGGTCGCCCCGACCAAAACAATATCTCCGCGCTCCACATAAGGGAGCAAAAAATCCTGCTGGGCTTTATTGAAACGATGGATCTCGTCGAGGAAAAGGACCTTGGGACCGGGAAATATCTTTCCGCTTTCGACGATGTTCCTGATATCTTCTTTTCCCGAAGACACTCCGGAAAGTTCGTACAAATTCGCTTTTAAAGAATTGGCGTAGATCTTCGCGAGAGTGGTTTTGCCAACGCCGGGCGGACCCCAAAGGATAAAAGAAAAAACATGGCCGTTCTTGATGGCAATATTCAATGGTTTTCCTTCGCCGACCAGATGTTTCTGTCCCACGAACTCCCCAAGATCTTTTGGCCTTATCCTCGAAGCTAACGGTTCCATATGATTGATCTATTAAAATAAATAGGGTTATTGACAATCAAGATCATTTTGATATTATTATATTAATCACTATGAAGAAGACCCTGTTGCGGTTCCGTCCGCATCGGGGGCTTTTTCTTTTTGGGGATAAAATAATTTATCTTTTTGAGTGCTTAAATATACTGAAGGGATATTAAGTTTTCTTAGAAGAATAGAACATTTATCATTTGGAGAGACAAGAGAGACAAGAGATCTCCTTGATCTAAAAAATTTTACAAGCCCGGCATAGTCGCCATCGCTCGCCACGATAACTGCTCCTTCAAATTGTTTCTCGTAATAGTCTATCATCGCTTTTAATACCAGATCGGCGTCACAATTTCCTTTTATTTTACCTTCGCCGTCGCAAGTGGTCTCTTTAAAAACAAGAGTAAAACCGGCCTCCTGTAAAAAAGTATATAAATCTTTGTTTTTAGGGACAAAACCGATAAAAATATATGCTCTTTTTATAGAATATTTGTCATTAAGCCATATCCGAAAACGTTTATAATCCAAAGACCATCCAAGGCCTTTTACTCCTTTGTGCAGGTTGGCTCCGTCTATATATGCAAAATTATTTCTCTTTATCATTTTATAAACTAAAACTTCACGACCCTTACGACCACGCCGTTGACTGCGTATCCGAAGGCGTCGAGGTCTTGCTGGTGCAAAACTATCGGAGGTATCTCGGAAGTTGATTCGGAAACAAGGCGGATCTCTTTTCTTTTATTATCCTTATAAAATTTCTTGAAATTGGCCGCCCCGTCGATGCTCGACAGAACGTAATCGCCGTTCTCCGGCCTTTGGTTGCAATTGACTATCACGTAATCGCCGCTTTCGATATTATCGCCGTTGATGTCGGCCTTGTTCAAAGAATTGCCGACCGCCTTCACGGCGATCAAACCGTCCGGCCTGGGTCTTTTGACCGATCTTTGGGATATTTTCAAATATCCTTCGACTATGTCCTGGGTAAGCTGCAAAGCCGGTCCGCAGTTTGCGCAACCGACTATCGGGATATTAAACATCTTATCTGTTGTAAAAGCCTCGGGCTTGGCGACCTTTTGGCATTTCTTTTCGTCAAAATAAATAAGCCCCTTGTCTTTCAATTGTTTGATATGGTAGATGACCGTCTGGGGATTCTCGATCCCAAGCTCCCGGCCGATCTCGCGATAGCTCATTTTGGAAATGTCTTTTTCCTGAGCCAATTTTATTATTTTTTGCTGGTTCGCGTTCATAGCTTTTTTGTTTTAACTTATTAGCTTGCCCCTATTTTACCAAAAACGGTTTATGCCTGTCAATAGTTTTATTGACGCCGTTGACACCATTGACGACAAAGTTGCAAATCCCCTGTTTCCGCAAACAAAAAACCGGCTTGCGCCGGCTTATTTTTTACCTGTTGTCCCTTATTATATCCTCCAATTTTCCTACGAATTTTTTTTCCTGTTTCTGGCCCATGATGTATTCGTCTTTCGGGCCAAGATAGATTTCCGTGTCGCCGTTAAGTCCA
>JBBABQ010000040.1:0-8234 GCA_041657565.1 Minisyncoccota bacterium | reverse complement strand
GGGGAAAAAATTTGAATCAGCCAGAAACAAATATCCCGGATTTATTGATGCCGACCAAAATATTTTTGTACTTATAGACGAAGCTCATCGCTCCCAGGGCGGGATTGCCAATTTTGAAATGACCAAAACCATTCCCAACGCCTGCTATATCGGATTTACCGGTACGCCGTTGATGGCAAGCGAAAAAGAGAGCTGGAGAAAATTCGGAGGATATATCGATAAATACACGATTGATGATGCGCTCTTGGATAACATCATAGTTCCGTTAATCTACGAAGGTCGGTACGCCGTAATGACGCAGAATGCCGGTCAGATCGACCGTCAAGTTGACCGGGTTTCGGAAGGGCTGAATCCAAAACAGAAAAAAGAGCTGCAGAAATATATCAGCACCCGGATTATTAAAGACAATCCTCAAAGAATTACCGAGATTGCCTATGATATTGAAAAGCATTTTACCGCGCATTTCCAGGATACAGGGTTAAAGGCGCAAATTGTGGCTCCATCGAAATATTCAGCGGTGCTATTCCAGGAATTTTTCGAAAAGCAAGGAAAGATCCGTACCGCAATGGTTATCTCCGACGAGCATGAAGACGGCGATGTTGATAACACCCATAAAAAAGAAGTGGTGGCTTGTCTGGACCGCATCAGGGAAAAACACAGCAGCGTGGCCAGTTATGAAAAGAATGTTATTGAGAGTTTCAAATATAACGATGACGGCGTTGAAATGATCATTGTGGTTGATAAGCTTTTGACCGGTTTTGACGCGCCGAGAAACACGGTGCTGTATTTGGCCAAGGATCTAAAAGACCACAATCTATTGCAGGCCATCGCTCGCGTTAATCGGCTTTATGAGAACAAAAAACTTCCCAAGACCGCGGGTTATATTATTGATTATTCCGAGAATGCCAAGAATATCGATACAGCGATGAGGTTGTTTGGCAGCTATGATGAAAAAGACGTTAAAGGAACCTTGATAGATGTGGGTGAAAAAATCAAAGAATTAGAGCAAGGATATGGCTTATTGCATGATCTATTTAATGAAATCAGCGGTTCGGCCGATGATGAGGAGTATTTGCAGTTTTTAAAAGATGATCCCCGCCGCGAAACATTTTATAAAGTATTGAATGATTTTATAAGGAAGTTAAACGAGTGTTTCGTTTTGCAGGATTTTGTTCATGAATTCAGGCATCTGGATGTGTATAAAAGAGATCTTAAAAAGTTCATGGAACTGCGCAAAGCGGCCAGTTTGCGATATGCCGACAGGGTGGATTTGGCGGAATATAAACAGGCTTTGGTGACTATACTGGACCGCTATGTCGACGCAAACGGAGTGGAGCTGCTGACTAAGCAGATAAATATTACCGACCGTAAGCAATTTGAGGAAGCGGTAGAAAATTTAGGATCAGACAGGTCAAAAGCAGAAGCAATTGCGGCTCAAGTGGAAAAAACGGTAAAGGAAAAAATGGAAACCGACCCGGAATTTTATGATCGTTTTTCCAAGAAAATAAAAGAAGTTTTGGATAAAATGCATCAGGGAAAACTTGCCGATATTGCCTCTTTAAAGCAATTGAAGCTTCTCCGCGACGATATTTTGAACAAGAAGGATGCGGATTTGCCGGAGAAAATAAAAATAATAGCCGGGGCAGATGTATTTTATCGAAACTTAAAGGATGTGCTCTCAAGGTATTCTTTAGCCGAGGATGAATATATTGTCATAGTGCTTGATATTCTGGAGATACTGAAAAAAGAATCAATTGTTGATTGGTATAAAAATATTGATGTTAAAAGAAGGATGATGAATGCCTTAGATGATTACCTGTACGATATCGCCAAGAATGAAAAGGGGATTAATCTGACTAACGAAGAAATTAGAGTATTAATCTCCGACATTATGCAGTTAGCCGTTAATAACTATGGACTTTTTGCATAGTAAATATGGAGAATTTCATTTTCGGTTCTTTCCAATATGAATATGATTTGGTCAAGCAAAAAAGAAATACTTTGAGTTTGACCGTAACTCCGGATCTGAAGATAATTTTAAAATGTCCGGTTGAAGCGAGTACCGAGAGGGTAGAAATATTTTTGAGGCGGAAATGGTTTTGGCTGGAGAAACAGCTTGGTTTTTTTAAAAAATATCAAAGAAAACTATACGAGAAAGAATATTTCTCCGGAGAATCGTTCTTATACTTGGGCCGCCAATACCGTTTGTTGGTAAAAAGCTCGAAAGAAGACAAGGTCGCTTTAGATAGAGGGAAAATAACCATTTATACTAAGAGAGGCGTTCGTGACGGTGATTACAATAAAAAAATGCTGGATAGCTGGTACCGTATAAAAATGGAAAATGTTTTTGCGGAGAGGATTGCCCTTGTAGCTAGCAATTTTGGCTATGAGCAGCAACCGTTCCTTATAATCAAAAAAATGGATAAAAGATGGGGAAGCTTTTTAAAAAGTAATAAAATCATTCTCAACCCAAAATTGATTTGTGTATCAAAAGATTGCATCGACTATGTTATCACTCACGAATTGTGCCATTCTAAACACGAAAATCATGATAAAAAGTTTTTTAATTTGCTTGAAAAAAAATACCCAAACTGGCAAAAAACAAAAGACAAACTGGAAATAATAGGTTGCTCAATAAGATGATTAATTATAAACGTTTAATTTAAATATATGGCAATATTTGATGATCTAAAATCCGTAGGTAAAGTTTTGCAGGAGGCAGGAAAAATTGAACAATATAAGCAGATTCTAGAGGCTCAGGAAAAACTTTTAGAGATGCAGAAAAGAGTGGCAGAGTTAGAAGAAGAAAATAAAAAGCTGAAAGAGTTGTTGGCTTGTAGCGAAGACTTGGAATTCAGAATCAGCGTCTACTATAAAAAAAGCAATGGGGATGGACCATTCTGTCCGAATTGTTGGGATGCATATAGGAAACTAATAAGAGTTATCAAATCTTATCCGAGCGCAGATAGTGGAAAGTGTCCTCAGTGCAATAACCTATTTAACATAGAAGGAAGAGAGCCTGTTTATAAACCTAAATTCGCGAGGAGAGATTTGTTGTAGTATAATGCCCCGTCAAAAATATTTGTTTGACTTATAAAAATAATAAGTAGGTCGATAATATTCAGAGATAATAAATTAATTTTTTAAAATAAAATTTATGTATTCTTCGTCTCCATTTTATCCTTCGTTCGATTTCGGGTCATTAGTCATCGGTTTTTTAATAATTTTTGCTATACTTTTCATTTCGCGCAATATAGCCCTTTGGTATTGGCGAGTTGGTTATATCGTTGACTTATTAAAAGATATTGCTAATTCGTTGAGACAAATCGCCGAGAACACTAAAAAATAATTAGATGGCAATTATATTAGGAGAAGTCGAGACGTTAAAACAGCTGAGATTGGATCTCTATATTTTTGGTTTAGATTTTAAATCGCTCGAAGAAATTTTTTTATTTAAAAAAGATTGGGAAAGAAGGGTAGAGATAGCTAAAGATGGCTGCAAGGAAAATTTATTGCAAGAAATAAAGGAGTCGGAGCGGCGTCTTACTGACCTGAAAATGGAATATCAGAACAAAATAAAAGACAGAGAAGATTTGCTAAGAAAAGAGAAGGAAGAGATAAAGGCAGAGCTGAGCCGTTATTCAGAAATTGAAAGTAATATTTTTAAGAAATTATATTTTGCTTATAGGAGAATATCATTATCTCGCAGGAAAGATATTTTGGAATTCGATTTTGAAAATGAAGTGAAACTTCCGTTTGGGTCTTACATTTCTAGTATGTCGTCAATGATTGATAATATTAATTTTAAAAAAAATAATATTGAATCGATAACTTTAGAAAGGACCCGGCCAGAGATAGAAAAAATTAAGAGGGCGGCGATATATCTCAAAGAGAAAGAAAAGTTACTATCGGGGGCTATAGGAGAACAAAGGGCTGTCGAAGAGTTAAAGGGGTTGCCCGATACATATAAGGTAATCAACGATTTTCAGCTGGAAATACATCCGCCGCTGCACAAGAAAGACGAAAATGGCAAAGTCGATCATATTTGTACAATTCAAATCGACCATATAGTTATTGGGCCGCCCGGTGTTTTTATCATTGAAACAAAAAATTGGGGTAGGGACTCGATGGAGAACCCAAACTTGTTTTCTCCAGTAGCTCAACTTCGCAGGTCGAGCTATGCGTTATTTATTTATCTGCAAAATTTGCATTTGCAAACGTTTGTTAGCAATTGGGGGAAGCAGAAAATTTCATTAAAAAATATTCTTTTAACCATGGATAGTAAGCCGGATACGGAGTATCAACATATAAAAATACTCACTTTGAGCGAAGTTATCGGGTATATAAATTACTTTAGGCCTGTTTTTTACGAGAACCAGGTGAAAGAAATATCGGATCGTTTGTCGTCAGGCAAGCATTCTTGGTATAGATAACTATTAATAAGCTTAAAAAAGATGCTGGATCTTACAATAAATTGGTGGGATATATTTTTCAAACTTTGGCCTATTTGGGCCATACTTGCGGCCATTTTGTTTTTAAGAATCTTTTTGGAAATAATTTTACCGAATTGGTTCCATCGTTGGCAAAACTATAATAATTTTATTCGGGGAGAAAGATGGAGGTCGGACCGCGATTTGATCCGGTCTCTGAGAGGGATGAAGCCTGATGAATTCGAAGAATATATCGCAGAACTTTTTTCGCGGTTAGGGTTTAAGGCGGAAGCGATCGGAAGGTCGCATGACGGCGGGATAGATGTTATTGCCGAAAAAGATGGCATTAAACATCATATCCAGTGCAAGAAGTTCATAACTCAGGAGGTTGGCGTCGGAGCGGTCCGTGATTTTTACGGCGCGATCGCCGATCATTTGGCAAAAGGAAAAGGATATTTTATCACTACCAACAAATTTACGCTTGAAGCGGAAAAATTCGCGGAAGATAAACCGATCGAATTGATAGATGAGCAGAAGCTTATTAAGTATATAAGGCTTGCCGAAAAAGAAAGCGGCGCTCCAAAATTATCGCCAGAAGAAGCGAATAGGAACAAATGTCCGCAATGCGGAGGGAATCTAATCAAAAAAGACGGTAAATTCGGGAAGTTTTACGGTTGTTCTAGCTATCCAAAGTGCAGTTTTACTAAAGAATTATAAATATGTGCCCAGGAGGAGAAAAAACACAGGACTAGGTTTAATTTTTATTTTTAAATTTAGCCAGCTTATGAATCCAAAAAATTTTGATCCGGAAAGCATGCTTAAGGGCCGGATGGCGGAGACTTTAGTTGAGGATCTGCTTAAACAATCTGGCAATATCGTATACCGTTTTGGATATGAGGCGATCCTCCAGAATCTTACGCAGATCCAGCAGAATTTTTCCCGATATAGCGATGTAGGGGAGAGGATCAGGACAATTCCTGATTTTATTGTGATCGATGTAAAAGGAGAGCCTGTTTTTCTTGAGGTAAAATTTCGTTGGGATGGGAAATCCCATAATAACGATAAAGAACGCCTTAACCTGATCAGTGAATTCTGGAAGGCGAAGATCATTATCGTTAATCGAACGGAAAAACCATATTTTCAGGTGGTCAACCCGCCATATTTCGATAAGGATGGTTTGCTTCTTGGAAAACCTTTAATCGAGGAGAGCTCATGGAAAATAGATAAAGCTGTTTACGAGAAATTTGAAACGCTTGTAGAAAAATATCTGACGCCAACACTTATTCTGCAGAATACGGATAGCGACCCCATAGGATTTAAAGCGGAGTAATGAAACCTACAATTTTGGCAGTTCGACGGGATCGTTAAAATGTGTTACTATATAAATATAGTTTCGATAATTTTTTTCCTCGCGCCGGGTCGGGCGCCGGGCGGTTCTGCTGAAAGCAAGGCGAGCGGGGGAGTCTGCCGCAAGCCGGATGAACCGTCTCGACTGATCGCGAAAAAGCGGTTGGGAGATTCCATTAACCTAAGAGGTATAATTTTAGGTTGTTCGTGGAAGCTCTTAGCCGCTTTTTTGTTAAGATGCCGCCGGACATCCGAAAGATGAATACCAGAGAATAACATGAAGAACATATATTTCGTGCGCCACGGCGAGACCGAATATAACAAGCTGCATTTGAGCGCGGACGAGAACGATCAGCTTTCCGAAAACGGATCGAGGCAGGCCCGTTTGGTCGCTCAAAGGGCCAAACTGATCGATCTCGATGCGATCTATGCCAGCACGATGAAAAGGGCGGTCCAGACCGCCGGGATGATCCGGGAGTCGACAGGAAAGGAGATAATCTATTCGGATCTTTTAGTGGAACACCGGAGGCCGTCGGAAATGCTCGGCCACAGGAGCAACGGCCGGCTGGCGGCAAAGATCAACGAAGAATGCAATTTGCACCAGGACGATATCAATTGGCATTATTCGGACGAGGAGAATTTTTTGGAGTATAAGGCCAGGGCGAAGAAAGCTTTGGAATATCTGGAAGGCTTGCCGCAGAAAAATATTTTGGTCGTGTCGCACGGCAATTTCATCAAGATGTTGGTTTTAACAATGGCGCTGGGCGATCTGGTGAAACCGGCTATCCTTTATTCGTTTGCCAATAAGCTGAAGATAACCAATACGGGAATAACCTACTGCAAGAAAACCGAAGCGGGCTAGAGCATTGAAGCGGTGAACGACCACCAGCATTTGGGGTAATAATTGATAAAGATTATAATAAAGTATAATTCCATTGTTTTTGATGAGTTGGCGAATAAATTGGCTTGGCGTGACTTTAGGAAAGACCATACGGACGCGGAAATTAAAAAAATGGGCGAAAAATGTTAAGAAATTAAAGGGGTAATACAAAAAATAGTTTCAGTTCTGATTTTTATCCAAATGTCGATGAATGAAAAAATAAAAGTTGAAAGATTATCTCGTGATAATCTTCGGAAGGCTTCTGTTTTGGCGGATGGGATTTTTGTTGATAATATTTTGGGGTCCGATTTTTTGGCTCCGAGCCGTGATTTTGAGGCGAGCTTGGATGAGAACGGCCAAGGCAATTATGGCCGGGAGAGGTACGGCAGAATAGTTTTTGCGATGTATTTTGCCGCCTTGAACGAGGATCGAAAGGTCGTCGGGACATGCGGCCTATATGAACTGGATAAAGATAAATGCGATGCGGATTGGCTGGGCTGGTTTTGCGTTGATGAGGGCTATCGGAATTGCGGAGTTGGAAGCTTGCTGCTTGATCATGCAATTTGTAGATCAAAAGAGAGAGGTAAATCTTTTTTGCGATTATACACTCCCGCAGTTCACGGCAAATCCGCGGCGCAGGCCTTGTATCTTGAAAAAGGATTCCAAATTTTCGATGGCGGATTGTTCGGGCAAGATGCTGATTGCAAAATATTCCAAAAGGATATTAGAACGTGATTCATCAGAGGAGCAGGTAAAAGAAATATCGCATAGTTTGTCGTCCGGCAGGCATTTTTGGCATAGGGATTCGCGGCGATCCTATCGGTAAGCCTTTTCGATAGATTGTTTTAAGTTTTATCAAGGATATTTGGAAGGCGGATAAAAATCCGTTTTTCCACAATCCGCTTAACAAACAGGGCGGATTTTTGGTAGAATGGAAAAATGCAAGAAGCAAACCTTATATTTCAGACAATACTTTTAGCCGTTTTATTCATTGGCCTGATCAAATACAGAGGGTTCGGTGGTAGGCCGGAAGATCGTTTGGAAAAATTAGGAAAAGATCTAAGCGAAAAATTTTCCGAGCCTGTTGGCAAGAATAAAAGATTTTTTGTTTTTTTAACCGCAGGGGCTTCAATAGGCGAATTTTTCCTACTTTCCGGAAAGATGGCGGCGCTTCTATTCTTTGTTATTCTGCCTCCCTTGATGGTCCCACTCTTTTTTCTTTTTCTATTCTTCCCTCAGTCTTCCATAACAAATTATTCCATCGGTATTTTAGACCAGATCAGTTCATTCTACACGGGAGACGGCCATTATATCGGAGCCATTTTTTTGATCTGTTTCAGCTTTTTGGTCTCGTGGTTATTTACTTATATTCTTGGGACGAAGAAAAAAATAAAAAATTTTATAATATCATATTCGTTGGTTACTTTAGCTCTTTGTTTTTTAGTAATTGTCCCTTTGGCCATTTCGACATTAACACAGCCGCATAACGAAAGACTTTACCTTCTCATCGCTGGCCTCACCATCTTTTTTATAATCATTCCTGTTTCCATTAAGATCTTTTTGGAAAAGAAAGGCAT
>JBBABQ010000039.1:0-8338 GCA_041657565.1 Minisyncoccota bacterium | reverse complement strand
GAAAAAGGGCTCAGCCCTTTTTTATTTAATCTGGTAGAATACCCCGCCCCTTTGGGGCGGGGATGAATACCAGCCCGTAGTGAGCACAGCGAACGGAGGATTAAACAAACTTTTCCCGTAGCGATAGCGAAGGGAATACCCCGTCAGCTTGCTGCGGGGTAGTTTATTTGCGGCGCAGCGAAAAAATCCAAAATTTGCCAAAAGCCATCTAATGGCTATAATAGAAAAATAAGCAGAAAATCAGCAGAAAATGACGACTTCACCCAAAAAAAATCTGGCGATAGCTGTGAGTTTGATCGTTGTGTTTTTTTTGACATTCAATTTTATTTTGAAGCCCGAAGGATTGAAGAATTTTTTTTATAAAAATTCCTCCGGGGTTCAAAGATCGTTTTGGGATAACGGCCAAGCCGCGATAGCTTTTGGGAAGAGCTATCTTTCGAGCTGGCAGATCGGCCAGGAAAATCAGAGGCTTATTGCCGAGAACCAAAAACTGGCCGGCAGGATCGCGGAGCTCGATCCTTTGGCTCGGGAAAATGATTCTTTGCGCCAGGCTCTCGAGCTTGGGTTGAAAGAGAAATTCGTTTTGTCTCCATGTCAATTGGTTTCCAAGGAAACCTCGGGGGATTTCGTGAACGTCAACGCCGGGAAGAACCAGGGAATCGAGCAGGGCCAGGTTGTTATCAGCCAGGAAGGCGTTTTGGTCGGCAGAGTGGAGCAGGCTTATGATGATTTTTCCAGGGTGATGCTTATTTCGGACAGCAAAAGCGCGGCCGATGTGGAGGTTCAGGACAAAGGGTTCCATGCCTTGGCAAGAGGCCAAGGAGGGCTTAAGATCTCTTTGGACCTAGTGGACAAGGACAAGGACATAAAGGAGGGAGACCTGGTCATTACCAGCGCATTGGGAGGAATATTCCCTCCGGGGATAGCCTTTGGCAGGGTTTCTTCGGCGCAAAAACAAGCTGCCGCCTCTTTTTTGCAAGTTGATGTTGATCTTTTGTTCGAACTGGACAGCCTTAAGTATCTTTTCGTCATTAAAAATTTCAAACCGTTAAATTGATCCCGAAATTCCTAAAATTGCCTTTGCTGATCTTGTTTTTTTGGTTTTTAACCTTTCTCGAAACCAGTTTTTTTTCTTTTTTAAATATTTTCGGCTGGCAGATACATTTGGTCTGGATCGCGGTTTTTTTTATAAACCTGCTGGAAGACCGCTATGGAACTTTGGGATTTTGGAGCGCGGTCTTCGGCGGATTTTTTTTGGATATTTTCAGCCCTTTATATTTTTTCGGGTTCAACACGGCCGTCCTTACGGTTTTTTCTTTAGCGTTTAAATTTATTTTATTAAGATATATCGGACTACCGATCTCGCATGGATCTAAAAAATCTTAGGGTAAAAAGGCCAAAAACGGAAATAGAGACCGATGAGGTCTTTTGGGATGGAATAGCGCAAAAAAAAGCGGAAAGCCTTGATATGACCTACCGCAGGATGGAAACTTCCATCCCGGCGAGGAATTTTTGGCTGCTTTTTTTGATTTTTTCCGCGGTGGGGGCTGTTCTTCTTTCCCGGTCTGTTTATTTGCAGGCGGCCAAAGGCAAGGAATTTTTGGCGCAGGCGGAAGACAACAGATTTTTAGCGCAAAAATTAAAAGCCCAAAGAGGGGTCATTTACGACCGCAATTCCGACCAGCTGGCTTTTAACGAGTCTAATTTCAGCCTTGTTTGCAAAACGCTTGTTTTTGAAAAAGACAATCTTAATAAGGAGGCAGCCCTGCAGAAGATAGCGGGGATATTGGATAGGAACAAAGAAGAGATCAGGGAAGAGATAAATAGGCAATATCAGGGCAGCCAGAGAGAGTTCGTTTTGGCAAAAAATTTGGACATTGACCAGGTTATTATTTTTAATGCCCAGGCCGAAGAATTGGTCGGTTTTGAAATGAGCGAAGACAAAAAAAGGAACTATCTTGATTCCCAGGTTTTTGCTCCGATAATAGGTTATATTTCGAGCGACGAAGAGGGAGGATCCGGGTTGGAGAAATATTATAACGAATACCTCAAAGAGAGATCAGGCGTCGCCCAAGTGGAAATGACGGCCGTAGGAAAGGTTCTAGATGTCCAGTCGGTCAAGGAACCGGAGACCGGCAACAGCTTGATCCTGAACGTGGATGCCGGATTGCAAAAGAAGATATTCGAAACTATTTCGGCGACGCTTGAAAAATATGGCGCCAAAAAAGCGGCCGCGGTGGCCGTGGACCCGCGAACCGGAGCGGTTTTGGCAATGGTCAGTATTCCTTCGTTCGACAGCAATGTTTTCTCGAAAAGCCTTACCGGGAAAGAGTACCAGGAAATAATAAGCGACCCGAATTTTTCCCTTTACAATAGGGCTATTACCGGATCGTATCCGGTCGGTTCTACGGTCAAGCCGTTGTTGGCCGCCGCCGCGCTGGAAGAGAAGATCATCGGCGCGAACCAAACAATAGATTGCCAAGGAGGCCTTGAGTTAAAGGATGGAACCTTCAAGAAAGATTGGAAGACCCATGGGCCTACGGATATTAGGAAGGCCATAGCCGAATCCTGCGACGTTTATTTTTATACCATAGGAGGAGGTTATGGGAACCAAAAGGGGTTGGGGATAGACCGGATCGATAAATACTTCGGGCTTTTCGGGTTCGGGACCACGACGGGGATCGATCTTGCCGGCGAAGAGCCCGGATTTGTTCCTACCGCGGATTGGAAAAAAGAGAGGACCGGCCAGTTTTGGTATCCGGGAGATACCTATAACGTATCCATAGGCCAGGGAGACTTGGCGGTCACCCCTCTTCAGCTGGCATTGGCCACGGCTGCCGTAGCCAACGGAGGGACTCTTTATGAACCGCACGTAGTGCAGAAGATCGTTGACGAGGAGAACAATACGGTAAAAGAAATAGCGCCAAAGGTTGTCAGGAGCGATTTTATCTCCCCGCAGAACATAGAGGTTGTTAGAGAGGGAATGAGGCAGACAGTCAAGCAGTACGGGGGAACAGCGACCAGCCTTAACCTTTTGCCGGTCTCGTCCGCGGCCAAGACCGGTACGGTGGAAACCTCCGCCGGCGAGTATTACCACAACCTTATTACGGTTTTCGCTCCCTACGAGGAGCCGGAGATCGTTTTGACCATTATCATCGAAAAGGTCCATAAAAGCCTTAGTATTGCGAATGCTCCGGCCAAGGAGATATTGAATTGGTATTTTACCCCCGAAGAGCTGAGACCGGAGAACGCCGCGAGCACCAGCACGGAAGCGTCGATGGAGCAGAATTCCACCTCTACCGGTTCGGCGACCGGTACTATTCCCGAACAGCAGCCATTGGCCGATCCGGAACAAAACGAAGCGGAAGGACGCTAACCTTCTTGAATCGCAAATCCTGAAACTTGAAACCTGAAACCTGAAACGTTTGGCTTCCGCTCTTACGTGGCCAAAATCCGACCGGATGAATAGCATCCTTGGACGGGACTGCTTGCCAAAGGTTATAAGTTTTAAGCTACAAGTTTCAAGTTTCGGACGGGCTTGACTTTATTTCGAGCTTTTGGTAGAAAAAGGAGCCCAAGCTCAACCCCGTTAGAAATGCCATATGCTTAGGGGGGATAATTCCATTGTTTTCTTTGTAAACAATGGTTTAACGAAAATTCTAAAATTTGGCATTTCTTATGGGGTTGACCCTGTCCCTCAAGAGATTTATACTGGGTAAATATACAAGTAAAATTCAAAATCTATGACAGAATATTTGACCCCCGAGGGGTTAGAAAAATTAAGAAAAGAGCACGATCACTTGGTGAACGTCGAGCGCAAAGAGGTGGCGAAACAGCTTGAAGAAGCTATTTCTTACGGAGACCTTTCAGAGAACGCCGCTTACAGCGAAGCCAAGGACCACCAGTCCGATATGGAGCAGAGGATCAGAGAGCTTGAAGTTATGATCCAGAACGCCAAGGTCGTGAAGACCGACAAAGACTGCTCGAGAGTACAGGTCGGATCGACCGTATTTTTAAGCTCGGGCAAAGACGAGAACAAATATATGATCGTCGGAGCCAACGAGGCCAACCCTTTCGAGAACAAGATCTCTTATGCTTCGCCTTTGGGAAAAGCTTTATTGAACCAGGTAAAAGGTTCGGTAGTGGAGCTAAAGACCCCCGAAGGAATGAAGTCCCACTATAAGATCACCAGGATCGATTGTTAAAAAGACCCAGTTTTAGTCTGTATTGAAAGGTCCGCCAAGAAATTGGCGGATTTTTTAATTTGCGGCGATGCGCTTGCGCAAATGCTTGCCGAAGGGTATAACTAGCGGACATAAAAGTCGATGTTTCCAAGTTCGTTAAAATAACAAAAGGAATATGGTTTACTCTTGTCCGGTTTTTATGAATTGTTTGGCTTCGGGGATAGCGATATCTCTCATGAGCTACGTCGGACTGGTTATTTCCGCTTGGATATTGATTCTTTTGGGGCTGTCCCTAAAAGAATTCCGGGAGTGGATCGATGCGCGGTAATTTTATCAAAAGGGCCCCCAAAGGCTCTTTTTGATTTTAAGCTTAAAAATATGGCTAAAACTTGGCAGAGGCCCGGCCTCTGCCAAGTTTGATGATTATTGGCTTGACAAAAATGTTAGTTATAAATAACATGATGTTAGATAAACATAACATCTAAAATTATTTAAAATATGGATCTAAATACATACAATAAAACCCGGATGGTCATCGCCGTCTTGCTCGGAGGACTGGTATCTTTTTCGGTCGTTTCTGAAAACTATATAATTCCTATTGCCGCCGCCGGCACGGCATTCATCCTTTTGATGGTTTTGCGCCGCAGGGTCGGAGAAGTGATAAACGACGAAAGGGATTATTCCATCGCCGGCAACTCCGCCCGCTGGACGATATCCATATACGCCATACTTGCCGCCATCGCATCAATGGTATTGATGGCCATGAGGAAAACCGATCCCTCCTTTGAACTTTTGGGCCAGTCTTTGGCATATTCGGCTTGCTTCATTATGCTTTTGAACAGCGCGTTATTTTATTTTTTCGCAAGAAAAGACCATGGAGAAAAATAAAATGACGACAAAAATAAAAGAGTTTCGGCAAGCCAAGGGCCTTACCCAGGACAAGCTAGCCCAGCTGGCCGGGGTAAGGCGCGAGACCATTGTTTTTGTCGAACAAGGGAAGTACGTCCCCTCATTGAAGCTGGCCCATGATATCTCCAAGATACTGGGCATCAAGATAGAAGAGCTTTTCTTTTTCGAGCAATAGGCGATTAAAACATGATCAAAGATCAGGAGTCTTTCCAAGAGCCTCCTTTTTGACAAAAAACGCCGAATATCTTATATTACGGCCAACTCCCCGGTCGGGGGAGGGCGAACAACTGTCGCCCTCCCGGTCGACGGGGGCGCAGTTCATTGACAATAGTAAATAAAAACATATGCAACTAAATATCAAAAAATATCTTGCTGTTTTTCTGGTCGCAGCGGTTCTTTTCGGGGCAGCGGGCGTTTTTGCCCAAGATTACCGATGCGGACGGAAATCTTGTCGAGTCGGATCGATTTCCGTTTCGACCAGTCCGAATTCGCCTACTGGCGAACAGGACGCTTCTTACAGCCTGCAAACTTTGAAGGTTTTCAGGGTTCAAGCCTACAACGAGCCGGTCAGGATCAGAGAAGTAAAACTGACTTTCAACGGCGGACCTGAAGCGGAGGGGACAATAGATTCTGTGGGGATTTATAACAACGCTGGAACCTTAAAGTCTAGCGTCGCAAGACTCTATTCTTCTGCTTGGGATAATACTCCGGCGGTTCAGCAGTTTACGCTGGACGCGGTCATCCAAGCCGGCGAATATGCCGACTTCTATATAAAGGGGGTTACTGGAAATATTACCGGACCCGATCCGGCAAGAATACAGATCCGTTTGGCTGGAGATAACGGCGCGAGCGTTTCCGGAACCGGTTTGTATTCAAAACAAGCTATAATTTCCTCCACGAGCTTGGGATTGCCCTTGTTGACCGTTCGTTTGGAAGATAACGATGAGTCTCCGGGAATATCCAACTCCCGTTCGGCCGCCGCAGTGGAAGTTCGCTATGATTGGCGAGGAATCCTTTATGCCGGGAGCGAAGATCGCCAATGGAAAGGGCTGTCTATTACGGCCAATAACTACCGGGTTGGGATCACGGAACTTACTTTGATCGTCGATAACCGGGTTATTGCTTCGAAAGTAGCGGATTCTGATTCCGGGTCAAGGACAATGACATTGTCTTCATCTGATCTCATCGGATCTGGATTTACTTTCGACGAGCGGACCAGCAGCAAAATATGGATTGTCGTCCGCGCTAACGGCGTGACGGGATTCCGGGGGAATATTTCCGTGCCCGGCTATTCTTTGCCGTTCAGCATTTTCAGATAGATCTGTTGCAGAACGAACGGCCCTTGCTTTTATAAGCGGGGGCCTTTTAGTTTCAGCGTCCAGTTGACTAATAACGAAAATATTGTATAATACGCAAGTAAAATTTCTCTTTTGGGAAAAGGATCGGAATGGCCTTTTTTTAAAAAAAGAGGAAGTGTTCTTGAAAAACAACGCCTGTCGGGGCGTTTATATAAAATAGCGTGAAAGACACGCATAAAAAACATGGCAAATTGTTTCCATATCGTTTCCCGCGAAGGAAAGCAGTATCTCTTTAAGCGTATCCCTCTTACCGTATCGGTAAAAAAGGGGACGGCGCTTATTCGTGGAAGGGAATTTTTCTTGGAGGATATTCTTTCTTCCAAATCGTCCGAGATCGATAAGTTGATCAAATATCCAGATGGATATTATGTCAAAAGGAACCGTCATTATGAAGATGATGTATTGATGGAGAAATCCATCTCTCTTGACCATATCTTTTTGAATCCCGTTGGCGGACGATCGGAAGAAAAGTATCACCTTGATATTGGCGAAGAACAATCAGATCGGGCGTACATAATGTATTGTCCCGGAAAATCTTCGGAATACAAAGGGGAAAAACTTTTTATTCTTGATCCAGAACGGGAGAAAGAGATCAAAATCCCCGGCGGCATTATGAAGATCGCCCACAAGGACGGAAAAATTTTCTTGAACGGGGGTCAAGGGATTGACGTTCATTACGATCATACTTGGCCAAGCAGGGTGAAAGTTTTCGCCTAAAAGTGTCTTTCAAAAAACCGGCGTTCCGCCGGTTTTGTTTTAGGCAAGGACATTTTGCACCCTTAACGCTTCGTTCGGAGTGAGTCCGTTAAGTCCGCAATGCTCCAAATTATTATACTCCTCGTTCCAGGCCCTAAGCCTGTTTTTTAATTTCTTTTCCGTCATCTTAGCAAAATCCAGGGGATCGTAGAACCGTTCCTGGTCGGAGCGGTGCGAACGCTCCACCATCCCGTTCTGGGCAGGCTTGCCCGGATCGATCAGGTAATGGGCAATGCCGTGTTCCGCACAGTATTCGTCCAAGGCATGCAGCCGTTTGATCGTCCGGTCGCTGCGCTTGTTCATCCCTGTCGCCCAATTAGTGAACACTACTCCGTTGTCCGTTTTGATGGCTTTGACCGGATAAGGGAATCTGGCGATCGTTTCCTCCAAGAACAGGACGGAGTGGGAGTTGGACTGCTCTTCGAATATTTTCAGGAACCGCCACCTTGAAGCGCAGTCGATGGCCGCGTATTGGTAAAACCTTCGTCCCGCAACCCTTCCCGGCACATACTTCACGTCGATCTCCACCAGCTCCCCGGGTTTCAGTTCGGCTTTAATGTATTTGTATTTGATCTTCTTGGTCCGGTACTTCCGGACCAGGCCTTCGTCCTTGAGGATTTGCTATCGTCCGTTCCGGCACTCTGCCCTTCATTCTCCAGCAAAGCTTCTTGGCGCAGAGCCTGGTCTTCTTTCTCAAAGCTATCACTTCTTCTTTGATCCGGATCGGCGTCTCTCCGGGGCAGGACTTGGGTCGGGTGGATTTGGGCTCCAGGCCGGCTAGTCCCTGTTGCCGATACCTGGCCAGCCAGTATTTGATCGTCCGTTCGCTGAACGGACAAACCTTGATCATTTGTTCAATGCTCGTTTCTTTATTCAGGATCGGCTTGATCCACCTTAGCCGCTCTGCGGCTATGCTTTCTGCCATGGTTTTCATACCCCTCCAGCTTAGCGGAAAAGGTGCAATATGTCCTTGCACATTACCGTTTGTTTTTGACAAAATATGTAAAATATTGTATGAAATTGTAGATTCCTAAGCAGGAAGTGAACGGGCCCTAACGGTCTTTTGCTTTCTTGCCAGGGAAAGCAAAAGAGCAAGTTCGTTCACAAAAGAATATTATGACGCAAGCAAAA
>JBBABQ010000038.1:0-8827 GCA_041657565.1 Minisyncoccota bacterium | reverse complement strand
TAGGCAGGTGCTGCATGGTTGTCGTCAGCAGGTGGCTTGAGTTGCTCCCTTAAATGGGGTAACCTGCGCAACCCTTATCCTGTGTTCGATTTGTCACAGGAGACTGCCCCGCCCCTTCTTCCGGAAATATTATTTTCGGGGAGAAAGGGCGGGGAGGAAGGTGAGGATGACGCCAAATCAGCATGGCCTTTTGATATCTTGGGCTGCACACGTGATACAATGGAGTCGACAAAGGGTCGCCAAGGGGTAACCCGGAGCTAATCCCATCAAACGACTCCCTAGTTCCGATCGAGGTCTGAAACCCGACCTCGTGAAGCTGGAATCGCTAGTAACCGTGGATCAGCCACGCCACGGTGAATATGTTCCTAGGTCTTGTACTCACCGCCCGTCACTTCAAGCGAGCTGGGAATAGCTGAAAGCCTCACACAAGTGGGGTTAAAGCTAGGCTCAGTAAGAGGGAAGAAGTCGTAACAAGGCACGGGTAGCGGAAGCTGCTCGTGGATCAATTATTTTTTCAAAGTATCGACTGGGGTTGAAATCTTAAATTTGGGTTTTAACTCTAGGGTGTTGATCTCTGTACCAAAAAGGGAGATTGAGTTTATAATAACGAGGCAACTCTAAGGAATCATAGATCTTACTTTTACGGGTAAAGCACAAGCGAGCGAAGGCTCGTTTTTTAATACTTGTGCCGTTGCAAATGGAAATGCAAAATTGAAAAATCAAAATGTAAAATTATTGTATCGCTTCGCGATAAATATATATCATCCCGCCCGCTGGCGGGATACCAAAATTTTCCATTTTGATTTTTGCATTTTTAATTATCGATGATGTTCTAATGTTTTTGTTTTCCTGCTAAAATATTATTTATATATGTTTTATAAGATATTTTCTTTTGTCTACAGATCGGCGGCGGACCGCATGGCAAACGACTGCCGGGATTTTATTAATGACGGGGATAATATCTTAGATCTGGGTTGCGGTTCGGCGATAGTTGCCAAAAAATTCAAGCAGTTTTTCCAGGCCGAAGTGACGGGGATCGATATTATAGATAACAGGGTCGAAAAGATCGATTTCAGGCTGTTCAACGGCCTGGCCTTGCCGTTCGAAAGCGGCTCTTTCGACAATGTTTTAATAGCCTACGTTCTGCATCACTGCCAGGAGCCGCTGGAGACCTTGTCCGAGGCCAAGAGGGTTGCAAAGAGGCATATTATCATTTACGAAGATATGCCCGACGGCTGGTGGGGAAAGATCCGCTGCCGGATACACGGCAACCTTTTCAATATTTTTTTCCAAAAGAATTCGGCGCAATGCAAATTTTTAAACCAGGCGGGCTGGGGGGAGGCTTTTAAAAAATTAGGGCTGAAGCCGGTTTTTGAGAAAAAAGTTTCTTTGCCCTTCGAACTTACGCAATAAAGACTCTTCGTCTTAGAAAAATTTTGATTTTCTGCTAAGAATATAATGTATTAAAAAATAAGGGCGTGTAGTTCTATATAGATAGAAACGCTTCTATGTTCTTTGGTGGTTGGGTGGGCGCGTAGTTCAGCGGTAGAACGCTTCTCTGATAAAGAAGAGGTGGAAGGTCCGACTCCTTCCGCGCCCACCCAAACACCAAAGGAAAATATCTCCGCAGAGTATTTTCCTAAAGAAGAGGTGGAAAGCTTGTCCCAAAACATTTTGAAATAAGAGAATAATATTTTTTGGGAGTCCGACTCCTTCCGCGCCCACATACTAGTGATGAGTAGATGAGTGATGAGATCGGCGGAAGCCGTTTTTTTGTTTTGACAAAAGAATGGATTTGCCTTATCTTATAAATCCGCACATTCACAAGCGCCACGTCAAAGGCGCAAATATTAAATGCTGCTTTTATCAAAGCAGAAAAAAAGATGAGCTACCATTGTTTCAGTGTTAAGTGCGAGTCCAAGAAAGGTGCCCTCAAAGATGAAGGATCTTATGAGGTGGAAATCGGAGTCGGGATCGCCTATGAAGCCTTTAACAGGTCGTCCAATTTTTCTTTCGATCCGCTGTTCGATAAAAAAGCGGCCGAAATGAAGATATTGGATGCGGTATCTTTCGGATCAGGGCAGAATAGCGAGCCATGGTCCCACCGCATAGTTGCCGCTTCGTCGAGGAAATACCCCGAAGATGAAAAAATGGTTTTAGTCCTTATAGCGGACGGTATTGGAGAAAGATTGATCTTTATGAGCGAGGAGAGGACGGAAGATCTATCCGGTAATTGGCCGATAGCGTTGGTTTTAAGCTGTAAGGCGGGGAAGATCAGACTGGCTGTTAAGGGAAAAAAGAAACTCATTTGATGAAATATGCAGATATCGGCTCCCAGCTAAGGTTGGGAGCTTTTGTTTTTAAATTTACAAAACCGTTTTTTCTGATATAATAGCCAACATGTTAGTAGCGAGCAGGTGAGTAATGAGTTGAGGAGAGCCGTCGTTATATTCTGCTCATCATCTCATCTACTCATAACTCGTTTACTCGCTGCGGGCCCTTAGCTCAGTTGGTAGAGCGCCTCATTTGCAATGAGGAGGTCACCGGTTCGAATCCGATAGGGTCCACATTTCACAACTAGAAGCTAAAAAAACGCCCGCCCCGCCTACGGCGGGGTTTTGGTTAAGCCCGCCCGGCCCTTGATTTTGAAGGTAATTCCACGGCGATTTCAATTCCACGGCGAATGTTTGGTTCTCAATTTTGCGGTCCGAGCCGATCTTTTCAAGAAATGCACGCATTTCTTGAAAATTGTTACCGGAGGCCAGTATTTGAGCTTGATTTGCTTCTAAAATCCAATTCCGGGCGAGTTCGAGCCAACGATAACTATCTCTCTGAAAATCGGCCATTTTTTCCTCAATATCCTTTTTTTGGGCCATGAGTTTATTTTTCCTTTCCCGATATTCCGGGAGTTCAAAGCCGCCGTCCAGATAAGCATCAGCCAGGCGGGAGATTTTTAATTTTACGCCCAAAAGTTCATCTTTGAGCTTTTGGGTAAAAAGCTTGGACGGTTGGCGGCCTTCAATTTCCCATTGGTTTACTCTTTCAAGATATTTGTCGCGCCATTCATCGGATAGGGAAACGGTTTTGATATAATCTTTGACCTGTTTCGCCAATTCATCTTCGCGCACAAAACGCTGGGTGCAGTTGTGCGTTTTGCTTTTGCGGCTACAACGGTAGTAAATATATTCCTTGCCGTTCTTTTTGATTTTTCTTTCAATAGTTATTGAATAACCGCACTCGCCGCAAATAGCAAAACTGGGGAATAAAAATCCTTTTGGTTGGCGTTTTTTGCGCGTTCTGCCGTTAACGACCATTGCCTGCTGAATTTGGTCATAAGTTTTCTTCGAGATCATTGGTTCGTGCGATCCTTGGTGAATCTCGCCACGGTATTTAAAATGGCCGTAATAAAAAGGATTAGTAAGGATGTCGCTAATGGTAGATAAATGTAGAGGTTTTCCGCTTTGGTTTGTTAGGCCAACGGAAAACATTTTTTCCCGCATCGCCGTTAATGTATATTTTCCCACGGCAAAAGCTTCCAAGCATTCTTTAACTTTTTTGAAGGTTTTTATGTCCGGTTCGATTGTTCTTAGTTTGGGTTCGTTAAAATATCCAAGAGGAGCTTTTGCCGACAATTCGCCGCGGCGTATTTTTTGGCGTATGCCGCGCAAAATGTTTTCCCGGAGATTATCGGTGTAGTATTTAGCCTGCCCAAACGCCACAGAAAGCATAAATTTGCCCTGTGGGGTTGGTTCAAACCAGAAAGTGGGGAATCGTAAGGAAACGATCTTTTCGGTGTCCACAAGGTATATAATCCGCCCACCGTCGATGCTATTTCGCGCCAATCTGTCTGGGTGCCATGCCAAAATGCCCACGCCGTCCGCTTTTTCGATTTTTGCCATCATCTCTCCAAACTTTTCGCGGCCCGGGATCTTTGCGCTTTTGGATTCGGTGATCTCTTCGATGACGCTCAAGCCATCCTTACGAGCAAATTCGCGAAGCTCGCAAAGTTGAGCCTCGATGCTCATTATCTGATGATCATCGTCCTCGGTAGATTTTCGGGCGTAAAGATAGAATTTAGGGTTTGCCATAGAGATTGAGAAAAAAGTTATTATGGGCTATCATTTTAATAGGTGCTTATTAAACTGCACATAATAACAGATACATTATAATAGTATATCCTTATGAAAGTGGAGTCAAACGAAAAACAGCCTTCGAAAATCGGTGAAAATATAAAAAAACATAGACAAGCAAAAGGCATATCACAAGATAGGCTGTCGAAGCTTGCCGATTTATCTTTGAATACCATAGTTAATGTTGAGTCTGGGACAAATCCAAATCCTACAATCGATACATTAATAAAAATAGCCAATGCGTTGAGCGTTGGCGTTGATGATTTAATAAAATAATGGACAAAGCCGCTAGATATAAATTTGTATTCGAATCGGCGCGATCATTTCTTGATGATATTGTGGCCAAAAATCCTAAATTGAGTATTTCAATTTTGGAACAGCATTTAAATCTTAAATCGAAATTCGATAATATACAGGATGCGCAGCTTAGATTAATTGAATCATTGTCGAATCGAAACATGATGGCTTCGGTTATAGGATTTAACAAGAGAGAAAATGGAATGAGGGATATTCTTTTTGGATATGATCCGAAAAAAATTCTCGCCGAATATAAAAACGCCGACGAATTGCTGGAAAAATTCAAAACCAGATTTAATTTACAAAATATACAAGGAAAAAGAAGCTTGTGGCGGAAATTTTCGGAAGGTATTATTTCCGGCAGTTATTTTATGGCGACTTTTAAAGATAAAGATGATTTCGATAGTTTTATAAAAACTTTTTCTCGCAATAAATATACGAAGGCCGCCTTGCCAATGCTCTTGAGTAAAGAAATTAAAGGTTATGGCCTTGCTTTAGCATGCGATTTTTTAAAGGAGTTGGGATATAGGGATTATCCAAAGCCGGATGTGCATCTGATCGAAATTTTTCATCAACTCGGATTGTCTGAGTCAAAGGAGTCTTATGAAGTTTATAAATCAATAATCGAAATGACCGAAGCGGTAGGAGAAGATGCTTATACCGTCGACAAAATATTTTGGCTGATAGGTTCGGGAAGATTTTATTTAGTTGATGTTGAAGTGGGCAGAAATAGGGATAAATTTATCAGAAGCATTAAGGGCAAGTTTTAAAATCCATAACCAAACATTCGCCGTGGAATTGAAATCGCCGTGGATTTACCTTCAAAATCAAGGGGAGAGCCGGGCAAAACAAACGCCCGCCGAAGGCGGGCCGGGCGATTTTTCTGCACTTAGTCGTGATATGTGGTGTTTGCTGGAAAAAGTCTGTATCTATTTTCAAGAAAACCCTGAATGAGTTAAGGATACCAAAAGCCAGCCCCAAATGACAGTTTCCGACCCCCGACTGAGCTTCGCTTGCCCTTCCAAACTGCGGTTTTCCAGGGCGGCGCTCGCAAGGGGGCAGCCGGGCTCGAATTGGGGCAGGCCAACGCATTTTAGCCGCAGGTGGGGGTAAGGGGAAAGTATTTTGAATATAAATATATAAATCGAAGCCAGTAGGCTTCGCGAAATTTTGGAAAATATTGAATTGAAAAAAGGTGTTGAAAATGGTAATTTGAACGAACATATAATATGGAAAAGCATAAGCAAACCAATCCGGTTATCTCAAAACAGAGAGTTAAGGAACATGGCGAAGTATTTACTCAAGAAAGAGAAGTAAATGCGATGCTTGATTTAGTTGGGAATGAAACGGAAAGGATAGAGTCAAGGTTTCTTGAGCCTGCTTGTGGAACTGGAAATTTTCTGGCTCCTGTATTAGAAAGGAAACTGTTTATAGTTAAAAGAAAGTATGGATCGAGTCAACCTGATTTTGAACGAATGGCACTGTCGGCAGTAAGCAGTATATACGGGGTTGAAATTTTACCGGATAATGTAGCAACTTGTGTTGATCGTCTCTATAATATTTTGAACGACGATTACACTAAACTTTTTAGAAATGCATGTAAAAATGAATTTAGGGAAAGTGTTCTTTTTGTTCTAAGAAGAAATATTTTGCATGGAGATGCGCTTACCCTGAGAAGCGTAAATAGCAAAGATTATATAACTTTTTCAGAATGGTCTTTAGTGAAAGGCGGAATGGTTAAAAGAAGAGATTTTAGATTCGCCGAATTGGCCGATTTTGATCCGAATAGGCCAACATTATTTTCAAAAAAAGAAATTTCAGATACCGGAGAAGCTGTTTTTTCGCCGATGCCAGTTAAAGAGTTTCCGTTAACCCACTATTTATCGCTTAATACTTATGAAAGTTAAAGATAATTACAATCCCGACGTTCTTTCTTGTTTGGCAAATCTTAGCAGCGATGAGGTTTTTACTTCACCGAAGTTAGCTAACGAAATATTGGATTTGCTTCCAAAAGAAATATGGAGCGATAAAAATGCAACTTTTTTTGATCCAGTATGTAAGTCCGGAGTTTTTCTTCGAGAGATTGCAAAAAGATTAATAGAAGGTCTGGAAAAACGGATACCGGATGTTCAAAAACGCTTAGATCACATTTATAAAAATCAACTTTTTGGGATAGGAATAACCGAGCTTACTTCGCTTCTTTCTCGTCGCAGTTTATATTGTTCAAAAACTGCTAACGGAAAATATTCGGTTACGAATGTTTTTAATAGCGAACAGGGCAATATATTTTTTGATACAATAGACCACGACTGGAAAAATGGCAGATGTTTGTTTTGCGGCGCCAGCCAGTCGGAATATGAGCGCGAAGAAGGGCTTGAAACTCATGCGTATCAATTTATTCACAATAATTTACCTGATAAACTTAAAAATATGAAATTTGATGTAATTATAGGCAATCCGCCCTATCAAATAAGTGATAGTGGTTTTGGTAGAAGCGCTAAGCCGCTATATCACTTGTTCGTACGCCAAGCAAAAAAGATGAATCCGCGTTTTCTTACGATGATTATACCTGCGAGGTGGTACGCAGGCGGAAAGGGTTTGGATGATTTCAGGATTGAGATGCTGAATGATGTTCGGACAAGAAAGCTGATTGACTTTGAGAATTCATCGGAGGTGTTCCCTGGTGTCGATATTGCTGGGGGTATTTGTTATTTTTTATGGGATAGAGACAATATTGGTTTGTGCGAAGTGATAAATATATCTGGCGACAAAAGGACTTCTATTGTTAGGACATTGAACGAATTTGATACTTTCATAAGGCATAGTAGGGCTATCCCTATCATTAAAAAAGTAATCAAGAAAACTAGCAGTGGGAAGACTCTTAGTCAATTAGTTTCTTCAAGAAAGCCCTTTGGGTTACCAACAAACTACCAACCCAAGAAAAAAGGTATACCTTGCTGGTTTACTCAAAAAATTGGACTGAAGTATGCAGATGAAGCGGATGTTACTGATGCCAACAATCTTCTCGAAAAGTGGAAATTACTTATTCCTCCGGCACCTATAGCTGGCCAAACAAATTTTTCTCAGCCAGTAGGTTTCTATTACGAAGGAAATACTGTTATAGCAAAGCCCGGGGAATGTTGCACTGAATCCTGGCTAGTAGCTGGAGTTTTCCCAACAAAAGCAGAAGCTATATCGTTTAGATCGTACATATTTACTAAAATAGTAAGATTTTTGCTACTTCAAACGGTTGTTTCTCAGCACGTTACAAAAGAGAAGTTTGTTTTTGTTCCAGATTTAGGAAGGTATGAGGGTGAATATACCGACCAAGCATTAAGGAAAGAATGGGGTATTACAGATGAAGAGTGGGAATTTATAGACTCTCGAATAAAGTAATATGATCAAAGATTTTTTTCCACAGAAACCGAATGTAAAACCAACGATATACGCCTACGAGCTGGTGGGCGTGGATTCGCATAGAGGGTTAATTAAGGTTGGCTATACTGTTCGCAATGCCCAAGAGAGAGTTGCCGAGCAATTACAAACAAGTCGAGTAGAATATCGGATTATTTTTATTGAAGATGCTATCAGGAATGATGGTACGACTTTTACAGACCACGAAGTGCACCAGCATTTGAGTCGCCGCAGTATCAAAAGAGGGGATGGCGAGTGGTTTCAGTGTTCAGTCAAAGATTTACGATCAGCTGTTAATAATATTAGGGAGAGGAAGTTTAGCGTTGAAATTAGGGGTCTGAATTTTAAAATGCGCCCAGAACAAGAAGCAGCTATAAAAAAGACATCTACTTATTTTTTGAATTATAAAAAAGAAAATCCAAATAAAACTCCTCATTTTTTGTGGAATGCCAAAATGCGTTTTGGTAAAACTTTTGCCACTTATCAATTAGCAAAGGGAATGGGCTGGACCAAAATTTTGGTAATGACTTTTAAACCGGCGGTTGAGGGCGCGTGGAACGATGATCTAAAGGAACACGTTGATTTTCCAGGTTGGCAGTTTGTTTCTGCATCGCCAGATACGCTTTGGCATAAAGATATTGATGAAAAGAAGCCATTTGTTTGTTTTGGGTCATTTCAAGACTATTTAGGAAAAAACAAAAGCACGGGAGGTGTAAAGACTAAGAACGAATGGGTTCATAAAACAAAATGGGATTGCGTGGTTTTTGATGAATATCACTATGGCGCGTGGCGGGAAAACGCTAAAGAACTTTTTGAAGCGGAAGATAAAAAAGAAAAAGAATTTGCCGAAGGTAAAGGCTTAGAAGATTTTGATGAGAAAATATTGCCGATTAAAACGGAAGCATATTTATATCTTTCAGGAACGCCGTTTAGAGCAATTGCTTCTGGTGAATTTATTGAAGAACAAATATATAACTGGACTTATT
>JBBABQ010000037.1:0-9037 GCA_041657565.1 Minisyncoccota bacterium | reverse complement strand
GTTCAGCGGAGGAAGGCCGGTTGCTATATCTTTAAAGATCTCGACTGCCACTCCCCCCATCCCGAAAATTATGACAGGACCGAACAGGGGATCTTTTTTCGATCCGATGATCAGTTCGTATTTTTTAGGGACGATCTTTTCGACGGTTATGCCGTCTACGGGAGACTTTGGCGCGTTCCGTTTAAAGTCGCGCATTATTCCGGCAAAAGCTTCTTCAGCTTCTTTTTTTGAAAAAATGTTCAGGCGGACCCCTCCCAATTCTGTTTTGTGCAGAATACCGGGGGCAGAGATCTTCATCGCGACAGGGAAACCCGTCATTTTCAGTATTTCGCCGAGCTGTTTGGCCTCTCGAGCCAGATAAGCCTTGTTAACGGGTATGGAATAGCTCTCCAGGATGTTTTTAGCTTCATTATCGGTAACGGTGAAGCGTCCGCTGGCTATCGCTTGTTCGATGATCTTTCGGGCGGCGGCGGTATCGGGAGAGAACGATCCGGGAATGGACTCCGGCGTTTCTTGGATCAGCGCGAGATTTTGTTTCCAGGAATTTAAGCCAAGGAAACAGCCGATCGCTTTTTCCGGCGATCGGTATACGGGAATACCCGCCTCCAATAATATTTTGACCCCGTCTTTAACTTCTTCGGAACCCATGAACGAAGCGAAGACCGGTTTTTTGTTCAGTCCCGGAACGGAAGCTATTTTTTCGGCGGTTTCTTTCGGCTGGGTGACCGATTGGGGAGTGAGTATCACAAGAATGGCGTCCACCGCTTCATCGCCTAAGCAAGCTGCTATTGCGTCGCGGTAGTGTTCCGGCCTGGCATCACCCAAAAGATCTATCGGGTTGTTCTTGCTCCAGGCCGGAGCAAGAACTTTGTCCAAGAATGCAAGGGTTTCTTTGGATATCTGGGCGATCTCTCCGCCATTTTGAAGGAGATGATCGGTCGCGATGACCGCCGGCCCGCCTGCATTGGTCACTATGGCCAATCGTTTTCCTTTGGGAGTTTCTTGGTTGGCCAGGGTTTTTGCGTAGTTAAAAAGTTCGCTGACCGTTCCCGCGCGGATGATGCCGGCGCGTTCGAACGCCGCGTCGAACGCCGCGTCGTCTCCGGCGATCGTTCCGGTATGGGACAGCACGGCTTTTTTCCCGGCGTCCTGGGTCCCCGCTTTCAGGACGATGATGGGTTTCGTTTTCGAGAACGCTCTGGCGGAGCTCATGAACTTTCGAGCGGAATTAAGCGATTCCATATAGATCAGAATGCTTGATACTTCCGGGTCGGTATTGAAATAGTCGATGAGCTCGTCGAAGCTGATATCCGCCATTGATCCTATCGAGACGAAATAAGAGAATCCTATATTTTCGCTCACAGACCAGTCAAGAAAGGTATTGCAAAGCGCTCCGCTTTGGGAGATGAAAGCTATCTTCCCGCTCTTTGGCATTTTTGGGGCGAAACTTGCGTTCAAGTTGAAGCGGGGATTGATATATCCGAGACAGTTCGGACCGAGGATCTTGATATTGTATTTTTCGGAAATGTTTTTTATCTCCGAGAACATCTCTTTGCCTTTTTCTCCGGCTTCCAAAAATCCCGAAGAGATGATCACCGCGCCGTTCACTCCGGATCTTCCGCATTCTTCGATAAGAGAGGGGACCGTGGGCGCGGGAGTGGCGATGATCGCCAGCTCAGGGATATCCGGCAGATCGGATATCGACCTGTAAGAGGTCTCGCCCTGCACGTCGCCTTCTTTTATGTTTACCGGGTAAACAATTCCTTGATAGCCGCTTTTTTTAATATTTTTAAAAACCGAATAGCCCACGCTGTATTCGTTGTTGCTGGCGCCGATGACGGCGATGGTTTTCGGGCGGAAAAACTTGTTTAGGCTCTCTGAAGACATATTTGATCAAAAAATACGAAAAGCATTTTCGGATTGCTTATTGATAATATGATACCATTTTTTAAAAAATAGAGCAGGGCTCTTTTCCATAAAAAAACAGCTTTTCAGCTGTTTTATTTTTGATGGCCGGTCTTTTATCCTCCCAAGTCCGAACATATCGTTCCATCGAAACATTTTCCATCTCCGCATTCGCAGATCATTACGGCTTTGCTGTTGTCCGGAGAGCAGCCGCAGGCTCCGATAAGGCAGGAGTTCGGGAAATCGCCGGCAGACTTGCAGCACAAAGAAGTGGAGACCCTTCCGCCAGAGGCCAAGCAGGCTTGGCTTGCTCCTGTTTCATCTTGGCTGCCGGTTTCCGGATTTGTTTCTTCTTCGGCTTGTTCCGGGTCCGTTAGCGTCCTTAACAGATCTTCGACCTCTGTTTCCGTCGTACTGCCCGATCCGGTGTCGGGAGAAAGATCGAATATGGCGGGTTCTTCGATATTGGGAGCGGGAGCGGGGGGAGGATTGTTGTTTTCGGCGGTCTTATAGGATATCGGCCGGAGATATAAAAAGCATCCGAGGCTCATTACCAGCATTATCCCCGAGACCAAAAGAATGTTTAGATTTTTTGCTGTCATGATTTTTTATCGGTTATTTATCGCCGGAGCGGTTGTTGAAGCGGCCGATCGGACCGTTGAGGAAGCTGTCGAGGAGGCGGTTGAAACTGCGGTGCTCGAAACGGCCGGCGTGTTTGTCCCTGCCGCGACCGGGAAGACGTCGGGATAATTTTTCGAGTCTGCTCCCGCCAGCCTCTTTTCTTTTATCTTCCACTGCTCCAGGGACGCATTGAACGAATCGTCGTCAAACTGGACGGAATTGGCTTTTTCATCGACCAAGAAATCTTTTTTCGATTTTATCGGCTGGTACAGCAAGAAGTAGGTTAAATAACCGGAGATCAAAAAAAGCGAGATGAAGATCAGAAATGATCTTTCTCCTAAAAAACCAAGCAGGTTTTTTATTTTTTCGGTATTAAACGATGGGATCGATATTTTTTTCATTTTTATTTTTGCATATAAACCTTTAAGGAAAGGTCCGCCTGGACCCGAGACATTCCCGCGTCTTTTTCTTTGGAGAGATCATTTTCTTTTTTATCGATCTTACTGGCTCTGAATCCGTGTATCTCGATCAGATACGGCAAATTGGAGCAAGTTTCGATGAATTTCGATATTCCCGAGAAGGACCCGGTAAGGCTGATCTGATAATTGAGGGAGGGCCATATCTCTTCGCTTTCTTCCGTATTATCGAATATCTTGACCGAGGAGATATCGATCTTTAAGCCGTTCTTTTCAGCCGTGTTCTCGATCAGAACGGGAAAAGACGCTTGGTCTTCGGGGTTTATAAACAATTTTTTGCTTTTTTCCAGATCCGGTCCGATCTCTTCTTTATAGCGGGTCTCGAAATTTTTAAGGCTGTTTATTTTGACCTCGATAGAGGCGGATCTTTGCCTCAGATCGAGAAGGTTTTGGCCGCTTTCTTTTGCGCTCAAAAAAGACGGGCGGATAAGAAAGAAAACCAGCGCGAGAGAGGCTGCCGCGAATAGGAACAAGGTTATGTTTGTTTTTAACTTCAGATCCATACTTTATTGCTGCGAAGCGTTTATTTTATTGCGCAATACTTTAAAGCCTATTTCGAAATCAATATTGGTCTTTTTGATCCAGCTTTCCGGGGGAAAAACTACGCTTGAGAAATTATCGGTTTTAGCTTCGAGGCTTTTTTTGAAAGCGTTCAGGTCTTCCCTTGTTTTGGAGAATCCTCTCAGGGAAACGCTTACGGCCTCATCGTCTTCGGAAAGGAATGAAACCGAGTAGACCGATATTCCGGACGGGAACGCCGAGCTGATCTTGTTAAAGGCATCGGAATAGTCGGTTTGTTCGGAGTAGAAATTTTTTAAGTTTAAAAAAACGCTATTCGATTCGGCAACTTTGTTTTGCAGGTCTTTTAGCCTCTCCAGCTGTCCGTTTTTCTGGTCGAAATGGGTTTTTTGCGTTTCCATGTCCGCGTTAAGCATTATCTTTGCCAGAAAAAGAAGCAGGCCCAGGGAAAGAAGATAAGAGATGGATAGCAGGCCGAAAGTCAAAACCAGCTTGAAATTTTTTTCTTGCTTCAGGTCTTTTTTCTGGCTGGGAGGAAGAAGATTTATCATTTTTCTTCAAGGGTTCTTATGGCTAGCCCCAAAACGGTCGCATATTTTAAAGATTTTTCCGAAGAGATATCGGGGATATCTTTTTCCCCCATGATATTGACCCAGGGATTTCCTATTTCCACGGGAGTCCTTAGCTCTAGAGAAAGAAGCCCGTCTATTCCTTTCAGGTTGGCGCCCCCTCCGCAAAGGATTATTTTCGATATTTTTTTCGTTTCATTAGCCGGAGCGTCTTGGCAGGAATGGGTCTGGTAAAAGTCCATATATTTTTTGATCTGCTGGACCAGGTCGACAAGCGCCGGTATGAGGGCCTGGAATATCTCTCCCTTGACCAATTTCGTTTCCGGACTTGGATCGGTCTCGTTCTGTATCTTTATTTTCATCCTCTCTCTTATGCCGTAACGCGTTATCAATGTTTCAGCTTTATCCATATCGACTCCGAGGTCCTGGGCGACTATTTTTCTGAACAAATAACCCGATATCGGTATGGAAGCGGTAAATCTTATGGAATTTCCGTAGAAGACTATGAAAATGGTCCGGCTTTCGCCAAGATCGAGCATAGCGATCGGTTCGTTCGCGTTGTCGTTTTTGATCAAGGCTCTGGAGATGGCCTGGGATTCTATCTCAAAGGCGATAGGTTCAAGCCCGGCTTTTTTGAGGCAGGACAGATATCCGTCAGCTACTTTCCTGGGGATCGCGGCCAATAGAACCTCTTGGCCTTCCGTTTTGCAATTTCGCATTGCGGGAAGTATCCGGGAATCAAGATAGACGTCGTTTATCGGCATCGGGATATAATTCTCGGCTTCGTAAGCTATTGCCGACCCGAGGTCTTCTTTTGAAAGCTTAGGCATTCTTATCACTTGCAGGAAGGCTTTTTCTTCGGGCAAGGCAGCAATAACATATTTTGTTTTGATCTTTTTTCCATAGACATTTTTTAAGGAAGCTTTTATGATCTCGGCCACTCTTTTTTCGTCCGTGATCTCTCCCTGCTTTATGAGGCCGGGGTCTATGTTCATACTACCGAAAGAATCCAATTTCAAATGGCTGCCGCCTTTCCGCAGTTTGGCGATCTTCAAGGAGAGATCGGAAACATCAAGTCCGAACGCCTCTTTTTTTAAATTAAGCGATTCCAGCATTTAAATATTTTATCGGTAGGATTTTTTAACGCGTCTTTTTATATTATATATTTTTTTAAGGAAAGTTAAAATTAGTTATGCTGTGAATAACTATCCGCAGAAAATATCCTTTTAATAAACTTCTTCCCAGTGGTCGATGGTTATGATAGGGGAGAAAGCCGGTTTGACCCCGCCGGTCGGAACGGGTCCTCCCCAGATCCCTTCTCTTATTTTTTGTTCGTCGAAATAGAATTCAAGGGGCTGGAAAACGCTGAACATGGAGAATTTGGCGGCTAACATTCCGCCGGTCACAACAAAAGATTGCGGCAGACTGATGAAATCCATCTGGGTCCCGGCATAAACGATCCCCTCGATGTTCACCTCGTTCAATGAAGCAAAAATATCGAAACTGATATTGCCTTGGCTTAATAACCCAGACGGAATATTTTCTCCGGGATCGTTTACCGTTACTTGGTCCAACCCGCATTGCAACCCCCAGCAGAGTCTTTCTCCGATGCTTATATCTCCGTCGGTAACTAGGACGCCGTTAACTATAAGACGGCGTCCTCCTCGCAGTTCCACCGGTCCGGTCACATAATAGGTGGATGTCGCGGTCCCGTTCGCTCTGTGTTCCAAAATCAAAGTTCCATTCCAGCCCACCTTGCTTAGGAGCGCGTTGAACTGAGCTTCCGTGAAAAAACACTGCGGAGTTGTTGTAACGAAACTATTGTTCCTGTCTTTTCCGACCACCCAGCATTGGCCCTGGTTCTGGGCGTTGATAGATTTATTCTTATAGGAAGAAGAGCTTGTCGAATTGAAATCGACCGATGGCATGAAAGCATCATCGGGAGGGCAATTGTCCGCGGGACATTTCGATTCGCAACCTTTCTTGGAACAACTCGAAGAACTGTTTACCCAACTATTGGTTAAATTGGCGTTGTTTACCGCGAAGATTAATCCTTCTTGGCTTGTGCTTGTAGGCGTGGCGGGATTGTCGTATACGTTGACCTCGCTGCTGGATTTGACATTTATGTTATTATTGCTGAAGATATTGCCGTTATGGACATTTACCTTGCTGAGATGGATGGTTATTTCGCCGCTTGGCGATCCGGAAAAGATCGGACTATTAACTGTCAGACTATCTATGGCTTTATAGATATTTATCTTAACGAGTCTTTGGTTGAATTTTCCTTCGGCGCTTGACGTTGCGTTCGTCGAAATCTCTCCGTTGCCGCAACCTGAATTGGCCACAGAGATGACGTAGCTGCTGTTTGGCATAAGAGCGGAAGTGTCTTTATAAGTTGAGGTTGTCCAATCGGTGCAATTGCATGAAGCGGTCGAACTTGTGAAGCAAACTTCCCAGGCTGGATCATTTTTTAACCTCCAGATGGCTTCGTTCACTCCCGCTTCGGCCAGGTAATAAGTTTGGATGCTTTGCACTTGGCTTTTTGAGATTTTGTATTCGGTCGTTGAGAAGGATATAAAAAAGCTTGCAAGCAGCATTAAGATCATCATCGCTCCGAGAGCGATTATTATTGCCGATCCTTTTTGCGCTGTTTTTGCCATAGAGTGAGTTTAAAGATTGCGGCCGAATATTTTGTTTTGCAGCTCGATGAGCTGTCCATTCTTTGCCAAATTTATTTTTATGTTGATCAGCTTGTCTCCCCAAAATTTCAAACTTTGGACGAACTCTCCGATGATCTTGGGTTCTTCAAGGGTTTTTATTGTCAGCGTCTCGCTCGTTGAAGTTGAATTGTAAGGAAGATAATTGTCTGGATCGCTGGGGAAATAGTAGGCCTCGATTTTTCGATATATCTCGGTCGAGCTGGAGAAATAGCTTATGTAGTAATAGGAGCTGTCTATTTTATAGACAGAGGCGGTAGTCGGGAAGGGGGTTTGCCAAGGCTGATCTATCGTTGCGGTTTTCGTTGTTCCATCGTAATCCGTGATTTTTCTTATTTTATTATTGGCATTTCCCCATCCAGAGATAATTTCGATGAAAGTGTCTTTGTAGAAATCGGTTACTCCGGAGGAGTTAGAAGCCAAGACTATGGTTGTCGAGGATATTCCTTGCGGCGTACTGGTAGCATAGATCGAGCTGACATGGCCGTCCTGAAAATTGATCTGGGATGCGCCGTCCGATTCTGTTTCGGGAAGGCCCCCGGGTATTTTTTTGGCTTGGCGCAATTCCCTGGTCAGCCGTTCCATCATTACCCGTCCGTTCTGGGTGATCTCTCCTAAGCTTTCTTGCTGGAAATAGAGTTTTTGTCCGTAAAATTCAACGGAAGCGATGGTGCCGGCGGCAATGGCAAATATAATAATGACTATTATCGTCTCCACGAGAGTGTACCCCCGGTTTTTTCGGTTGTTTGCGTTTTTTTTCATTTTTTGGAATATAAAGTAGAAACTTCCAGCGACTGGCTGGATTGGATCTGGCCCCAGGAAACCTTAACCTTTATTTTTTTGATCCCCAGGTCGGTGCTCGTTGGCGCGAGGCCGTTATTCGGATCGACATAGTCGATGTTGGTTTGTACCTGATATCCGGGAGATGTGCTTGTCGTGGTCGTGCCTGTTCCCAAGTAAGCATCATCGTAAGAAAAAGATAAAAGTTCTTCTATCCGCCCCTGGGCCAAATAGGCCGCCGTCGATCTATTTTTGGCCATCGCTCCTTTTTCAATGGCAAAAGGAAACACCTGCATCACTCCGGAGATGCCTATGCAAAGGACGGCTATGGCCAGAAGGACCTCTATCAAGGTCATCCCTTTTTGATCTTGAATGATCGTCATTTTATTGTTTTGACAAATCCTGATGGTTTGATCTCTATTGTAATAATATTGGATCCTTGATCTTTCAACACGGTGTTTCCAGCTTCAGTTGCCGCTCCGTAAATGTTGAATTTGACCTGGCTGTTCGTAAAATCGATCTGTTGGAATTCGATCCCTTCCGGAAGGTTGACGGTTTTTATTGTCTGTTCCGGGTCGGCGAATTGAACGACCTCGTATTTTTTTTCATCGGAATAAAAGCGGACGCCGTATTTTATTTGCTGAGAGACTGCCAGTTGTTGGGCGTAGCGCAGATCGGCCACCAGATCGCGGGAAATTCCGGCCAGTCTCACGGTCGATTGAGATTCGTAAAATCCGAAATATCCGATCCCTGCGAAGATCGAAAGCACGAGCAAGACTATTGATATTTCTATCAGCGAGAATCCTTTCGAAAAGGCCGCTGCAGTTTTGATCTTTGCTGGCGCTGGCATATTTTTATTTTATGGTCGTCATTATATCTTGTATTGGCTGCATTATGGAAACGGCGAAAAACCCGACCACGCCGCCGATGATCACCATCATTACCGGTTCTATTATCGAGGTTATGTTTTTAGTGGCTTCGGAAACAGCGTCTTCAAAAAAATCCGCCAGTTTTGCCAAAATGGCAGAGGTCTCTCCGGTCTCTTCTCCGACGGCTATCATTTGAATGATGGTTTGCGGGTAGATATTGGAGTAATTTTTCAGGACCTCCGAGAGCTTTTCTCCTTTTCTGACCTTATCCGCCGCGGCGAGAAGAGCTTTTTTATAAAGTCCGTTCCCCACGGTGCCGGCGGTGATCTCCAGCGATCTGGGTAGGGGAACGCCCGCCGCCGCGAGAGAGCTTAAATTTCTGACCGTATAGGCCGAGTTAATGTCTTTAATGATCGGGGAGATGAGGGGAGCTTTTACGAGAAAAGAGTCGGCGAGCCTTTTGCCGGTAGCTGTTTTTAAAAAAGTTATTGAAGAAACGGCTAAAACCGCGACTATTGCCAAGGCAAAGTACCATTTCGTAGCGACAAAATTTCCCAATGCAATGACCACCTTCGTGGCCC